>JAJRSG010000082.1 GCA_024278915.1 Alphaproteobacteria bacterium
CAGCCGTATTAAAAGTCATAGAAATGTTACCATCCTTATCAATCGCAATGATCCCGCCATGGCCACCCATCAATTCTAATTGATCATTGACGATTTCATTGGCAGCTTGATTGAGGCTAATCCCTTTATATTCGACCATGGCGCAAATACTGCGTGCTACAGTTGCTCGAATAAAATATTCTCCGTGCCCGGTTGCGGAGACGCCACAACTTTTATTATCAGCATAGGTACCCGCCCCGATAATAGGGCTGTCGCCAATACGGTTCCAGCGTTTGTTTGTTAACCCGCCTGTTGAGGTTCCAGCGGCTAGATTGCCTCGTTTATCAAGTGCAACAGCGCCAACCGTGCCAAATTTGTTCTCAGGATCGATCGGATCTCCATAGAACGCACTTTTGTCGCCATCGTGATCTAGGATAGCGCCGCCATCACGTTCAATCGCACGGTCTAATTGGTGTAGACGTTTTTCAGTTTTAAAATATTCGGGGTCAACCAAGAAAACACCTTGTGTTTTTGCGAATTCTTCCGCGCCTTTGCCCGCCAACATAACATGCTCTGAGTTACTCATAACTTCGCGGGCAAGGCTAATGGGGTTTTTAATGTGAGTTACTCCCGTAATGGCGCCAGCATTCAAGTCTCGCCCGTCCATAATGGATGCATCAAGTTCATTAATGCGCTCATGTGTAAAAACGGCTCCTTTACCAGCATTGAATAAAGGAGAGTTTTCCAGAATGATAATACTGGTTTCAACTGCATCCAAGGCGCTACCGCCTCTTTCTAATACAGCTTGCCCTGCACTCAGTGCTTCGGCTAGCTTGGCTTTGTATGCCGCTTCTTTCTCTGGGGTGATATTGCGTTTGCGAATGGTGCCTGCGCCGCCATGTATGACAAGGGCGTATTGTGGTTTGTTCATAGGTTTTATATTCAGCTGTGCAGGTAATGAGGTTGAGCAAGATGCTAGTAGTGCAACAATAGGCAATAATACCAATCGCGGTAAAAATTTCATTTTAGTATCTCCATTATCGTATTTTGAGAGAGTGAAAAAATCATAGGTAGGATAAAAATAGAAAAAACATGCTTGCTAAAGAATGCCCCACTTTACAAAATGTAAAATGGGGTCGCTTTGGATAACACAAATTATCCTGTATTAGAAGTCATATTGAGCGCGGATCAAGAAACCTTTGACTTTTTCTTTCTTAATGTTGGCCACTTGTAAGGCAACAAATTCCGGCGCAAGGCGTGATGAGCTGGTGCCGAGGTTGGCATCAGAATTAAAATAGTTTACACCGATACGAGTATTTTTTGTAGGGTACCAATCAGCGCCTAAGATCCATGTTTTGAGGTCGCCGCCATCAATGGCTTTATCTTTTAGGTCAAGGCCATCATATCTTGCAACAATGGAGAAGGCGCCGCGCCCACCTTCAGTAACTGGATCATAGACCTTCGGTCGGTTGAATTTCCCGTTCTTATAAACTTTTCGACCTTTGAAGAACATTCCAATTTCTGCGTAATAACCATTAAAACTTGGATCCGATACGCATGTTGAACATTTTGCAGAGTTAATGGCATATTCGGCAGCGGTCCATACTTTGTCGTTTATCCACGCGACTTCACCGATGAAGGTCGTATCTGACTCGGCGATTTTACCAGTGCTGAGAATGGGGTCGATATTATGAGAATACGGCCTTTGCGTATAGCGGTTGGGGCCACGATCTTTGTTGTCGGTTCGGTGACGAAAAGAGGCGCCAAGGTGAATAGCTTTTTTCTTTTTCAAATATGGATTGAATGTTGCTCGGGCGGCGACAACGCGCCCACTTGTGAATGGCTGGTGATCTATAGCGCCACCAAAAACGGCTGCGGATAGTGTATGTGTTTCCCCACGCTGAATAAATCCGATCCCAACCCGTCTTTGAATGTTGAAACTATCGGTAAATGCGGCTCTTTCAATCGTGGATGTAAAACGCGATGATGTACTTTCATCTAAGGACATCGGGGATTTAAACTGGCCTGCACGAATTCGAAAGCTTGGTTTTAATGGTTTCCAATCAACAAAAGCGACAATAGGTGTCACTTTGCCGTTTTCATCAACGCCAACATCAACATTGTAAGAAATGTTTTTTGTGATTTTACCATGCGCTCCAATATAAGCCCGGCGTAAATCAAACCCATTAAAGTCCGCGTTGGAGTTATCACCATTAGCATTGGTGTAATCAATTTGTAGACGACCTTGTGGAACTAAGGTTGGGCTGTCTTTTGCTATTGCTGTCTGTGCAACTGTGCTTAACAATAGCACCGAAACAGCTGCGACCGAGTTAGAATATTTTTTCATTGGGAACCCTCTTGTAATAATGTGTAGTCGAAAGATTTTCAGTAATTTTTCGTGTCATTAATATTAAGACGTTTTAGCTCTGATATTTATTCCCTCTTTTTTTTATTTATTTTTTTGGGAATAAAAACGGGTGTGGAAACGTCAATTAGGCAGAACTAGTTTTTACAAAGGAAAACAAAATGGTCAGCTTATTTACTATGGATAACACTAATACAGTTGTAACAGATGTCGAAAATGCTCTTGATGACATGACATTCAACAGTATTCCGGAAGCAGTTGCTCAACCACCTCTACATCTTGAGAAAAGTTTTAAAAACATGAAAGCCGTGACAAAGACAGGTAGAACTAAGTTTTCTTCCTTAAAGGCCAGTCGTGTAAGTAGCGCGAAACGTGCCTATGTTACACGCAACATGGATTTGAGCGTTGCCAAGTATTTAAAGGCTGGAGACGTGGCGCCAAAGGCCGGTGATATTATTCTCGCCAAAATTGTTTCCCTTGGACAGCACAAACGTATTGAACAAACGGATGGGCGTCGGGCATATTTACATGTTGGCGACGAAATTATTCTAAGCTATGGGGCTCGTTACGCCGCCGATCAGTTTGAAGGCTATGTTCCTGATGACTTGGGTGAATGCTATATGGTGGCGGCAGGCGGAATTGCTGCGACATATGCGTCAAAAAATGCAAGGGTTAAAAACCCAACCAGAATTATGCCAATTGGGATTTTGTGTGATAAAGACCGTGAAATTGTCAATATTAAACGCGGCGCATTATCTAATGTAAAAGTACCTAAGGCTTCTGTTAAACCCCATGTGATCGCTGTCGTAGGTTCAGGGATGAATGCGGGTAAAACAACAGTAGCTGCAAGCATCATATATAGCCTCAGCAAAGAAAATTTGCGGGTAGCCGCTCTGAAAATTACAGGTACCGGTGCTGGTGGCGATATGTGGCAATATCAGGATGCCGGCGCGGTGGTTGCGTATGATTTTACTGATGCTGGTTATCCAACAAGTTTTAAAACTTCTCATGAAGAACTTAAAGCAATTATGAATCTGCTCTGCAACGCTGCTCGGGCCAAGAAACCGGATGTTATTGTGATCGAGGTTGCTGATGGTTTGCTACAAGAAGAAACTAATTATATTATTGGCTCTGACTGGTTTAAAGAACAAATTGATTGCCTTGTTTATGCTGCGCGTGATGGTTTATCAGCGAGTGCTGGTGTTGATTTGTTACTGGCGGAAGATCTTCCACTAATCACAATTAGCGGCATGTTAACATCATCACCACTTTGTGCTCGTGAAGCTGCGCTTGCGACAGATATACCTATTCTGGATGCAGAATCATATGCGAATACGGCACAACTGGCACACGACTTGTTGCAAGTAACATAGACTGCCGGCAGGATAGGAATATTTGATGAGTGAGCGTACTCCTTTGTTTTCTTGGGATTTATTTAAATCCCTTAAGAAGCTTGCCTTTATTGGTGCGCTGCAAGCGGGGCTGGCTGTCACGCTCGCGTTTCAAATCAAAGACTTGTTAAATATGAAAGCAATGCAAGAGGGGCAGTTTGATTATGATATTCTGCTGCCTTTTGCGATTGCCGTTATCATCGGCGTTTTGAAATGGCGCGAACGGGTTGAAGCCGAACGAATTGGGCAAAACTATGTGCACGCCATTCGGGTGTCGTTATTTGACCATCTGAGCCGTTTATCATTTCGTGTCTTAGCTCGTAAGAGCAAGGGGCCGTTGTTATTACGTTTTATGAATGACTTAACGGCATTGCGGCAATGGGTTAGTATTGGCCTTGCGCGGTTATTGGTGTCATCGATTGTGTTCTGTAGTGGGTTAACGGCACTGTTCTTTATAAATCGCCATATTGCTTCATGGCTTGCTGCGTTGTTCTTGACGGGGGCGCTCTTCGCTTTCTTGCTTGGTCGTTATGTAAATGCATCAGTGCGAAATGCCCGTAAGAAGCGGTCTATTTTAGCTTCTGGTGTCACTGAAAAAATCATAACAATGCAGACCATTCAAATTTTGGCAAGGCGTCAGGTGGAGCGGCGTGATTTCATCCGAAAGTCGAGCCGTTTAAAAGGGGCTATGCGTCAAAGGGCTAGCAATATTGGCCTTCTGCGTGGCCTTACCCGTCTCGTTGGAAGCCTTGCGCTTGTAATTGCTGCCGTACTTGGTGCTGCTGATTTAAGAAGTGGGGCATTGACCCCAGGCGAATTGTTTGCGGCTCTCGCTTTGATTAGTTTCATTACCCCAGCCTTGTATGACTTGGGGCGGGTTTATGAGTATTGGCACGGTGCTCAAATTGCGCGGGAAAAAATTGATAGTCTTTTGGCACTTGGGCCTAAAATTATGCCACCAGTTAAAGGGAAACGAGCCCGCATATCTGGCCTTGATTTAAGCTTTAAAGCTGTGAAATTTATGCCTGCTTTACGAAAGGTAAATGTTACGGCAAAAAAAGGTGAGCGAATTGTTCTCTTTGGTGCAAATGGTGCAGGTAAGTCTACTTTATTACACTTGGTAATGCGGTTGGATGAAGCGGATTCCGGGACAATTTTGCTCGGGAAAACATCTATTAAAAAGCTGGGCGTTGGTAGTTTGCGGCGTACAATAACCTTGGCAAGCTCGGATGATCCGTTATTTAAAGGCACTATCGCAAAAAACCTATGCTACCCTCTCGCTGTGCCAGATTTGAAAGAAGTGACACCGCTCTTACGTGATTTGGGTATGGATATAGATGATCCAAAATCTGCCTTTTGGAAGAAACGCCAAATTAGAGAGGGTGGGGCCAATTTATCCAAGGGCGAAATTTCCGCGATTGTGATCGCGAGAGCTTTGTTAATGAAGCCCAAAATTTTGCTGCTGGATGAAGTCGATGTGCACTTGGACAAGTCTATGAAGGCTGCCTTCTTTAAAGTTCTGAGTAAATTCGAAGGCACAATCATTGCGGCTAGCCATGACCCAGCATTTCTAAATTTATGTAATACGGTTTGGCGCTTGGATAAAGGTCGCATCCGCGTCTCTCCCGCTTCTGACTTTAAATCATCACTTCATAACCTCAATCTTAAAGAGGTTAAATAGGAACAATAATATGAGTAATACTTTAAACCGACAAAAAATTCTTGCACTGACAACCCAAGATGAGCAGGGGTATCCCTATTATATTTTCATTCCTGAAAATATTTCAAAATCTCCTAAAATTTTTGTGTCTATACATGGCATCACGCGTAATGCAGCAGAACATTGCTTGCGGTATGCACAAGAATTTGATTTTGAAGATACAATCATTATTACACCATTGTTTTCAAAAGAAAGGTTCAAGCATTTTCAAATATTAAGAGCTGATGAGCATGGCAATCGCCCTAATGATGCCCTTGATGCAATTCTAAAAGATGTAAGCGAGAGGCTTGGCGTTCAAACAGAGCGTTTTACGCTTAGTGGTTACTCCGGCGGCGGCCAATTCGCGCATCGCTATGCAATGTTATATCCTGACCGGGTCGCTAAATTAATTTTGATGGCACCGGGGTGGTATACTTTTCCCGATGAGAGTGTAGCTTACCCTGAAGGGGTGGGGAAAAACCCAGAGTTTTCAGATTTGCAATTCTACCCAAAAGGGTTACTACCTCTCCCAATTGAAGTAATTGTTGGAGAGCGAGACAGTCGGCGAAATAAAACATTAAACCGAGCACCGAGTATTGATGAAAAACAAGGAAAAAATCGCCTTGAACGAAGTCAAAATTGGGTAAAAGCTCTGGTTGATCTTGCGATCAAGCATGACCGTCCGCCGAACGTTAAATTGAATATTGTGCCCAATGCTGGGCATTCTTTCAAAGCAAATTTTGACAAAAAGCAATATGTAAAGAGTATACAAAATTCTACATTTGGTTGAGGAACCTAACTAGCTCTTAAGTTCCTTTGGGTATACTCGATAGGCGCAGGGAGATAGTATGAATGAATTTGTTGCATATTGCGGTGCTGTATTACTACTGATTTTCAGTGGTGTAAATGCAAATGCACAAGATGATAGAGCACGTGAAACACAAGCGGGGGCACCAAAGGAAATCCCGTTGAAGTCTGGTCTTAATTTTCACATACAGGCTGGTGCTTTTTATAATAGCAATGTTTCAGTAAATGAACTTGATTTGAATGCTGGTCGCGGGGATGTTTCTGCAAAGCTCAGTGCTAGTGTGGAGTTTGAGAAAGAAATAAATAAAGATACAGAGTTTTCTCTTCGTTATAAGTTGTCTTCAACCAATCATGAGGAATTCTCTCGGTTTGATGTTCTGACACACCTTGTGTCGGTGAAATTAGAACATGATTTTGGTGGGTTTAAATCCGGAGTTAGTTACCAATTTGCAGATAGTAGTTTGAACCAGAATGACTTTCTAACTTTAAACCAAATTAGCCCATATGCCTCGAAATTTTTAAATAAGAAAACTTATGTTCGTGGTTTTTATGGTTATGCAGACAAAAAATTTCAAAGTGCGCCATCTCGTGATTCTCAGGTACATAAAGTTGGCGGTGATGTATATTTCTTTTTAGATGGAGTACGTCAGTATATTCAGGCTGGTTACAGTTATGAAGATAGTGATGCCATAGGTGATGAGTTCGATTTTGGTGCCCATAAATTCAAAATTAGATATGCGAAACGGTTGCCATTTCGAGGGCGTCAAGCACGCTTTAAGGCGGGATGGCGATACGAAATGCGTGATTATAGTAAGATTACACCTTCTATAAATGTGCAGAGAGATGATAATCGTCACCGATTTGAATTAGAGCTAGAGCTTCCCATTACTGATGTTTTTTATGGGCAGTTTGAACTTGGTCATGCTATATACTCCTCTAACTTAGCTACGGCAGATTATGAACGTAGCATTGCAGCCCTTAGTTTAGGTGCTCGGTTTTAGGTGTAAATATGCCCAGTTTTCGAAAAATTTCCATATATGCTCTGGTTGGGTTTTGTGTCTTTAGTATGATGAGTTGGCAATATGCCTCCCCAAGTTTTGCACAAGTGGATCCTGAAGACGATGCAGAAGACGACGTTGAAGATGATGTTGAGGATGACGTAGAAGATGATGTCGAAGATGATGTTGAAGATGATGTTGAAGATGACGTTGAGGATGACGTTGAGGATGACGTTGAGGATGACGTAGAAGGCGATGTCGAAGATGACGTAGAAGACGACGTTGAAGATGATGTTGAAGATGACGTAGAAGACGACGTTGAAGATGATGTTGAAGATGACGTAGAAGATGATGTTGAAGACGATGTCGAGGATGATGTTGAAGATGACGTTGAGGACGATGCCGAAGATGATGTTGAGGACGATGTCGAAGATGACGTTGAGGACAATGTCGAAGAAGGTGCAGAAGATGACTTGGAAAATGATGATTTCAATGATGCATATCGTATGAATGATGAAATTGAACAAGTAACGGAATCTATCGAAATGCGAGACCTCGATCGCTTTATTGTTGAAAATGATGAAATTGGAAACATCGCATTAACGGGCGAGGTTTTGATCCTTGCTAGAGCCGGTGAGTTAGATGAGCTTGTTGCACAAGGTTACCTGATACGAGAGCAACAAGAGCTAGGTGGTCTAGAAAAAATGATGGCGAGGGTCGAGCCTCCAGTCAGCCATAATATTGCACAGGTGAAGGATGATATTGTTAAAATACTACCCGATATTCCAGTTGATTATAATCATCTTTATACGACGAAAAGAGGTAAAAGTTATGTCAAAGGAAGTGGTATTATACCTAAGACGCTTTTTGATGCCCATGAATACAAATGGGGAGAGGGTCTCAGAATTGGAATGATTGATACTGCCATTCGGGCTGATCATAAAGTGTTCTCAAATGCAAAAATTAAAACCCGAGAGTTTGTATCCTTTGATTTCAAGCGTCCCGTGCACGGCACTTCGGTTGCTTCCATATTGGTTGGTCAATCCCCAAATTATCAAGGTCTTGTGCCCAATGCCGAGCTATATGCGGCTTCGGTGTTCTTTAATTCGCCTTTAGGTGGGGAAACTACGACAACAGAAAACTTGGTGCAAGCAATTGACTGGATGGTTGCTAATGATGTGAAAGTCATCAATATGAGCCTCGCAGGGCCGGAAAATGCGATCTTAAAAGCAGCAATTGAAAGGGCGGCTGATAAAGGAGTTGTTGTTGTTGCCGCCGTTGGTAATGATGGCCCGTCGGCAAAGCCTCTGTATCCTGCTGCTTATGCGAATGTTGTGGCGATTACTGCCGTTAACAAGGAAAATAATATTTATCGTTATGCCAACCGTGGCGACCACGTTGATTTTGCCGCGCCAGGGGTTGCTATTCGCAACGCGCGTGGCAATAGTAAATACCAATCCTCTAGCGGTACCAGTTTCGCGGCTCCTTTTGCGGCAGTAACACTAGCTTTGGCGCAAGCGCAGTATAAATTATCGAATGGTTCCTTATTAGAACAATTAAAGGATAATGCGGAAGATTTAGGCGTAAAAGGATATGATCCAATATATGGTTATGGCTTGCTGCGCCCTTTGGAAAAGTCGCCTGTTACAGCCGCTGCGAAACCGGAATAATAAGCATGGCAAATAAAAATTTTATAGTTTCGGGAATAACTTACCTCCTTCAAACGTCAATTAGTTGAAGTCATATGGAGGCAAGTAAAGATAACCAGCGCGCGCAGATACTAGAAGCCTTGCCCCATGTCAGGCGCTTTTCTATATCGATTGCGGGAAATCAAGCGGATGGTGATGATTTATTGCAGATGACTGTAGAACGGGTTCTTGTGAAAGGCGCCCCTAAAGATGTTGATATGAAAAAATGGATGTTTCGTGTATGCAAAAATATCTGGATTGATGAAATTAGGTCTCGGCAGGTACGACAAAAAGCAAGCCTTGGGCAAGATATCACCATTCATGATAGGCCAGAAGGTGAGCAAGAAATTATGGATAAGTTAAAACTCAAAAAGGTTAAAAGTGCGATGAATGCCCTTCCCGATGACCAAAGAGCTGTCTTGGCGCTTGTGGCTATAGAAGGGTGTTCCTACAAAGAAACATCAGAAATATTAGATACGCCTATCGGTACTGTGATGAGTAGAATGGCACGTGCGCGTAAGAATCTTGCAGAACAATTTTCTGAAGGTCCGCACCCCTTCACGCCGTCTCAGGCATATAGGGCATAATTAATGACTTATTCCGACGAACAATTATCAGCATATCTTGACGGGGAACTCTCTGAAGACCTCGGTATGCAGCTTGCTTTGGATATGAAAACCGATTCGGCTCTAGCTAATCGGTTGGCGGGTTTAGCGGCGGCGAGCGAAGCGGTAAAACAGGCTTATAAACCTTTGATAGAGGATGATATTCCTGCGCATATTTTATCTTTGTTGGACGAGTCGCAAAGTGATGAAGTGAGTAATGTTGTCGCTTTTGCAAAAAAAGATTCGCCAAAACCAGCCGCTAATTTTTCGAGATGGGCCACCCCGATCGCTGCAAGCTTTGCCTTAGTCTTTGGTACGATGGTTGGTAGGATGTCTTTGGCAAACAATCAGACATCAGAAGGGGCTCTTTATGCGCAAATGAGCGGTGTGATCGAAACTGAAAACCCTCTTTTTGACGTGCTAGAGCAAACGCCAAGCTCTCAACGTGTTTCAATTAGCAAGGGCGAAGTGTCTGTTCTTCCTATATTATCTTTTAAATCTGTTGATGGGCAACTTTGCCGCGAGTTTCACGCACAAAGTAGTGAATCGGCGCTGCGCGGCCTTGCCTGTAAGCAAAGGGCGGGGTGGGAAATTTTGATGCTAAATAAAACCGATGTGATGAAGGAAAGTGGCTACCGTACGGCCTCTGGGGCTGGCGATGGGTTTATGGATGCTCTGATTGATGACATTATCGTGGGAGATGCTCTCGACAGTGACGCTGAAGCAAACGCCATAACTAAAAACTGGTATGCCGCGCCACAGGATTAATCACCCAAGATATCAAAAGAATGTGTTCTGATCTATGAAGGGGCTTGCGCGGCATTTGCATATCCGCGATATGTAAAGCGATTAAGTTCCGAAAGATTTGCGTATTGCAAATATGGGCTGGGCAAAATTTTAAAGCGTACAAATGATGCGAGACCAAGATTTCATATTCGCCGTTGCCCCCATGATGGATTGGACGGATAGGCATTGTCGGGTGTTTCACCGGATGCTGTCGCAGCGCGCTTTGCTTTATACTGAAATGGTGGTGGCGGACGCGGTTATTCATGGGGATCGGCCTTATTTAATCGGATATAATGAATGTGAACATCCTGTCGCATTGCAAATTGGTGGTTCCGATCCAACTAAGCTGGCCAAGGCAAGTCTGATTGGTGAGGCGTTTGGGTATGACGAAATCAACCTAAATGTGGGCTGCCCATCTGATCGAGTGCAATCCGGGCAATTCGGAGCAAGCTTGATGGCTAAGCCTGACTTGGTGGCAGCATGTTTTGAGGCGATGCAAGAAAACCTAAAAATTCCTGTTACGATAAAATGCCGTATCGGAATTGATGAACAAGAGCCAAATGAAAGCCTTCCTCATTTTCTAGAAATAGTCAGTGCGGCTGGCTGTCAACATTTTGTAATTCATGCCCGAAAAGCATGGTTAGAGGGGCTAAGCCCGAAAGATAACCGTACTGTTCCTCCACTTGATTATGGTTTGGTACGGCAAATGAAAGAAAGCTACCCAAATTTGCAGATTGTCCTTAATGGTGGGTTGGAAGATTTGGACCAGTCGCAAGATGTATCGCAAGGGTTGGATGGGGTGATGTTCGGTAGAGTAGCCTATCATAATCCTTGGATATTAAGCCAGGTGGATGCGAAAATATTTGGTGAGGAAGCCAGCAATTTTTCTCGTGACGATATTGTTCAACAACTTATTGATTATGCAAAAAGTATGGAAGGAAAACACCCATCCACCAAAGCATTAATTCGGCATATTATGGGCTTATATCATGGGCAAACCGGTGCGAGATTATGGCGGCGCGCCCTAAGTGAAGCAGACAAGTCACTTTTGCCATCGCAAAAAATAGAGCTTGCCTACCGTGCGATTTTGACTGCCCGTGAGAAGGAAGCATAATGGAACCTCATTTGATTAGTTTGGGGTTCGCCTTACTTGCTGTTGGGGCCCTAGCTGGATTTAGCGCGGGCCTTTTTGGGATTGGTGGCGGTGCGATCATTGTGCCGGCCCTATATTATACATTCAGTGCTCTAGGGTATTCTCAGGATGTGAGCATGCATGCTGCTGTGGCAACATCTATGGCTGTCATTGTTGTAACTTCTCTGCGGTCAGCTCACGCACACCATCAACGAGGTGCTGTTGATTGGGCGCTGGTTTGGCCGCCTAATCCGTTGAAAAGTTGGGGGCTATGGATCGGCATTGGTGCTTTGCTGACAGCCTTGATGATTGCGAAACGTCTTTCAGGTGAGGCAATGTTGGTTGTCTTTGCCGTTTTTATTGCGGTAATTTCTCTACAATTTATTTTTGGTCGCCCTGACTGGAAGCTAGCGAATGATGTGCCAGAAGGAATAGCCCCACCTGTAGCAGGTTCGGCGCTGGGCGGCATTTGCGCCTTATTAGGGATCGGATTTGGTTCTATTGGTGTGACGTTAATGGTATTGTTTAATAAACGAATTCACCATGCAATCGGCACCGCTGCCGCACTAGGTTTTTTCATTAGCCTGCCTGCTACAATCGGGTATATTTTTAGTGGCCAAGGCGTTACTGGCAGGCCTGATTTTTCACTTGGGTATGTAAATGTATTGGGGTTTGTTCTCATTGCATTTACGAGTGTACTTTGTGCTCCCTTTGGCGTGAAAGCAGCGCATAATCTTAGTCAGCAAAAATTACGAATGATATTTGGTGTCTGTTTGCTTCTGATCGCGCTTAATATTTTGCGAAAAACATTATTGCCTTAGAATCAATTCTTCAGGGGTCACTTCTAGTTTGCGTAATTCGCCCAAGAAACTCATGCCAAGGAGGGAGTGGGTAAGACCTTTGGGGATAACCACTGCACGTACATTATGGACGATGACATTCCCAATGGAAATGCTGGCGATGTCTGCATGTGCCGCCATGACTTGTCCTGACGCAGTGTTCATTGGCGCATTATAAGTGAGGTCTTTGGGGCGCAAGCCTGCTTTTTCAGCATCTTTGGGCGTTAAAACTACGACACTGGCTCCTGTATCAATCAAAAATTTCACTTGTTCATTATTGACCATAGCGTTAGCCCAATATTGACCATCGGGAGATTTGCTAATGGTTGTGGTCCGTTCGTGGGCTGCAGCTGCTGTTTGTTGTTGGGGTGTTTCCTGTGAAAGCTCTTGTCTATTGGCTTTAGCATTTTCTCTGGCCATGGCGATGGTCTGCGGGTCAATGCCTGCATATTCGTAAATGGTATCTCGATGGTAAAATGCCAAAAACCCACTTGCGAATATGCCGCTAATTAAGATTGCATCTCTAATCAAAGTGTTTGCCATAAGCATGAATTACAAATATCTGGTTACGTAAGTATGAAGATCGAAAAAGAGGTATAAAAAGTGAGAAAATTATGTTGATTGCAAGTGCCCCTTTGGTGATAGTGCGACCATGAACACTACCACAGCTAAACCATTTGATGATATTCGTAATCTTGTTGCCAGCATGCCTGCGCCGCATGCGGATATGATGATCAAAGTTACTTCTAGATTACAGTCAGCGGCAAGCGGGTTGAACCCGCTGGGTAAGCTTGATGAAATTGTAACGTGGCTGGCGGGTTGGCAGGGGACTGATACACCGCAAATACAAAAGCCCATGGTTTGTGTGTTTGTCGGCGCTCATATGGTAGCTGAGTTTGTAAAAGGAAAAGATCCTGTAGAGCTAGCTAAACGTCGTGTGAAGGCACTTTCTTCTGGTCAAACTGCGGTGCGTGGTATCGCAAGCGCGCAGGACGCTGCCTACAAAATTTACGAGATGGGTATAGAAAAACCAGCAAAGGATATGCGAAACGAGGCATCTTTATCCGAACGGGAATGTGCTCAGGCAATCGCATTCGGTATGGAAGTGGTATCAGAAGGTGCGGATTTAATTGTTCTTGGCAATGCTGGTGTGGGAACGGCAACAGCCGCAGCTGGAATTACTCGCGGTTTGTACGGTGGGGCTGCGCAATACTGGGCTGGAGGAGACGGGGAAACAGCCCAAAGACGTATAGAGGCTGTAGGTGATGCTACTCATTTTCACAAGGATATCTTGACCGACCCACTGGAGGTTTTACGGTGCTTTGGCGGCCGTGATGTTGCCGGGATGGTTGGTGCAATTTTAGCGGCACGGCACCAGAAAATCCCAGTGCTTCTTGATGGATATGCGGTGTGCTCTGCGGCTGCGGTTTTACATGCCCTTAACCCAAGCTCGCTGGAACATTGTTTGGCTGTCCATATTACAAGTGAACCGGCCCATGGGGCATTGCTGGACCGGATCGGGAAAACCCCTGTTTTGGACATGGGGGTTGGCATTGGGGACGGGAGTGGTGCTGCTTTGGCGATTGGCTTGATTAAAGCGGCGGCATCAGGCGGCAATACACTTTCTGCATAACAACCTTGAAAAACTAAATTTATGCATATTATATTTCATAACTTGTTTATTTTAGAAACAAATTTTCTATGTTTTAGAAATACTTTGGGATAAATATTCGAATTGATTCTTGATTTCGTGTGAACTGGAAACCTTCATGGCTATTTTTGAAAACGCTGATTTTGATGACCACGAAAGTGTGCATGCATTTACAGATCCACAGAGTGGGTTGAAGGCAATTATCGCTATTCACTCAACTAAACTTGGGCCATCTGCAGGCGGTTGTCGGTTATGGCAATACGTTACATCCGAACAAGCAATGACGGATGCCCTTCGGTTATCACGTGGCATGAGCTACAAGAATGCGATGGCTGGCCTCAATTTAGGCGGCGGGAAAGCTGTTGTCATGCGGCCTGAAGGGGACTTTGATCGTGAAGCTCTATTTGTGGCGTTTGGTAAAGCTATTCAAACATTGGGTGGTCGTTATTATACAGCAGAAGATGTGGGGGTTTCTCCTGATGATATGCGTGTAGTTCGCCGGCAGACAAATTATGTTGCCGGTCTGGATGACGGGGAGTTTGCTTCAGGTGATCCATCACCAGTGACCGCCGATGGTGTGTTTCGTTCGATAAAATTAGCGGCAGACAAAAAGATGAATTCGTCTTTAAAAGGGCTTAGGATTGCAGTTCAAGGTCTTGGGCACGTGGGTTTTGATTTATGTAAGCGCCTTGATCATGCGGGCGCCGAGTTGATTGTCACAGATATAAATTCAGAAATTTTACGAACAGCAGAAAGCGAATTTGGTGCAAAAATTGTGGTGCCTGATGATATTTATGCTGTGGACGCCGATATATATGCTCCGTGTGCATTAGGTGCTACACTCAATCCGAAATCTCTTGATCAGCTCAAAGTTTCTGTGATTGCGGGGGCAGCAAATAATCAGTTGTCAGTGCCTCAAATGGGGCAACAGCTGCACGAAATGGACGTTTTATATTGCCCGGATTATGTTGTTAATGGCGGTGGTATTATTAACATTGCCGGTGAAATTGATGGCAGTTACAATAAAGATTGGGTCGAAGATAAATTACAAGGATTAGAGAATACTTTATCCGAAATTATTGACCTCGCCAGTACGTCACATCGGTCTACACATGTGATTGCCGATGAAATGGCGCAGGCTAGAATTGGGCGCAGATAATTTCCACGCCCATTTTCGTTGATTTTATAGAATGCCTAAGAACTTCAAAGTCCAGTATGCGGCAATAAAAAATTGTACAAGGAAGAAAAAGAATCTTACTTGAACGGCGATAACGCTAGTAGACAATAAGTGTATACAAGATTGAAGTACGCGCGCGCCAATGAAAATGATGGCAAGGCCATTAGTTACGGCAGTTTGACCCGTTGCAAGAGCGTAGAGTAGTACGCCGCCGTATATGGGAAAGAATTCATATATATTGGCATGGGTTCGTACAAGTCGTCTTGAAAATGCACCTGCATCTTCTCCTGTTGGCGCAAAGTCATTGGCGCGTTTTTTGCCGCTTAAGGTTAAGCCTGTACGTAGTCCGGCAAGAATTAGTAAAACGACAATCATGAGAGCCAGATAACCTAAGAATGCGATTGATGTATTTGATAGTGTATGTTCCATAATATTTTCCCCTTTTTATGAAGATTAAAAGCTAGCATATGCAAGCAGTAGCGCAAAGGTACATTTTCGTATGGGGTACCTGCGCGGAGTTTATTCTAAAAATGTTGGGTTTACCCGCAATTTTACTTGGCCCCTGCGATAAATTTGGCTATGGACAGCATAAATATGCTTATTTTCTAAAAGCTATCATTATCCACTTTGAAGGAAGACGACATGAAACTGGATCATATTACTCTATTGGTAACCGGCGCATCACGTGGTGCAGGGGCGGCAATCGCAAAACAATGTGCAAAATATGGTGCCAAAATTATTGTTCATTACAATGGTAATAAGCAGGCTGCTGACGCGGTATGTGCTGAAATCGGGGGAAATGCGATTGCCTGTATTCAGGAAGATTTATCACAAGCTGGGGCGGGTACGCGCCTTTGGGAAAAAGCTGTTGCACAGGTAGGCCCGATTAATGCACTTGTAAATAATGCAGGTATCGATCTTGTCTCTGATCCTTTTGGTGAAGAAATTGAATGGGCTGATGCATGGTCTAAAATCATGGCGGTTAATTTACAAGCACCAGCCGATATAAGCCGTGCCGCCTTAAGAGATTACAAAGCAGCTGGTGAGGGACGTATTGTCAACTTATGCAGCCGCGCCTCCCATAGAGGCGATTCCATTGATCATGCCGCCTATGCGGCCTCCAAAGGTGGATTGTTAGCCCTTTCCAAGACTTTGGCTCGTGGTGCCGCCAAAGATGGGGTGCTCGTTTATGCGTTGGCACCAGGCTGGATTAATACTGAAATGGCACCAACTGACCCAGCCATTCTTGAACCTGCAATCGCAGAAATTCCCTACGGAAAATTTGCAGAGCCAAGTGAAATTGGGGCGATGGTTGCGTTTTTGCTATCTGATTTATGTCCGTCTGCAACCGCCGCAACCATTGACATTAATGGTGCATCTCACGTTCGTTAATGGCATTACTTTTCGTTTAGCCGCGGCATGATCTCTAGCAAATTGCAGGGCCTGTGGCGGTTGTCGAGTTGTAGAGAGATGATTTTATCCCACCCATCTTTAACAGCGCCGTTGGAACCTGGCAGGGCAAAGATAAATGTACTATTCGCTACACCAGCGCACGCTCGCGATTGCATGGTTGAAACCCCAACACTTTGAAAACTGACCATGTGCATGACGTGGGCAAACCCGTCTATGGTTTTCTCAAATAACGGCGTAATTGCTTCAGGGGTGATATCACGTCCAGTTAGGCCCGTCCCGCCACTTGAAACGACCACGTCGATTTTGGGATCATCGATCCATGCTTTTACTTGTGCGCGGATATCAAGAATATCGTCACGCAAGAGCTTCCTATCTGCCAATTCGTGACCTGAGACCTTTACTCTCTGCTCAAGAAGGTCGCCAGAAGTGTCATTCGCCAGTGTACGTGTATCACTGACCACTAAAATTGCGATTCGAACCGATATTTGGTCCAATTTTTCATTTATACCGTGCATTTATAAACTCCATCTTTTGTTATCTTGGTAATCTTCGGTGCGGGGTTCGATCCATTGCGTACCATTTTGCCCTGTCTGTTTCTTCCAGAATATAGCTTCTGTTTTGAGGTAGTCCATGAGGAAGTCACAAGCTTCAAAGGCATCACGCCGATGTTTGGCCGCTGTAAGCACTAACACAATCGGGTCGCCAGCCTGCATGGTGCCAATGCGGTGTAATATGAAAATATCTTCTAGTTCCCATCTCAACCGTGCGTTTTCTTCTGCGCCCTGTATGCCTTGCTCAGTAACCCCGGGATAAGACTGTAAGGTTAGGGTGGATACTGTATTATTTTCGCTTCTGACTTGGCCTAAAAAACTGGCAATCCCGCCTGCAGACGTACATTTTTTTGCAAATTCATTGATGTGTTTGCCGGGGTCAAAAGGTGTGCTGGAAACCAAAATCATCATCCGCCCCCGACAGGTGGTAAAAATCCGATTTCTCGTGCGTCAATGATGGAGGCATCTCCAAATACAAGAGATTGATTTATCATGGTTTTAATACTGGGGTCATCAAGGGCGTCACCCAAGTCATGTAGGGTGGATAAATAGGGCTTTAGAACACTGATCGTGTTGATGTCTTTTGGTAAATCAAGGTACTCTTCTTGCCTACCGGCGAGGTCACTTAGGCGTCCAAAATATAGTATTTTTAACATGCAGATGCACTCATTTTTCTCTAGCCAGTCAGTAGAGTAAAAAACTTAAAGAGTAAACGCATTGCAACAAATAAAATCAGTAAAGCTGTCATTTTTCGGATCATATTTTCCGAAAACACTTTTAGATTTAGTCTGTTGCCGATAAACCCACCAACTACGACCATAGGCAATAGCAGCCAATATGCTTGTGCTGATTGCATGGTCTGGATGCTACCGTGTTTCATTAATTGGCCATTTAAGCCTGATATAGAGTTTACTAATATAAATAGACTGCATAAGGCGGCAATATGTTTGCTGCTGCCCCATGAAATTTTATGCAAAATTGGTGCTAGAAAAATGCCGCCTCCAATGCCAACCATTCCAGATAATAAGCCTAAGCCACCACCAATTAATGCCGTGGCTGGTAGTGGAGAGGCTGTATATTTTGATTCCGTGGGCGTTTTTTTGAACAGTAGACTAATCCCTGCAAATAAGAGTGAAACGGACAGCAGGCCAATAAAATATAGGTGCGGTATTTGTATGAAACCACCAACCCAAGCCATTGGCACTGACAATACCAAAAATGGCCAGACCGTCCGTATGGAAACAAACCCTGACCTGATATATTGGACGCTATTTCCACTCACGACAAGAATATTACAGCTTAGGGAAATGATGGGAATTATCAAATAATTCGCATCAACCAATACGAGTAGAGCTGTATAGGTCGACCCTCCGCCAAATCCGACACTGGCATATAGAATGGCGGTGATGAAAAACAAGGCAAGTAAGATGGGGTTCATATGATTACCCGCCAGTGACGGACATATGCCTAGGTGATGTGGATGGGTTATCAGGGTGTTTGATCTCGAAATTATGTCGTTCCGGTTTCCGTCCTATGGCTTCATCGAGTAAATGATCGAGAGCTTCAACTCCATTTGGTTCCCTTAAGGCGGCTTTTAGGTCTGCATGGTCATTTTGCCCCAGACACATATATATTTTGCCCGTACAGGTTACCCGTACTCGGTTGCAGCCGCTACAAAAATTGCGGGAAAGAGGGCTGATGAAGCCGAGACGTCCTTCTGTTTGGGATATATTTACGTAGCGGGCAGGGCCGCCAGTGTTGTCATCTGTGTCAATTAAATCCCATTGACTTTCAAGGTGTTGGCGGATTTCGGTTAATGGGATGAATTGGTTCAATCTATTTTCGCCTGTCTCTCCCATTGGCATGACTTCAATAAGTGTCATATCCATGCCTTGAGCATGTGCCCATGCGACCATTTGGGGGATTTCACTAGCATTGTCATTTTTGAGAGCGACCGTGTTGATTTTTAAATGAAGCCCTGCATCAAGTCCCGCTTCGATACCCGCAAGTACGCTTTCCAGCTTTCCACCTCTGGTAATACGAGAAAATGTTTGAGGATCAAGACTATCAAGCGAAATATTTACCCGTTTCAAACCTGCATTTTTTAGGTCATTTGCATAGCGAGCAAGTTGAGTTGCATTGGTTGTAAGGGTGATTTCGTCCAGTCGCCCTGCGTCCAAGTGTACGGCTAAGTGGTCGACCAAACTCATGAATCCTTTTCGAACCAGTGGTTCGCCGCCAGTTAGTCGAATTTTCCTTACCCCACGAGCGATAAAGGCATCAGAGATTTGGCAAAGTTCTTCAAGGGTGAGGATATCTTTTTTTGGCAAAAAAGTCATGAATTCTGCCATGCAGTAGAAACATCGTAAATCGCACCTATCAGTTAAGGATAGGCGTAAATAAGTAATTTTTCTACCAAATGGGTCTGTTAGATCAAAGCTCATATACGCCTTATAGCAAGTTTAATTATAAAACCAACTGGGTAAAACCGATGTTTTTTGACGACTGGCGGCTTGCCTGTAACCTACTGTAAAATATGCTTTTTAATTACTAATTTATGTTCTATATTGCAGTTGTTATAGCGATTTAGAACGATTTTTGTTGTAAGTTGCTGGGGCTGGGGAACAGAATTGGGGGATTCAAAGATGGCGTACAAAGCCAAGCTGACGGCTGCAACCGATCAGCGAAACGGTGTGATAGGAAGGTCTAATCAACGAAGGAAGGTATGTGTCCTCGCGTATGATGGACTGCGTCCTTTTGAATATGGCCTGGCGGTTGAAATTTTCTTTTCCAAAAATTTGAAATTAGAAAATTGGTATGATTTTCAAGTAATCGCAGTTGATGATTCACCTATTACAGGCATTGGCAATATCTCAATTGAGGCGAGTACGGATTTAACGGCACTTTTACATGCTGATTTGATTATTATGCCGGGGTGGCGTGGCATTGACGAAAAAATTCCGCCTGCGCTAAAAGACACGCTAGTCGAAGCTCATGGAAGAGGCGTACAGATAGCTTCTATCTGTACGGGGGTATTTGTGTTGGCCCAAAGTGGGTTGTTAGATGGGAAAAGAGCGACGACGCATTGGCAGTATCTTGAGGATCTTGCTACTCATTTTCCGCAAATAAAAGTGGATGAAAATGTTCCATTTGTTGATGATGATCATATTATTACGTCGGCAGGGGCGACTGCTGGTATTGAGATGTGCTTGCATATTATCAGAGGACATTATGGTGCCAAGATTGCGTCTATTGTTGCGAGGCGATTAAATGTTGATCCGCAATATGTGATCGATGTTGAGGACAATGCTTTGATGAGAAGCCAAAACCGCATTCCCCGCCTTTATCAGGGCAATATTTCCCCTCTGCTCGATAAAATTCGGGCAAGTATAAATGAAGATTGGGGCATTGAGCGTATGTCAGAGGTTACAAGGTCATCTGCTAGAACATTGCAACGCCGGTTCAAGGATAGCACAGGGCATAGCCCTCATATGTGGTTAACAATTGAACGTGTGGAATTGGCTAAAGATTTACTAGAGACAACCCCATTAAATATTCAACAAATAGCCACGGCGACTGGATTGAAGACCCCTGAAACTTTTCGACACCATTTTAAAAGGTTGACGGGAACAAGCCCGACTAAATTTAGAGCAAAGTGCGCCTGAGGCCAATATTACCCTGCTGATATATAATCGCGTAGGGCAGCGGCTTCATTTTCGGCTTCGGCAATTTTGAGCTTCACGACGTCCCCAATTGAAATCAGGCCGTTAATTTTCCCGTTGTCAACAACCGGAACATGGCGAAACCGTGAATTTGTCATGAGAAACATCACGTCGTCTATACTGGCGTCGCTTGTAATGCTTTTTACTTTTTTTGTCATTGTTTTACTGACTGGTTCGTCGCGAAATCCGGTTTCTTGGACAAGTGCGCGTCTAATAATATCTCGTTCAGATAAAATGCCAGTAAGGCTACCTTGTTTATCTGTGATAAGAACGACACCAATGTTTTGTGTGTTCAATATAAGAATCGCTTCACGTAAGCTTGCATCCTCATGTAATGAATAAATTGTATTCCCTTTTGTTTTTAGTAAATTTGCAACACTCACAACGCTCTCCTTTATGGACAGTTTAGCATAAAATTGCGAAAAACCCTAATTGCCCACAGGTAGGTCACTAAAAAACCAAATAAAGAGTATTTTATTTGCTGTAAAACTTTATAAATATACGAGCGCCCAAATACGTGTGGAGGTCTTTATGACGAGATTGAATTTCACCAAGCCTGAATTCTTAAAATCCGCTATCGGTGATAGCGCATGGTATAGCAATAAGGCTTTTGAACCGGGAGCTGAGCGCTTTCTAAAATCCTATTATGATGACGGTGAGCAAAATGATGCCGTTAGTTTGTCCAAAGATGAACTGCTGATACTAGCGCGTAACTTCTGGATGTTTGGGCAGGTTCGTCAAATTGGCAAGCCATCTATTAATGTGCGGATGGCGGATGATATTAAATCACTTGGTGAAAAATACGATGTGGTCGAGATTATTACTGATGATCAGGCATTTTTGGTTGATTCCATCATTGGTGAAATTTCTGCACATGGTATTGATGTAATCGGACTTTTTCACCCTGTGGTGACTGGATGTAGGGATGAAGACGGAGCGTGGATTGAAAAAGGCAAGCCGATTGCCGAGTCGATGGTGCAAGTTCTTATTCGGCGCCAAACACAAAATACAAGAACGCTTTTGCTGGAAGGGATAACCGAAACGCTAAAAGATTTAAAATCTGCCGTTGATGATTTTAAGTCGATGGTTAATTTCCTTGATGATACGATCACCGAACTTTCCATGCATCATGGTAAAGTGGCTAAAGATGTTTTAGACGAAGCGTGTGAATTTTTAATGTGGATTAGAGACGGCAATTTCGTCTTGCTGGGTTCACGTACCTACAATTACGAAAAAACAAATGGCAGGACGCAAAGCTCCTTTAATTACGCCAAGCCTGAGATGGTCAAGAAGACGTGCATGGGCATTTTACGCGATACAAAGCGCCTCGTGTTACGCCAAAGTAGTGAACCAGCCAATATTTCATCTAATACTCAAGCCTTTTTGTCGGATAAAGATCCGGTCACAGTTGCAAAGTCAAATTTGTTTTCTCGTGTGCATCGGCGTGTACGAATGGATTATATTTCGGTGAAGCAGTATAATGAACAAGGGGTTGTGCGAGGGGAAACGCGGTTTGTAGGTTTGTTTACTGCAGATGCTTATGGGCGGTCCCCTAAATTTGTCCCGCTTATTCGACGTAAGATCGAGCGCGTTATTGCCCGGTACGGCGCTGAGCCTGGCTCCCATAATGCCAAGCGGTTGGAATTTGTACTGGCTTCATATCCTCGTGATGAGTTGTTCCAAAGTTCAAATGATGATTTGTTTCGGATTGTTAGTGGGATTGCACAAGTTTTTGACCGCCCCCGAACACGCCTTTTCGTTCGGCATGATCCATTTAAGCGCTTTGTCTCTATTTTGGTTTATATTCCGCGAGAACACTATAATACGGCTACCCGACAAGCGATTGGGAAACATTTGCGTTTAGCCTTTGGCGGGCGGGTTTCGGCCTTTTACCCACAATATTCAGATTCCCCATTAGCACGGGTACATTTTATTATTGGCCTTGATCCTGATAATCACAAAACGCCAGACATTGGTAAATTGGAAGCCGGAATTGCCAAGTTAACCTTACCGTGGTTTGCGGGGTTGATAGATGCTGCTGAAGAGCAGGCGGGAGCTGATGGTGCATATGATCTGTCGGAATATGAAAATGCTTTCTCTGAATCCTACCGTGCCAAATTTAGTGGTGCTGAAGCGCTACAAGATATTATGGCGGCAGATAAATTATCTATAGAAAACCCGATTGGTGTAAGAGTTTATCATCAGGAAGGCGACGCGGAAAATGTATTTAGGGCGAAATTTTACCTTCAAGAACAACGCCTAGAGCTTTCCGATGTCATGCCGATATTCTCGCATATGGATTTACATGTTGCGCAAGAAACGGGCTATAAAATTACGAAACAAACGGGAAATATCTGGATACATGACTATGAAATGCGTCTTGCCTTTAACCCTGAAAATTCAGATAAGTTAGGGTGTGTTTTTGAAGATGCTTTTTTGGCGGTTTGGCATGGTCAAAATGAAGATGATGGCTTTAACGCCTTGATTTTACAGCAATCTGAAGATTGGCGGCGCGTCGCGCTTTTACGTCTACTTGCTCGTTACCGTAAGCAATCAGGCATGGATCCGTCCGAAGATGTTCAAATTGAGGCTTTGGCACAATATCCACATATCACAAAACTTTTATTAGACGTTTTCGAGACCAAATTTAATCCCCAGCTGAGGTTGCCTATGCAAGTACGTGGCGAGAAGGTGGAAAGCTTGGAGGGTGAAATTATTGCCCAATTAGAAAAGGTAAGATCGCTTGACCATGACCGCGTATTAAGGCGAATGGCAAAAACATTACTTGCGAGTTTGCGGACGAATTTTTTTGTTACAGACGAAACAGGTCAATTGCGGCCCTATATATCTTTAAAAATCAATTCGCAAAAAATAGACTCTCTACCTGCTCCAAAGCCGTACAGAGAGATATTTGTTTGGTCCCCACGGGTAGAAGGCGTGCACTTACGCTTTGGGCCTGTGGCTCGCGGAGGGCTTCGCTGGTCTGACCGTCGGGATGATTTTCGTACTGAAGTTTTAGGGCTGGTAAAAGCGCAACAAGTCAAGAATGCAGTTATCGTACCTGTGGGTTCAAAGGGTGGGTTTTACCCTAAAAAACTCCCGACAGAAGGAGGGCGCGACGCTTTTCTTGCAGAAGGGATTGCTTCATATACCCAATTTATCAGTGGGTTGTTAGATATTACAGATACTTATCAGGGAAAAGGAACGGTTGCTCCTGCTAACGTCGTGTGTTGGGATGATCCCGACCCTTATCTTGTGGTGGCAGCAGATAAAGGAACCGCCACATTCTCGGACATCGCAAATGGGATTGCAGACAAATACGGTTTTTGGCTTGGAGATGCTTTTGCTTCCGGCGGGTCTGTTGGATATGATCACAAAGCCATGGGCATTACGGCTAAAGGTGGATGGGAAGCTGTAAAACGGCATTTTCGTGAAATGGGTAAAGATATTCAGTCTGAGCCGTTTGATGTCATCGGTGTTGGAGACATGTCCGGTGATGTATTCGGGAACGGCATGTTATTATCGAAATATACCCGCCTATTAGCGGCTTTTGATCATCGAGATATTTTCATTGATCCTGACCCAAATCCTATCACTACATATAGGGAACGTGAACGGATGTTTGCGTTGCCACGTTCTACTTGGCGAGATTTTGATCAAAAGCTAATCTCAATAGGTGGTGGAATTTTCTCCCGTAGTGCTAAGTCAGTCACGCTCAGCGCGGAAATTCAGAAACTCACTGGGTTAACGGATGCAGAAGTGACCCCAAACCAGCTAATCAATGCTTTGCTGAAAAGCCAGTGTGAGTTGCTCTGGTTCGGCGGTATTGGGACATATGTGAAAGCCAATTCTGAAAACAATACTGATGTGCGAGACAAATCGAATGATCCGATCCGGATTAACGGAGTGGACCTGAAAGCCAAAGTCGTTGGTGAAGGTGCTAATCTGGGCATGACACAGGCGGGGCGGATTGAATTTGCTCGCAATGGTGGCCGTATTAATACGGACGCGATTGATAATTCGGCGGGGGTTGATTGCTCTGACAACGAAGTAAACATCAAAATTTTGCTAAGTTCAGCCATTGAGAACGGCGAGCTAAAGGCTGATAAAAGAGTGAAGCTTCTTGAAAGTATGACTGACGATGTTTCGACGCTGGTTCTACGACACAATTATGACCAGACTGGGGCTCTATCTTTAGCCGAAATGGGGGCTGCAGATGATCATCATGCCTATGCACGGTTTATGGAAGCTTTGGAGAAGGAAGGTCGATTGGACAGGGAAGTGGAAGGCTTACCCAGTGTAGCGGAGATGCATACGATCGGGCATAATGGCGGACGCTTGTGCCGCCCTGAAATCGCGGTGTTAAATGCATATGCAAAGATTAAGCTGTTTGACGATTTGATTGTTACGAATGTGGCGGACGATACCTATTACAATCAAACATTGATCAACTATTTTCCGAAACCTGTCCAAGGCTTTGATAAATCTTTGGCAGAACATCGATTACGCCGAGAGATTATTATTTCCCGCCTATGCAACCAAATAATTGATGTTGGCGGACCGCTATTTATGTCTCGTGTGGAAGAGCAAACCAATGCGAGTGTTGAAGAAATTGGCAAGGCATTTACCGTTGCTTATGGTGTATTACAAATTGGTAAAATTCGGGATGCAATTAATGATCTCGACAATAAAATCCCAGCAAGCGCTCAAATTAGCTTGCATGAGGAAATTTCGATTGTGTTGCAGCGGGTGATTGGTTGGCTCGTTCGCCGTGGCGAAAAACAATCCATTGCGGCGCGTATTGAAATGCGAAATGAGGGGTTGAAAAATGTAGACGAAGGATGGATCGATGTATTGTCCCGTTATGATAGCCGCCGCGTCGCGGCCCGTATTGGGCGGTTTATTCGCTCAGGAATACCAGAAAGTTTGGCACGTGATGTTGCATTGCTTCGTTCAAGCGCGTCAGGCTTTGATGTAGTTGCCTTAACGGAAAAAACAGGGTGGCCCATTCGCAAGTCTGCTGAGCTGTTTTATGATATCGGCGGGCGGTTTAAAATTGACCGTTTGCGAGCAATGTCCATGAAAACGATTCCTAAAACCCACTGGGAAGGTTTAGCACAACGCCGAATTGATGAAGATTTTTACGCTGCTCAGGCAAGCTTGGCACTCGCTGCCGCCCATTTACATATTAAAAATGGGGGAACTGCCAAAGCGGGTACGAAAACGATTATTAACCAATATGTAGTAAATAATGCACATAGTGTTGCGAGTTATGAGGATACCTTTGCTAAAGTAAGTGCGTCTGGGGGGTGGACTTTAGCGAAATTTGCGATAATTAACGCGCAACTTCGGGAGTTAAGTGGCTGATTTTCTCGCACTTTACTTTTGTGACAAATCAGGTATGAAGAGCTAATTGTGACATTCTGGTGTTACTTTGGGGATGTATATGAATTTACCGACAAGTACGGAACGTGGCCAGCCAATGATATTGGGGCATTTCGATACATTGATTGCAGGCCTCGAATATGCGGCGACTTGTGACACTGGATATAATTTTTATTCTAGCCGCGGCGATCTGAAAACAAGCCTGACGTATAAAGAACTCCGTGATAAGGCTGTTGAAGCGGCCCATCGTCTTGTCGGAATTTGTGATGCGGGTGATCGTGTGGGGATTGCCGCCGTTACCAGTCCTGATTTTGCCATCATGTTTTTTGCTTGCCAATATGCGGGACTTGTACCTGCACCCTTGCCATTACCAGTAACGCTTGGTGGGCGGGGTAGTTATGAGCGTCAATTGCAACGTATGGCAGATACTGGTGATTTTGGGGCGTTATTAATGCCGGCCAGTATGGAAAAAATCATGAGCTCAGCCCTGAATGACCATGATGTTCCTGTGATAAGTTTCGAGAGCGTAGCTGATTTACCGCGTCAAGATGATCTACGCCCGCATCAAGCTGACGACATGTGTTATATTCAATATTCCTCTGGGAGTTCCAGTTCACCAAAAGGTGTTGTTGGTACCCAGTCCACAGTTGTTGCAAATTGCGTTGGGATTATTAGTGAAGGTGGGCTCGGGATTAATGACAATGATCGGTGTGTATCATGGCTGCCGCTTTATCATGATATGGGGCTTATTGGTTTTATGATCACCCCAATGATGTCGCAAATGACTGTGGATTATCTGGATCCTTCTGATTTTACACGACGCCCAATTACTTGGTTGCAAATCATTCAGGATAATAAAGGGACATTGTCTTATAGTCCCACATTCGGTTATGAGTTATGCGTACGGAGATGGCGTTCAGATCGGGAGCTTGATTTGTCGAGCTGGCGTCGTGCTGGTATTGGTGGTGATATGGTTCAACCGGAACCTTTGAAAGCATTTACAGAATTGTTCGCACCAAGTGGCTTTACGGAAAGTGTTTTTACACCAAGTTATGGGCTGGCTGAGGCCACACTTGGCGTTTCTTTCACACCTGCTGGGCAAGGGTTGCTTTGTGATACCATCGATATGGCTCGTTTTGAGCGTACGGGGGAAGCTATCCCCGCTTCTGAAATTACTGCCGAAGAAGATAAACGTACATTTATTGCCTGCGGTAAAGTAATACCGAAACATTCCTTAGAAGTCAGGAGTTTTGAGGGGGATGTTATGGGAGAAAGGCAAGTCGGACGGATTTGCTTTAATGGCCCAAGTGTAACTCCTGGATATTTTCATAATGCCCAAGCAACGCAAGCCGCCTTTACAGAAGACGGCTGGTTGGACACGGGGGATTTAGGATATTGGCTTGATGACCAGATTGTCGTGACAGGCCGATTTAAAGATTTAATTTTGTGGCATGGCCGCAATATTTGGCCACAAGATATTGAATGGGCAGCACAGGCGGCGGCCCCTAGCCGTTGTGGTCGTGCATGTTCATTTTCTATTGGTAGTGGCGACGAAAAAGATATTATTTTGTTGTTGGAATGCCGTACTAGAGATGAAAAATTGCTAGAAGAAATTCATGCTACGGTAAGCTCAGCTATCCGCTTGGAGATCGGGGCGCCAATTACCTTAATCCTCGTGCCACGTAGCACAATGATTGTAACTTCATCTGGTAAATTAAGCCGCGCGCGGGTTCGGGAAAAATTCTTGTCTGGTGCTGTCATTGATTTGCAAGCTAATGATACGATTAAGGCCGTCGACCAAGAAGCCTGAGTATGAACGCTCAATCTCCATTACCGCTCATCGCCCTAACGGGGGCTACTGGCTTTGTTGGTGGAAGAGTCTTGCGTCAATTATTGGACCGCGGTTACCGTGTAAAAGCACTAGTGCGCCCCGGGTCTCATTCTAAAACCATTCAATCTGAGCAAATTAATTGGATAGAAGGCGAATTGGGTGATGACGCTAGTAATAACGCGCTCACACTTGGTGCTGATATTGTCCTCCATATGGCTGGATTGGTTACCGCGCGAACCAAAGATGATTATTATCGGGTAAACTCTACCGCTGTTGGCAGTCTTGCTATGGCAGCACGAAAACAAGGGGTGACAAGGTTTATTTATTTGTCATCTTTGGCGGCTAGAGCGCCAAAACTTTCTGATTATGCGGGTTCGAAACGTGCTGGTGAGGGCATATTATCCCGTAAATTAGGGGAAATGAAGGGGGTTTGTGTTCGCGCGCCCGCTGTATTTGGAACTGGGGATAAAGCTACAGCTCCTTTTTATGCACTTATTAGGAAAGGAGTGTTACCTTGCCCTGGTGGAAAGAATTGGCGCGAGCGGAAACTTAGCCTCATTTATGTGGATGATTTGGTTGATTGTCTCGTTGGGGCGTGTTTGCTTGGTGAGCATGACGGAAAAACTGTCTATACGGCGACACGCGCCTGCCTGACCTGGCCTGAATTTGCAGAGGAGTGCGCAAAGGCCAGCGGGAAGTCTGTTAAAATACTACCTTTGCCTTTATCCTTTTTATACAGTGTGGCGGCTGTAACAAGTGTAACAAAACGTGTACTGGGCATGGGGCATTTAACGCTAGGCAAATTGCAAGAGTTTCTTTATGAGGACTGGAGTATAAGCGCTGATTTGCAAACTGATACGGATTTGCAAGAAGTATTAAGAAAAACGATCTTAGAGGATAGCCCCTAAATGTCTCAGCCGACTCATGACGAAGTATATAATAAAATTTGCGAATTACTGGTCCCCTATAATCCCAAAGGCATCGCCATAAGTCACCAAAGCGGCATTATGACGGATTTGGAAGTAGATTCGACCGCTGTATTTGACCTAATAATGGGCCTTGAAGATTTTTACGATATTTCTATACCCATGGAAATGGTTTCTGACATAAAAACGGTTGGAGAGCTCGTTAACGCAGTGATGCAACTAACTTCAGAGTAATAGGTCCACGATGGATATATTTGATAAATTTTCAGCCCTTAAAACCCGTACTGATTTAGTAGAGAAGCTTGGTGTAGATCCATTCGGGGTAAAATTCGATACAATTTTGAACGCTACACGGGGATTAATAGGCAATCAGGAAATTATTCTGGCGGGTACAAATAACTATTTGGGACTGACTTTTGATCCGGATTGTATTGAAGCTTCTGTAAATGCACTCAAAAAGCATGGCACGGGTACGACTGGTTCACGGATTGCCAATGGTTCATATGAAGAACATGTAGATTTGGAAAATGCGCTTGCTAAACATACAGGCATGGAAAGTGCTGTTATTTTTTCTACGGGTTACCAAACTAATTTAGCGGCAATCGCAACTTTGGCAGGGCCAAAAGATGTGCTCTTTATTGATGCAGATAGCCATGCTTGTATCATTGATGGCTGTCGCCTCAGTGCCGCACCAACGATACGGTTCCGTCATAACTCTCCGTCAGATCTAGAAAAGCGACTGATCAGGCAGGGCGAAATAGAAGGTGGTATCGCCCTTGTTGTGATTGAGGGTATGTACTCCATGTTTGGCGATAAGGCTCCGATAAAAGAGTTTGTCGAAGTTTGCGAGCGCCATGGCGCTTATCTTTATATTGATGAAGCACATTCATTTGGTATTTTTGGCCCAACTGGTTGCGGACTAGCTGAAGAAGAAGGCGTGCTCGACCGCGTTGATTTTATCAGTGGAACTTTCTCAAAAAGCTTGGCTTCCATTGGTGGATTTTGTCTATCCCGCCATAAAGCATTTGAGGTAACGCGTAAGGCGATGCGGGCGTATATGTTTACGGCTTCGCCTACTCCGTCCAATGTAGCCGCAGCGAGAGCGGCTTTGGATAAAATTGCAGAAAAGCCCGAACTTAGGAAAAATTTAAAAGAGCGTTCAGAACAGCTTCACGCAGGCTTGCTTGCACTTGGGCTTGAGTTATGCGCTCCCCCTGGGCCGATTATCGCCGTACGGCGCCCTAATGAACTTATTGCGGCTACAGAGTGGAATTGGTTGATGGAGAATGGTATCTATGTGAACTTAGCGGTTCCGCCAGGTACCCCGCAATCCAGTTCATTATTACGGATCAGTCTATCTGCTGCTCATACCAAAGAAGATATTGATCTAATTTTGGCAGGATTTTCACAGTTGAGCCAACTGGGGGATGCCATGACAGCGCGAGCTCAGGAAGTATTGGCTGCGCAATAATTACTTAAATGCCCCGCGACGATATAGTTTCCATGCGAGAACAGGTGACCACAAAATTGGGTGTCTGCGCTGGCTTGGCGTGATGTCAATGGTGACACCAGAGTGAGATTTTAACTTGTGTAAGACGTAATCAATACCGCCGCTAAAGGTAAACCCGCTATTGAGTACGCGGATTGCATTCATTGGTTTCCCCAAAATACGTCGCCATGCCCATGCCCATTTACAAGCTAAAATTTGTGTACGTGAGAATTTGGGGAGCGTGAACTCACCGCTTTGTTGCGGAGTTCCATATAGTACTTGCATGATTTTTTCGTAACGGTCTTGATATCTTGCCACGATTTCTTGGGAACGTGCATCGGAACTTTCCGGGCGTAGTTCCGTTCTATAGCTTTGCAAAAAACCTTTGGCCCAAAATTTTACGGCACTGGTTGGGGAGGAAACGATAGGAGCGGTAATTGAGGCCATGTGAAGGATCGCGTTTACTCTTGCCGCTTGAATCTGTGATTTAACGGATTTGTCCTTTGGAAATAATAGGACACATGGCTGCGAGAACCTCCCCCATGTTACAGACAAAAAAGCTTTTCTTGTCGCTCGCCGCTCGAATGCGCCCAGAGATATTACGGAATATTTACAAGTAGACAGCGTACCGTCCGCATTAATGTTCTCCAGGTAATATACCGCTGGCGGGATCAAACTATTTAATATGGCGCGGATTGGGTTTTTATGTGTCTTGAAATAACTGTCCACGACGACATAAAAGTCGAGCATTTTTTCTGGGTCATTCATCGCACGAAGTGAGGATCCATAATAAAGCAAGGCTTGGACTCTGCCTTCATGTCGTGCTTGTATTTTTTCGCACATGGCGGCGGCAGGTTGGGAGGGTGAAATTTGTTCCCCCTCCAGAATATCCAATAATGATGAGATTTTGGTTTCCATGTTATTTAACAAAGGAAATTGGCGGGCTAACGGAAAGGGTCATAGGTTGATTTGTTTCGGGTAAAAACTCGCCGTCAAGCACCATTGGGCCGTGGTATTGCATTTCTGCTGTATCAAGAGCCCAAGAATTGAACCCATTATCCGTAAGGTTTTTTATGGATTTTTCAGATTGTTTTGGTTTCAACATGCGAGCCATATTTGAAATAAGGTGTTTCGCCCCAGCACTAACATGGGTCATGCGGATAGCGCCATTTCCTTCACCCCAAAACGGATTTAATCCGATCATTAAACCAGGGAGGGTGGTGGCGATGCTAACAATATGGTCGCCTTTTATATTGGTGTTTCCAAAGTTCATGGAAAAAGAGGTTGGTGCTAAAATAATATTCCGGTCATCTCCGCGCCCAAAAAGAACCCTTAACAACGTTGTTCGTACCGCAGCTGCGCCAGTAATGCCGTCCGTGTAAACCTTGTCAAAGCAAAAATGCGTTCCTTTAGGGAGCGCGCCCGTGGAAAAGAGAAAGCCGTTGTGTATACCGTGTTCGGTTTGAATTTTTAACAAAGGTAGTTGGGTCTTTGTACAATGATTTGGTGAGCTTAATAACGCTGCAATTTTCTCTGGTGTCGGTTTTTTGACGCCAACATGCTTGGCAACCAAATTCGTCATGCCGCCCGGTAGAAGAATAAAATGTGGAAATTTCTCGAACTTCGGGGCTTGGTTGATAAATTCACTTAAAACCCCATGAATTGTTCCATCCCCGCCCTCTACACATACTGTTTGTACACCATCATCAGCCGCGGCGCTGACCAAATTTGGGAGTGTGTCAAATGTATCAAGCACATGGCTAGTGGCGTTTTCATTATGTGCGGATTTGGACAGGACGGAGCCATGTTTTTTTACGCTGTAACTCAAGGGGTTTATGAAAAAAGCGGCCTTGGTCAAAATGCGTAAAACTCCGAGGTGTTATGTATGTTTATGGTGTGCTTCATACCCTTTGCCCCCTTGCTTCGCAACATTAACTATTGAATTTGCGCGGATAAAAAAGCACAACAAGGAAACAGATAAAGAGTCGTGATTATGGTGCAAAATTCTATTTCGGTTATTCCGGTTAAGGATAAGAAGCAACTCAAACAATTTCTGGCTTTCCCATATGATTTATATCGTGGGGAAGAGAACTGGCGGCCTCCCTTGCGGTTCGAACGGGGTGAACAAATTAACCCAAAGAAAAATCCGGGCCTAGATGGTTTGGAAATTCAGCATTTTTTAGCTTTACAGGGCGGAAAAGTAGTCGGGAGAGTGAGTGCCATTATTAATGCTTCCCACCTCGAACAATATCGGGATAGCACGGGGCATTTTGGTTTTTTTGATGTTGAAAGTGATCCGAAAATTGCCGAGGCGTTAATGGCTGTGGTCGAACAATGGCTAAAAGATCGTGGTATGACCCGTGTACTGGGGCCGTTCAACCTTGGTATTAATGAAGAGATTGGCATTCTAATTGACGGGTTTGATTCCCCGAATGTGATGTTGATGCCCCATGGCCATAAAGACTACCCAACGACTCTGGAAGGCATGGGGTTTCGCAAGGCTAAAGATGTAATCGCTTTTTGGGCAAATATGCACGAAGGTTATCCACGGCCAAAAATTGTAAATTTAATGCTGAAACTATTCGAGAAAACTAAAGAGGCCACTCTACGTCCCATGAAATCGGGTAAATTGCTGAGTGAAGTCGAAGTTGCCATTGATATATTTAACGACGCTTGGTCTGAAAATTGGGGGTTTATTCCGTTTTCTAAGGCGCAGGTTAAACATATGGCAACGGAATTAAAGCCCATTATGATGAAGGACTTTTTCTGGTTTTGTGAATATGAGGGGAAGCCTGCCGCATTTATTTTAATGCTGCCGAACCTTAATGAAGCGGCCGAAGGCTTGGACGGAAAATTATTACCATTTGGCTGGGCCAAGCTTTTATATAGGATTAAAGTCAAAGGGTTAAAGTCTGCTCGCATTCCTTTAATGGGCGTGAGTAAAGAGTTTAGAGGCACCCGCCTTGGTACGGCAATGGCGGCTGTATTAAGTGAAAAGGCTTTCGAAATGGGCCGTAAACACGGATATACCCATGTCGAAATGTCTTGGATACTTGAAGATAATCAGAGCATGATCCGGATTATTGAACAAGCAAAGGGCGTGCCATATAAAACTTACCGCATGTATGAAAAACCAATAAAATGACACCTAAAACCAATGTGTTAATTTTGGCTGGACAAAGAAGCAAAGATGGTGAGCCATTGCCAGATGCTTTGTGCACCCATGCTGGCGTGAAGTGGAAAGCTCTTTTGCCGGTCCATGGGAAGCCCATGACGGCATATGTATTGGATGCTCTAGATCATAGTTCAGGCTTGCAAAAACCTTACTGGGTAAGTGGTCTGGATGTGAATCTTTTGGGAGGGGGGCTTAATCAAAGCCCTTCTGCGGATGGCCCTGCGAGTAGTGTTGTCGAAGCTGCGCAAGCGGGTTTGCCTTACCCCTTTCTGGTAACAACCTGTGATCACGCGTTGCTTACACCCGATATGGTGGAAATTTTTTTAAAAGGGGCGCAAGAGAGCGGCGCAGATTTTGCTTTAGGGTTGGCAAGCAAGTCTGTAATTCAGCCAGCATACCCGGAAACAAAGCGTACTTATTTAAAGTTCAAAGATGATAGCGTGTCTGGTTGTAATTTATTTTATGTGAAAAATGAAAACGGGCTAGAAGCCATCAAGTTTTGGCGAGCAGCACAACATGACCGTAAAAAACCAGTAAAATTAGCACGTAGGCTTGGTATCGGCATGTTGTTAAAATACGTGACAGGGCGGTTAACTTTGGGTGGTGCTTTTGTACATGCTTCGGATAATTTGAAAGTTAATGCCAAGCCCATATTATTGCCCTTCGCCGAAGCTGCTATTGATGTTGATAAGCCATCGGACTTGATACTTGTCGAAGAAATTTTATCTAAGAGACACGGATGATCGTGCCAACGCAAAATATTGCTATTTTTGATCTGGACGAAACCCTCACCCAAAAAGGGACATGGGGGCGGTTTGTTGTTTCCAGTATTCGCGGCAAGCCGCTAAAATATATTCCATTTATTGTGCAAACAATATTCTCGCAAATGTTGTATGTGGTTGGTGTCGGCCCGCGTGAACATGTGAAAGAAGCGATGATGCGCCGTACCTTGTCAGGACGTTCGCGCGTGGAATTGGAGGCTATGGCCGAAAAATTTGCACAATTTGAGGCCTATGACGGCATGCGATCAAAGGCAAAATCTATGATTGAGAGGCACCGTAAGGCTGGAGACCGTATCATTATTGCAAGCGCCGCGGTTGATCTTATTGTTGATCCGATTGCTCGGCATTTGGGGGTAGATGAGGTTGTTTGCACAAAAATGGCTTACACGGAAGAGGGAGTGCTGGCCAAGAAATTGGGCGGACCAAATTGTTACGGGGCAGGAAAATTGACTATGGTCAAGGAATACCTCGCGCAAGATGATCATTATAGGCGTGATGAAGCCCACATCACAATGTATTCGGACAGTAAATCCGACCTTGATATATTGCGGTGGGCTGATGTAGGTATTGCGGTGCATCCAAGTCCGCGCCTGCTTAAATATGTAGATCAATATGGGTTTGAAGTGCAGATGTGGGATTAAGGAAAATAAGAGTTGAACATGGCAAATATTGAAGAAGTACAAGCGCCGGACCGCCCAAAATCGATATCAGGTAAGAGGCGCCGGTTTATCAAAACAAATGGTAAAAAAATTCTACGTAAAATAGAACGTGTGCAGACAAAACAATCACTCGTGCCGACAACGCCATTTGTCTCCAACGAGTATTTTGATTTTTTGCCGCAATTTGAAGAGCATTGGCGCGAAATCGAAAAAGAAGCGCAAGCTGTCTTGAAATTTCGGGACGCCATTCCCGGATTTGAAGATTTGTCACCAGATCAATACAGGATTGCCAAGGAAAACCAGTGGAAAACATTCGTTTTATATGGTTTTGGCACACGGCTGGAAAAAAACACTGCGCTTACCCCAACGACAGCTAAACTGCTGGAAAGTATTCCAAATTTACAAACAGCATGGTTCTCTATTCTCGCTCCTGGTTATCATATTCCGGCGCATAAGGGGGTGACTAAGGGGATATTGCGTGCGCATTTGGGGCTTATTATTCCGAAGGAATTTGAGAAATGCCGCATTCGAGTCGGAGATGATATTAAGCCTTGGCAAGAAGGAAAACTTTTTGTTCTTGATGACACTTATGAACACGAGGTTTGGAACGATACGGACGAGGAACGGGTTATCTTATTGTTTGACTTTGACCGACCAATGCGGTTTTGGGGACGTTTCTTAAATAGTTTGTCTATGAAGCTTATGAAAAAAACTGCTTTCTATAAAGATCCCAAGAAAAATGTCTCGGACGCGGAAGATCGCTTTGAAGCGGCCGTCAAGCAGGCGAATGCCAATTTGGAAGCGATGAGTGATTAGACGTTAATGGCGCCGAATAGATAATAAGGCTTTGGCGAGAGGGAGGTTTTCTTTTTCTTTTTTACGTGTCGAAAGTTTATATTGGCGCAAAGTGATATTTTGATCTTCGGCAAATAAGTAATAGCTGTCATCTTCCATGTCCTTAAAATCAGCATCAAAAATAACGGCTGTCCCGACTGGAAACTCGGAGCCAAATTTAATGTTGTTGATCAAGAGGGCGAAGGGTGAATTTGCTAATGTAGAAATGGATAGATAATCCTGAACCGCCCCTGCGGAAACCCCGTTGTTGAGTGCATCTTCATAACTTGGCCACGCAAGAATTGGAACGTGTTTAATGGGCGTTTCTAAATATTGGCGTGGTATTTGGGTAAAGCCATTTTGATCTTGATCTCCGCTTAGGAGCCAGTGGGCTGAGATTTTAAGGATTCCTGATAGGCGATTTAAGACGGCCTGTCTTGGAATGTGGGAGCCATTTTCCCAATTGGCCACGGTAGGTTGGCTAACATCAATAATTTTCGCTAATTCCACTTGAGATAAGCCTTGTACCAAGCGAGTCGTTTTTATTCTTTTTCCCACAGAGTGCATGTCGTGTTCCCCCTTTATTGGATGAATATAAGATAAACGCATATTATAAATCTTTGTATTTGCATAGTAAAAAATGATTAGAAGAGGGAATGTTACATAATATATGCGCTTATAGTGTATTAAAATTCAGTTTTTGCTGATTCTGAACCTATCCTGAACAAAACTTACAATTAGAACCTTACAAAAAATATATAATTAAAACCTATATTAGTACTTGCTCAATTAAAGGTGCCTGCCTATATACAACTTGTCCGAGGGGATAATTCAAGGCTCGCTCATCAGGGACGAAGAGCGAAATTAAATGAGGTTGTTATGACTGGTGATTATTGTACACGAGAAGGCGCACAGCGCATTAAAGAGCAAATCGAAGCTTATTGGGCCGAACGTGGCCGTCCGGTTACGATTAATTTGGTGCAAGGGCCGTTTTTGGCTTCTATGCGCTCGGCACGTACGGATGTACGTTCAAATATGGTCAATGGTGTTCCCGTTGCCAGCACAGAAAACTTTGCATAAAGTTTAGGTCTGTAAAATGAGTTTGAGGGCGGACGGAAGTTCCCGAAATGATCGGAGAACGGCGTCCGCTCCAAAACTATGAATGGATACGGGGCTATACCCGTAACTCATCAAAACTACCGGTATCTTCGCCGCTTTAGCCGCGTAAACGTCTGGTCCTGCATCACCGATCATTACTGAAGGGCTTTCGCCTCTATGGCCGATAGCATCATAAATATGGCGGGCAGCAGGCTTGCAAGCCGACGTATCATCTGAACCTACAATACGGGCAAAGAACTTGGTCAAATCGAGTTCTTCCAAAAGGGGGCGTGCCAAATACCCGGGTTTATTTGTACATACGGATAGTTTTGCTCCGCTACGTTTTAAATCTGCAAGAACTTCTCTAACGCCTGGGTAAGGGTGAGATAGTTGAGATAAGTCTTTAGCGTAGAGATCCAAGAACAAGTCCCTTAATTGGTTGGCCTTGCTTTCCTCAACTTTTGCACCTGCTAGTGTATAGGCTTTCTTGATTAAAGCCATAGAACCATAGCCAATGAGTTGGCGTGCTTCTTCCAGTTTGACAGGCGCGAGCCCATCAGTTGCTATAACAAGATTTAACACCCGCACCAAGTCTGGGGCGGTATCAATTAATGTTCCATCAAGATCAAAGCTCAATGAAACATTATTAAGCCAACCTGCCATAATTTTGTCCGTTTCTTTGCCGAAAAACATGCGTGTGTTTTTGTTTCGTCTCGGTTAATGTTTGGGGGAACAAGCTCGCCGAATCAAGACCTTTTGAAAAACGCTCGGTATTTAGCAAGTATATTGAATGAGAACGGAAATTTAATGACACACTCCCATAAACGTGCCGCCGTTATTCTTGCCGCCGGTAAGAGCACACGCATGAAATCTTCTCGCTCGAAAGTGTTGCACCATATTGGTGGGCGCTCACTCCTTGGCTGGGTGGCGGATTTGGCACGACAGGCCGGTGTTGATAAGATTGTGTGCGTTGTTGGCGAGCAAAATGCGGATGTCCGAACAGAAGCTGAAAAACTGGGGCTTGAGATTGCGGTGCAAGAGCCACAATTGGGGACTGCTGATGCGGTGTTGGCAGCAAAATCTGCTTTGAGTGAATTTGACGGGCATGTGATTGTTTTGTGTGCAGATGCGCCTTTAATTAAAAAACAAACCGTGTTGGAAGCTTTCGAGAAGTTGGAAAAGGGTGCTGATGTTGTTGCCGTTGGTTTCGTTCCTAAAAATCCGGGCGCTTATGGCCGGCTCATAGTTGAAGACAAGAAACTCACTAAAATTGTAGAGGCAAAAGAAGCTACGCCTGAAGAACTGGCGGTTGATTTATGTAATTCAGGTATGTTGGCAGCGGCTTGTGAGCATTTGTTTGGTGCCCTTTCCAAAGTTACGAACGATAATACTAAAGGGGAATTTTACCTGACGGATGTTGTGGGGATTACCAATGAGATGGCTAGGTCTTGCGTTGTTGGCGTCGCGAGTGCAGATGAGGTTTTAGGGGTAAATTCTCGCGCTGATTTGGCCTTGGCCGAGCAAGCTTTTCAAGAAGGTATGCGCGCGCAAATGTTAGAAAACGGCGTTACTTTACGGGACCCGACCAGTGTTTACTTTTCATGGGATACACAAATTGAAGCGGATGCTGACATTGGTGCTAATGTTGTTTTCGGTGTCGGGGTTACAGTTGAAAGCGGCTCGGTTATACATCCATTTTGCCATATGGAAGGCGCGCACATTGGACCAAACACACAAATTGGCCCATTTGCAAGGTTACGCCCTGGTGCAAATATGGGAGAAGGTTCCAAAGCTGGTAACTTTGTTGAAGTGAAAAAATCCAATATTGGAAAAGGAAGCAAAATCAACCATTTGTCATATATTGGCGATGCAGAAATTGCGGCTAGCGTGAATATTGGTGCAGGTACGATTACCTGTAATTATGACGGTTATAATAAGCACAAAACTATCATTGGAGAAGGGGCATTTATTGGTACCCACTCCTCTTTGATAGCTCCGGTTACCATTGGTGCAGGCGCGTATTTGGGTACAGGCGGGGTCATCACAAAAGACGTGCCAAAGGATGCATTAGCTCTTGGGCGCGCACAGCAAGTCAATAAAGAAGGATGGGCCAAACGCTACCGTGCGGCTCAAGAAAAAAGACAAAAGGACAAGTCATGAGCAAAGCAAAAATGAACGCAGCTATTGCGGCGTTAGACATGGTTGAGGACGGCATGGTGCTTGGACTTGGTTCAGGGTCAACAGCAGAAATTTTTATCGAGTTGCTAGGGGATAAAATTAGCCAAGGATTCAAAGTACAAGGCGTGCCAACCTCAAAAGCAACGGCGGTATGTGCCAAAAAGTTCAAAGTTCCTCTCCTTGACCCTGATAAAGTCGAACGTATTCACCTAACCATAGACGGGGCGGATGAAGTGGATGAAAACTTTCAAATGATTAAAGGTGGCGGTGCGTGTTTGCTTCGTGAGAAAATTATCGCAGATGCGTCCGAGCATATGGCTGTGATCGTGGATAACTCAAAAATTGTAAAAACTTTGGGGGCGTTTCCTCTTCCTGTTGAGGTAGACCCATTTGCAATGGCTCTTACTGCTGAGCGTATTTATACCGCCCTGATCCAATCAGGGTGCGAAACAGCTTCAACGACCTTGCGTCAAAAGAAAGTTACGACCAGTAAGTCTGGAAAGAAAAGCCCTGCAGGCCCTCTTTTAACCGATGGAAATAATTATATCCTTGATTGCGCCTGCACAGCTATTCCTGATCCGCAACTCACGGCAAGTTTACTGGCTTCTTTGCCAGGTGTGATGGAACATGGCTTGTTTATTAATCTTGCCGATACCTTGATTGTTGGCGAAGAAGATATGGCAAAAGTGATGGAGATCGTCCGTGAGTAATTCAAAATATGAATATGATTTATTTGTTATCGGCGCAGGTTCTGGCGGTGTTAGAGCCGGCCGTATGGCGGCTGCTTTAGGTAAAAAAGTTGGTGTTGCAGAAGAATATAAAGCAGGGGGAACATGTGTTATTCGCGGCTGCGTTCCCAAAAAATATTTAGTTTACGGCGCTGAATTTGGTAAGGCCATCAAAGAGAGTTCTGGATATGGATGGACGGTAAGTGGCGCGTCTTTTGATTGGGGTGTTTTGCGCGATGAAATTCAAACGGAACTTGGCCGTTTGTCTGCTATTTATGAAGGTGGGCTTGAACGAAATGGCGCTGATTATTTCCCTGAACGCGCAGAATTTATAGGGCCGCATACATTACGTTTGGCAACAACAGGCCGTGAAATAACTGCAAAGCACATTTTAATTGCCACTGGCGGGCGGCCTTTTATTCCGCCAATGCCAGGGCAAGAATTTGCAATAACTTCTGATGAAGCCTTTCATTTGGATCGTTTACCCGAACGGGTAATGGTGATTGGCGGGGGGTATATTGCTTGTGAATTCGCCGGTATTTTTTCTGGCCTTGGCGCGAAGACAACGCAAGTTTATCGTGGTGACAAAATTTTGAGAGGTTTTGATTCTGAAGTAAGGGACGCTGTTGATGCCGGGCAGAAACGAAATGGAATCGAAGTTAAATATGGGCAAGCTCCCATATCTATCAAGAAGATAGGAAGTGGACTTAAAGTAACTTTTGAAGATGGGTTTCAAGCCGGAACAGATTTGGTGATGATGGCGACAGGGCGAGTTCCCAATACGGATGGACTTGGCCTTGAGAAAGCTGGTGTGAAATTAGACGAAGGCGGCGCTGTTATTGTGGATGCATATTCTAAGTCAAATGTGAACCATATTTATGCAGTCGGCGATGTCACTAACCGCGTCAATTTGACACCTGTGGCCATTCGTGAAGGCATGGCATTTGTAGAAACTGTCTATAAAGATAATCCGACTGCTTATGACCATTCTGACATTGCTAGCGCTGTGTTTACCATGCCGCCAGTTGGTACGGTTGGGTTATCTGAAGAGCAAGCA
>JAJRSG010000083.1 GCA_024278915.1 Alphaproteobacteria bacterium
CAACATAATCATACTGGCATCATTAAACTTTACAATACCTGGAATGGATGGCCGCCCCGGGTTAGGTCGCACAACAGGTCGCCAATTGGGATCATCAGAAATTTCACGGTGACAGGCAAGGCAATCAAAAAATACAAGCTCTGGAAACATCCCGTCTCTATTCAGATCGGGGTTTTGAAAGAGTGCCAATTGTTGCTTTAACGTCATAGCTTGTCCAATTGCCCAAATACGCGCGCCAGACTGCACACTCTTACGCTTATAATAATCAACATCTTCGCTATGGTGGCTTTGTAGGGCTGTAAAAAGATCAAGTTCGAAAGACATGCGCGGATGACCGGCAGCCATCAAGCGATGATTTACGAACTGTCCCTCATCGGCACTTCCCACATGGCAAGACAGGCAAACCGTTGCGCGGGTTTTAGCATCTTCAAGAGGATATAATCCGCGTGACACATTCAATTTGTGGTCTGTGCCTTCACTGTAATGACGAGTTAGCCAATCCCCCGCTGCCCCGTGGCAACTTTCACACCCGACACCGTCATTAATTTGAAACTTACTGCCGCGACGAGCCTCACTTATACCGTCCGTATGACATGACAGACATTCTTTTGCCTCATTAGCGGGAGTCGAAAGGCCTAGCCGCTTAACAATTGCCTCGGAACGATCTGCCAGCAGTGTTTTATAAGCCCGAAAATGGGCGCCTGTTGTCGAGGTTTCGTCTTGCCACGTTAGAGATTCGTTTTGGCGCACAACAACGCCCGTGGCTTCCTGTCGGCTATGACATGTAGAACCATAACAACCAATAACACCTTCGTGCTTTCCCCCGTCATTAAAAGGAGTTTTGGCAATCATTTGTGCATTTGCACTCATACCGCCAAAGCAGACACTGAAAATACAAGCACAAGCAAGCAAGTAAATTATACTAAAAGTTTTCATAAACATTGACTTCATGGTGCCCCTTCATGATGAATGCAATATGCCGAATTTTTTTTATTGGTGCAAGTGTTTGATTTATTTTTCGAAACATATTAGGAGTATATCCTATCAAACGTTAAAGGGGCGTGGGTTTGACTGATATTATACAGATTGCCATCATTGGTTCGGGGCCAGCAGGCTTAAGCGCCGCCGCGCGCGCCGCTGAACTAAATTTGTCCCACGTTTTAATCGAAAAGACAGATCACCTATCCGATACAATCTTCAAATACCAAAAAGGCAAACACATTATGGCCACGCCAGACCAATTGGTTTTGCGTAGCGACGTGGACTTTGCCGCAGGTTCCCGCGAAGATATTTTGGAAAGGTGGGATGAACAATCCAAATCAGCAGACCTTAATGTAATGCTTAACAGCGAAGTCATGGAAATTACCGGCACCAAAGGAAATTTCGAAATTAAGATTAAAGGCGGCAAAAGCATAAAAGCTGCCTATGTTATTATGGGAATTGGCACACAAGGCAATCCCAACACCATGAGATGCCCAGGCGGCGACCTTCCTTTCGTGCAATACCAACTTGATGACCCAAACGCCTATTTCGATGAAGATATCATTGTTATTGGCGGCGGGGACGCAGGGATTGAAAATGCTCTTGGATTATGCGCAGATCCAAAACTTGAAAATCGAGTAACCCTATTGCAACGCGCTCCGGACTTTCCGAAGGCCAAAGAAGCCAACGCAAAAGCCTTAATGTCCGCCAAAAACGATGGCCGCCTTGATGTTATCACACAAGCGACAACATCATCTTTGGAAAAAGGCTGGATAAATATTGATGTTAAAGACGGCACTGACCGCCTTCCCTGTGACCGTGTCATTGCACGTATGGGGTCCGCGCCCCCCCGTAAGTTTGTCGAAAGTTGTGGGGTTGAATTTTCTAGCCCTGACCGTCTTGCTTACCCTGTCCTTTCAGAAACATTTGAAACCACCCAGCCCGGCCTTTATGTAATCGGCGCTTTGGCTGGCTACCCCCTCATCAAACACTGTATGAACCAAGGGTATGACGTTGTTGAAAACATCAATGGCAACACAGGACTAAAACCCGCAGATGAACCTTTATTACAAGAAAAGTTCCAATCTCTTCCCGGTCAAAATAGCGTAAGCGAGTGGCTAGAATTCATCCGATCGCAAGTGGAAATTTTCAGAGAACTAACACCATTGCAAATGCGTGAATTTATGTTGGATTCAAATGTCCACGCCAAGAAAAAAGGCGATGAAATTTTCGTTCGTAACGATATAGGGTCTTCCCTATTTTCCATAGCTAGCGGCAGTGTAAATGTTCATATTAGCCCAACAGATCACAGCATTACCGTGCCGATTGGCGAAGGGCAAATATTCGGTGAAACCGGACTAATTTCCGGCAGAAAACGTAATGCAACCATTACCGCCGCTGAAGACTGCATTTTAATCGAAACACCGCGTAATGCGGCCCGTAAATTGATCTCAACCGTACCCGCCGTGAAACGCACGGTAGACCGAATAGCCATTGAGCGTCAGTTGCTACAAATTTTTGGATCCGGTCTGACGCGGGATCATCTCAACGACATTATTAAAGACGCTGAAGTCTCCACAGCAATGGCTGGTACAGCTCTGATTACGGAAGGTGATGATGATACGGACATCTATATCATTCAATCAGGCAGTATGCTTGTCGAAAAAATGATCGGTGATAAAAACGTATTTTTATCCTATGTTCCTGCAGGTAGTTATGTAGGCGAAATGGCCTTATTTGAAGAAGGTCGTCGCACGGCTAGCGTAAAAGCCGCTGTGAAATCGGAAGTGATAAAATTACAAGGTAGGCACTTTGAGAAACTGCTTGCTGAAAACCCGGCTCTGAAAGACAAAATCGAAGATGAATTAGCTGACCGCCGCGCCATGAACGCCTATATCGAAGGGCAAAAAAGTAATTTCGACAGCGTTGCAGATTTATATGGCGCCCGCGCCAATTTCTTGATTGAGCAAGGGTTGGGCGAAGCAACAGACGCTCTTCTTATCGACGAAACTTTGTGTATCGGTTGCGATAATTGCGAGATTGCCTGCGCAGAAAGTCATGACGGCATATCTAGATTAAACCGTGAAGCAGGTACTACATTTGCCAATATTCACGTGCCAACATCTTGTCGCCATTGTGAACATCCGCATTGCATGTCCGATTGTCCGCCCAATGCCATTACCCGCGCACCAGACGGCGAAGTCTTCATCAATGACACCTGCATCGGGTGCGGAAACTGTCAAAGGTATTGCCCATATGGCGTGATACAAATGGAAAAAACACCGCCGAAAAAGCCGTCCCTACTATCATGGATGGTCTTCGGTATCGGTCCGGGTCCGGGTCAGGCAGATTCAGCATGGGTCAAGAAAAAGCTCAGCAAATCAAAAGCAGAGGCACCCAAAAAAGCGGTAAAATGCGATATGTGTAGAGGCATTAAAGGCGGCGCTTCCTGTGTGCGAGCATGCCCGACGGGCGCAGCCATTCGCGTTTCACCCGAGGCCTACCTTGGCCTTGCCCGAAAAGAACGGGAGATGGGATAATGGCCAAGAAAAATCAATCTGTTGCCGTACATTCCAGTTTCCTGGCCCACCGCAACTATTTATTCCTGAAACTTTCCCTCCTCATCTGCTTCATCAGCATTGTTGGCTATATGTGGGCAGATTTTGAGCCAGTTCGCAACGGCGGAACTTGGTATGGCTATACACTTGGTACGATAGGCGCGCTCCTCATATTGTGGCTCACGATGTTGGGCATGCGAAAACGCTGGATTACCCAAGGCCATTGGAGTTTGAAAGGCTGGACATCCGCCCATATTTATCTTGGTTTGGCCTTGCTAATTGTTGCCACTCTCCATACCGGTTTTCAATTCGGGTGGAACTTACACACTCTTTCTTACGGCCTGATGATTGGCGTAATTGCATCTGGTCTCTTTGGCATATATTTTTACGCTACCGTCCCTCGCCATATGAGTAATAATCGGGGTGAAATGGGGCAGGCCGATATGCTCGACGAAGTAGAAAATTTGGACAGGCTTTTACGCGAAACGGCCCAACCTCTAAATGACAAATATATTGAATTAGTGCGGGACTCGACCAATAAAACTGTTCTCGGCGGCAATATCTTTAAGCGGCTTTCCGGCAGGGATAAAAAATGCCCGACCCAAGCCGCGTTAAAATTCTTTAGAGAAGAGTTGCGCACCGTTGATAATGCATCCCACGGGGCGATCCTTGACCTGATATCTGTGTTGGAACGTAAAAATTCTCTCCTCCAGCACATTCGAAAGCACATTCGCTTTCGAGCATTATTGGAGTTCTGGCTCTACTTCCATATTCCGCTAACCTTCGCACTTTTGGCTGCTCTTACCGCGCACATTGTCAGCGTATTTTATTATAGTTAGGGGCTAACATGACAATCACCATCAGAAATTTGAAGAGAAGACCCGGTGGTAGGGAAAGTGTTCGCGAACGCACCTACGAAACCGACGAAATCAACATTGGTCGAGAAGCTGATAATGACTTGCAACTCCTTGACTTACGCATTGCCCTAAAGCATGCCAAACTTAAGCGAAACGCAAATGGAACGGCTTCCTTTCAAATGTTGGGTGGTCAAACGGCGACAATTAATGGGCGCTTAAAAACTCGGGACAACAACCTGAAACCAGGCGCTGTAATCCGGATTGGCGTTTATGAAATTCGGATCGAAGAACCAAATTCACCTGATGATTTAACCGTTACACTCGAACAAACCGAAACAGTCGAAGCGGCGATTACTTCTGCCGATGAAGAGCGTGTCTTTGGCTTAAAACGCACTTTACCCGGCAAGCGGATAATGGCATGGACATTTTCTCTAATCGTTTTGGGGCTCTTTCTCGCCTTTCCAATCTGGGCATCAAAAGACAATCATAAGGAAGCGGCCAAAGCCTTGCCAATGCAAGCAGATTTAGCATGGAACAGCGGCCCAATTTCCTTAATGCACGCGAACCTAAAGAGCGAATGTGCGACTTGCCATACCAAAGCATTTGTACCGGTCAAAGATCAGGCTTGTGTCGAATGCCACAAACAACTCGGCGACCATGCCAAGGCCAAAGATATGCGCCAGTCGAAACCTGAGGTGAGCGGGTTTGACGCAAAGCTAAATCAGGTAAGCGAGCTCTTTAATCGCCCGATTGACCGCTGTGCCTCTTGCCATGTGGAGCATAATTCCCGCGCCAAAATTGTGCCCTCCAATCAGGAAATGTGTGCAGATTGTCACAAAAACCTCGATAAATCTCTCCCACATACTAAGTTGTTGAATGTGTCGGACTTTGGTTCTGACCACCCCGAGTTTAAACCGAGCGTGATTACTTTGCCAAGTTTCACAAGCCCCACCTTCACCCGCATTTCCCTCGACGAAAACCCAAAGGGTTATTCGGGCTTGAAATTTCCGCATAAGAAACACCTCGAAACTGGCGGCCCTGTTGCCAAAATGGCTGGTCAAATTGGCGGCAAATTCAGCACAGGCCTCGGTAGTGGTGTTGAATGCGCGGATTGTCACCGCGAAGAAGCCGGCGGTGCTTTATTTGAACCTGTCAACATGCAACAAGATTGTGCCGTTTGCCACGATTTGGTTTTCGAAAATGATGACGGCTATGCCAGAACTCTCCGTCACGGTGAGCCAGACGAAGTAATCGCCAGCATGCGCGATTTCTACCAAGCCAAAGCGCTTGGCAATATCCGGGACGCAGAAATGAACTCCCGTACCCGCCGCCGTCCTGGCAAAGCGGCTACATTACGCGATTTAAACCGACGTGAACTTGCTTTCAAGCAAGCAGACGAACGCACTGCCGCCAAGGTCAACGCCATTTTCTCGAAAGGCGGCGCTTGTTTTGATTGCCACGAAATTGATAAACCGACAGATATCGCCACACTCGATTTTGCCATTCGCCCGATCTCGGTCAATGACAGGTTCTATCCAAAATCACCATTTGACCACGAAAGTCACAAAATCGGTGACCTGAAATGCGAAACCTGTCATGAGGCAAAAGCTTCGAAATCATCCAACGATGTGCTTTTACCAAAAATAAAAATCTGCCGCGATTGCCACATCGGCGAAAAAAGCTACGCCGAAGGCGGTAAATTGGCAGAAGGAACCTTACCAAGTACCTGCCTGACATGTCATACCTACCACAATGGGCCCCATGCTGAAATTATGGGGGGAAAAACACTCGGGAATGATTAACAATAAGCCATGATTGTTGACAAGCGTATATCCCTCTGGAGACTGCTCGGCGTTATCTGGAAGCAATTACTGACAATGCTTACCCTTGCCTGCGTCATTGTGATTCCCATTGTTTATCTTGACCTTGGCAGTGTTCTTGACCTCACCGCACCTCTCATTCTTGGTACAGCCATTTCCATCTTTCTCGGGTTTAGAACCAACTCCGCCTATGACCGCTGGTTTCTCGCTCGCGGTACGTGGGGAAGCATGCGGGCTTCCTCCCGAAACCTCGCCCTCATTCTCACCCGTATCGACGAAGAATACACCAATCACAACACGGGCGAACCTTCCGAACTTGCCCGTACTGTGATGCGCCGTATGATCCGTCGCAATCTGGCTTGGCTTTGGATTTTAGGGCGACAGTTAAAAGGCTTGCCCCCCTTGCAAGGTACGGAAAATTTATTGAGCGCAGACGATAGAGATGCCATCAAAGGCAGTCATAACCCTGCTCTTAAACTTCTATTCCTGCAAAGCCGAGATTTCCGCATTGCCCAAGCAGAAGGTCAATTTTATGACGGCGAGCATTTTGAAGTTGTCGGCATTCAAAGAGATCTTGTTGCTGGGCAAACCGCCTGTGAAGGCCTTAAAAACACACCTTTCCCAAGCCATTATTCCTTTTTCACCCATTTGTTTATCTGGCTATTTCTTGTCTTGCTCGCCTTCTCCCTGCCGGGGTTAGAGAATATGAAATACTTGGCGATTCCCGCCGTCGTCATGGTAGGGTGGATATTCTTTATGGTGGAAGGTATCGGCTCCTATATGGAGGAACCCTTCTCTAATAACCGCAATGTCGTTCCCATGGACGCCCTCGCCCGCTCCCTCGAAATTGACCTCAAAGCCCTTGCTCTTGAAGACGATAACATCCCCAATATGATCAAACCCGTCGACGGCGCTTTGTATTAATCTCCAGACACACCAATAGGCGGCGCGGATATAAATCCCGACCGTTTGCTGTAATCTTAAGCCCTTTAAACAAGGCTTGTCCGCGTGGCCCCGACATTGCCGGATACCGTGGGGTGATGAAAAATGTTTCGCAAGGCCAAAGCCACGCGGTGATGTCTTTTTTTATTTGTTCAGAAACGTGTTTAAACTTACACATCTCCCGCCACGGCCCTCTGAGCTCTCGCAGCGACGCAGATATATTGGTATGTAAACCTCCAACACATAAACGCAGACACCTTCCCCCGCCTCAAACCTACACTAGCCTGACGCCTGTGACGAAGGAACATATACAAGATAGATTAGGTTGAGAGGGCGTGGATAGGTTTTGGTAAAAGCGCGCTAGGGCGTATTTATCCGATGTAAAAATTGGGGATGGTTTTGGTTACTGTCATGGTAATTCAAAAAAATCTCTTTTGGCAACTTTTGTATCGTTAATTGTAGCGTCATCCCATATTAGGTCTAGGATGACAATGCAGTGAGGGGGATGTTATGCTTCGTTACTGGCGTGTTTCCTCATTGGTTTCGCGTTTTGCAATGTAAAAAATGAGGGGCGTGAGGATGGCGGCTATGCCGAGCCAGCTACTGATGGTGATGTAATTAACGCCCCATATGAACATGTGTTTCATAAA
>JAJRSG010000084.1 GCA_024278915.1 Alphaproteobacteria bacterium
CCGGCATGGGTATGATCCGCCATTGGCCTTGTAGGGCTTTTAAATCTCCACCTGTACGTTGAAACGATTGGGAATGGGGCGCATCAAACTCAGAGCGAAATTCGCTCACGACATGGGCGAGACCAAAGCCGATTTTGCTTGTGTGGCGGCGAATGTCCCAACTGCCGTCTTCGGCTTTGTCTAAAATTTCACATTTTACGAGTCCAGGGGTAATACTGGGGGCCCGGGCGCAATCGGTTAAAATTGGCCATATTTGTTGATCTGATGCATCAATAAACATCATAGCTGAAATGGCGACAGATTTTCCGTGTTCTGGGTCCATAACTTTTTCAATATCTACGATAATCGCATTGTTATGGAGTTTCTCTAACTTGTCTGTTGATAGTTCCACTCCTTCGATTTGAGGGGGTGTTTGCGCAAAGGTTGGTAAGCATAAGGCCAGTACCAAAAAAGGTGCCATTAGAACTCGAGATAGATATATATAAATAGATGAACTCATATGAGTTTATACCAATTGTATTTGATAAATCACCCTGATTTTACACTATGGTCTGGCGGGGTACCCATTCCATCGTTTGACAGCTTTCATAACAAGTGAGGACTGAATGCGCGAAACATGGGGAAGGGCGGCGATTGTCCGCCGGTAGATGCGCTCGTATTCACGAGTGTTTTCTGCGGCAACCTTTAGCAAATAGTCGGCATTGCCTGTCATTAAATAACATTCGAGAATTTGTGGGCGAGCCAGGGCAGCTTTCTCAAAGGTTGCGAGTACCTTTTCGCTTTGGCTGTCGAGGGAAACCTCTACATAAAATTCGATTTGGTATCCAAGTTTAGGCCCATTGATTCTGGCATGATAGCCTTCGATGACCCCACTCTTTTCCAAGAGCCCTAAACGTCGGTGTGCAGCAGAGGGCGAGAGGCCAACTTCGCTCGCCAAATCGGCGATCGAACGGCGGCAATCTTTTTGCACGGCTAAAAGTAATTTCTTGTCGATGTCATCCATGTCAGGAATATATACCATAAATAAACTGATATATAGTAAAATATTCAATATTAGCTAAAATAATAAGGAAATAATGAATAATGAATAAGGTGAGGCCCTTTATAAGAAGGCGAAATATATGAAGGAGATTCTCATGTTGATTGGTGTACCAAAAGAAATTAAAAATCATGAATATAGAGTGGGGTTGACCCCTGAAAGTGTGGCTGAGCTTGTACATGCAGGGCAAAAAGTAGTTGTTGAAACTGGGGCTGGCTTAGGGATTGGCGCAGACGATAAAGCCTACCGTGCTGCTGGAGCGACGATTTCTAAAACCGCAGTGAATATTTTTAAACGTGCTGATATGATTGTGAAAGTAAAAGAGCCGCAACCTGTGGAATGTAAAATGCTCCGCAAAGGGCAAATTCTTTATACATATTTGCATTTGGCACCCGACCCAAAGCAAACCAAAGCTTTATTAAAGTCTGGCTGTATCGGCATTGCGTACGAAACTGTAACGAGTGACGGCGGCGAATTGCCTCTTCTGAAACCGATGAGCCAAGTAGCTGGACGCTTGTCTATTCAAGCTGGGGCGACGGCTTTACAAAAAGAACATAAAGGTCGCGGCGTTTTGCTCGGTGGTGTACCGGGTGTTGCACCTGCAAAGGTCGTGATTATTGGCGGTGGTGTTGTTGGGTTTAATGCGGCTCAAATGGCGGTAGGGTTACAGGCCGATGTGACTATTCTTGACCGCGACCCTGATGTGATGGAAGACCTGTCCAATTATTTCAAAGCTAGCGCAAAAGTGCTTCGTTCTACTCCTGCCGTTCTGGCTGACTTGGTGAGAACTGCTGATTTGGTGGTTGGTGCTGTTCTCGTGCCAGGCGCGGCTGCGCCAAAGCTTGTTTCTCGCGCTATGCTAAAAACCATGCAGCCTGGAGCCGTTCTCGTGGACGTTGCCATTGACCAAGGCGGGTGTTTTGAAACGTCCAAAGCGACAACCCACGCTGATCCAACCTATATCGTTGATGATATCGTACATTATTGTGTTGCCAATATGCCTGGTGCTGTGGCCCGCACAAGTACCTATGCCTTAAACGCGGTGACTTTGAGTCACGCCAAGGCGATCGCCAGAAAAGGTTGGAAACAAGCTTGTTTGGATAATGAACACCTGAAAGAAGGGCTTAATGTTGCTGAAGGCAAATTAACATATGCCGCCGTTGGTGACGCGCTGGGGTTGAAATATATCAGTGCGGACGAAGCTTTAACCTAATTTCACCCTCTGCGTTCACCCGCAAATGAGGGGAACGATTAATGATTAAGCTCTACTCACTCCCGCTTTTGCGGGAGTGAGTAGAGGCGTAATTAAACGACTTCAAACAAACCCGCAGCACCCATGCCGCCGCCTACGCACATTGTGGAAACGACGTATTTTGCACCGCGACGTTTTCCTTCGATGAGGGAGTGGGCAACCATGCGAGCGCCACTCATACCGTAGGGATGTCCAATAGAAATTGCGCCGCCGTTGACGTTCAAAATTTCGTCAGGAATGCCGAGTGTATCGCGGCAATAGAGGACTTGTACTGCGAAAGCTTCGTTAAGTTCCCATAAGCCAATATCGTCCATGGTCAGGCCATTTGCTTTCAGGAGTTTTGGCACAGCAAAGACGGGACCAATACCCATTTCATCAGGTTCCAAGCCTGCAACAGCCATGCCACGGTAAATACCAAGTGGGGCAAGGCCGCGTTTTTCAGCTTCTTTGCTTTCCATCAATACACTTACAGAGGCTCCGTCAGAAAGCTGGCTGGCATTACCTGCCGTAATGGTAAAATCTGGGCCACGAACGGGTTTAAGGCCAGACAGGCCTTCGGCTGTCGTACCAGGGCGATTACCTTGGTCTTTCTCCAAGGTGTAATCCATATCTGATATTTCGCCTGTTTCTTTATTTTGTACCTTCATGGTAGCGGCAAGAGGAACGATTTCATCGTCAAATTTACCAGCCTCTTGAGCGGCATGGGTGCGGTCTTGGGAACGAGCTGCGTATTCATCCATAGCTTCGCGGGTGATGCCGTATTTTTTGGCAACGATTTCCGCCGTGTCGATCATTTGAATATAGGCATTTGGGTGATTTTTAATTACATTTGCATCTGGAGCAACCCGCATTTCGGCGGTTTGAACCATGGAAATGCTTTCGACACCGCCACCAATGGCGATTTGGTGACCATCACATATGATTTGCTTGGCGGCGATACCAATAGCCATCATGCCAGAAGAACATTGACGGTCAACACTTTGTGCCGCAACGGTCACTGGCAAGGAAGAGGCAAGAACGGAATTGCGGCCAATGGTCACTTGTACGCCTTGTTGCATCGCGCACCCCATAATGACGTCATCAACTTCGCCGCCTTCGATCCCTGCGCGTTTGACAGCTTCATCAATACAGTGAGCGGCAAGGGTCGGGGAAGGCGTGGCGTTAAAGGCGCCTCGATAAGCTTTTCCGATTGGGGTTCTGGCGGTAGATACGATAACTGCTTCGCGCATGAGGTTCTCCATTTATATGCATATAGTTGTATATGGGCGGCATAATCCGATTTGCCAAGAGAAAAATCAATGTCCTTTAGGAAAAATAAAAATATGTAGGCTATGATGGGTCTATGAGAAAACATATTCTCGTGGTAGGCACGTATAAATTTGAACCAAAACTTGAAAGTAAGTCGATGTCATCTCGCCGCATTCTACAGCAGATATTATACTTTACTATAATGCTGGTTGGCGTAATCGGGTATGTTGGTACTACAGGTACAATTGCACAAGCACAAACAAATAGCTCTCAATTAGATATTTTGGACGTTTCTGAACAATCCATTCGTAGTGAAATGAGTAAAGTATCTAGCAATACAAAGCTTGATAATACTGAAAAGGAACAAATTTTAGAAACCTATCAATCTGCGCTTGCCAGAGTAGAGGAAGGGAACGCCGATAAAGAACTAGCGGCGCGATATAAAGTAAACCGTGAAAAAGCGCCAAAAGCGATTGAAGACGAAAATGAAAGTCTGAAAAATATACAAATTATTCTCAACAATCCGAACCGAGATTTATTTAGCGAATATAGCCGTAAGAATTTAAAATTGGCGGAGTTGGAACAAACGCTTGCGGAAGAAAACGCCAGTTTGAATTTTTTGCGCGATATCAATACGGCCTACCAAGCAGAACGCGTGGAACTAGATAAATTTTCAACAGATTACTCGAATTTAAGGTCTGATAATGATGCTAAAATTGCCACATTACGCGAACAATTAGCGGGCATTCAGAGTGGGACTTTAACCGAGGCAGAACGTGCTAATTTTACATTGGCAAAGGCCAGTCTTTATGCCCGTTTGCAAAATAACCGAGCGTTGAATGAGCGTAATAATGGGATTGCTTTGGCAAAAACGCTTCTTGCTGCCAAGATAAGTCATACGGCGGCGCAAATTTCACTGAAGTCCGATATCGTCACTGTGTTGCAGATCATGACAGGGTCGGCGCGCACGAGCGTTGCTGAACAACGGCGTGATCAAGCTGTGAAAGCATTGGAGGCTTTGACGGGAACAAATCCTTTCTTGGAATCATACGCTAAGCAAAATGTAGAAATAAGTTTGCGTTTGCTTGATATTGCACAAACAGAAGAAGATTTACCTGCATCAGAGAAAAAAATTGCTCGGCAAAAAATCCAAGTTGAGTTCGACCAAAATATTGCCAACCAAATTATTGGCACCAAGAAAACAAGTAGAAGTTATGGGGTGCATTTGCGGCAATTACGACAGAAGCAACCGCGTATTTCAACGATCAAATCTGAAATAAAAGCCAGAAGCGAGAAGTTACAAGATGTGTTGTTTCAAAAAATTATCAATCAGGAAGCATTGGATTTATTTAACGCCACTCCTCTCGATATTAGCAATGAAATCGCACAATACGAGGCGATAAATGGCCCCGTTGAAGACTTGAATGAAGAAGAAATTGCGTCCTTACGCACACTATATAATGCGCGCAGAGACATTTTAAACGCCTTGGCTTCCTATTCGGAAATTAAACGCAAAAATTTATCTGATCTCAATACCTC
>JAJRSG010000085.1 GCA_024278915.1 Alphaproteobacteria bacterium
AGGTTATTATTTTGACAAGCCTGCCTCAGCAAACCATCATTGGGTATTGTTGAGTCGAATGCACGATTATGTGTGCCACATAACACCACAGTTTGCCTATACGCATATAAATATCCAGATGATGGCTGCAGTAGATACTTCAGATCCCTTTGGCATTAGCGAAATGCCTACAGAAGATGAGTGCTTTTTTATTGTTAGTTTTAAGCGTGATTGCGCGCCCGACATGAACGAATTGGTGAAGCTGATTCCAAAATCATTCCTTTCCCGGCCGAATACGATTGTCGTGCCTGGAGGGAAGTTGGTTCATGCTATTGAGGTAATTCTTATGCCGATGGTGCACGACCTAGTGAGTACAAGTCGTAAAATTCGAGGTGTGAAAAAACCTAAAAAGCATAAAGCGGGTTTGCGTGGTGCTTTAATGCAGTCGTACTAATTTTTAGGCTGTTAGGTGTTAGCCTAACAGCGCCTATCATTAAGCGTGTCAGCGTTGATACTTGAATTTCTGCTTTCGCGATTTTTCCATTGCAGCTTTTTGCTTAAGAATAAGGGTAAGCTTTGTCATTTCGTTGTTGATCATTGTAGGTGTTTCATAGCTGATTTCGCCCAGCTCGCCCTGCCGGATGTCGTTTAAAAAAATCTTGGAGGTTTTATCTAAATCGATCTCTCCACCGGCGCGGAGGCAACCACGTTTTTTCCCTATCTCTTCGAGTAGTTCAAGTTCATTCTCTGGTGGTGATTCGAGCGTATAACGATCCTGGATATTTTCGGGATATCTTTCGAGCAAGTATTCTGCGGCAAAGAAGGCGATATCGCTATGTTCTATAGCAGTATCCCTGATGGCTCCTGTTACTGCAAGACGATACCCACTGTTTTTGTTTTCAACTTTTGGCCAGAGCATGCCGGGGGTGTCAAACAAGACAAGATTTTTATCAATTTCGATACGTTGTTGTGCCTTAGTAATGGCGGGTTCATTGCCGGTTTTTGCAATTGTTCTACCAGCAAGTGTATTAATGAGTGTGGACTTGCCCACATTGGGTATACCCACAATCATGGCGCGAATTCCCTTGGCGCTGTTTTTTCTTTCAGGTAGCAGCTTTTGGCATAGAGTGGATATCTGTTTAATCTTTTCAGGATGGTTTTTATCAACAGAGAGCATTTTTACGCCTTGCTCTTTATCCAACCAGTTTTGCCATTGAAGTGTTACCTTGGGATCGGCAAGATCGCTTTTATTCAATATCTTGATACAAGGCTTGCTGCCTTGCAATTTTCTTAACATTGGGTTTTCGCTGCTAAAGGGAATCCGAGCATCGAGTATTTCGATCACTAAATCTATACGCGGAAGAGATTTCTTGATTTCTTTACCGGCCTTGTGCATGTGGCCAGGGTACCACTGTATCTGCATGGTCATTTCCTGAGTCGGGTAGTATACCGGGTATTGTATACCTCGCGTGCTCTAAAATGCCCCATTTATAGCACGCATCTTTTTGCGAATAGCATTGTTGCCAAGGTTTGCAATAGCTTACTATTCCTGCATTTTAACGCCTAGCTCTTCGAAAAATCTACGCACTTTAAGCATGGCATTCTCAAGCGCGAGAGGTATATACCCATAGCGTTAGAGAATCAGGAGTAACAATTATCAAAACCTCCGCCCATTAAAGAAGCAATTTTATCATCATGCTGTAGTGCTCTAATAGCACGGGACACATTAATAAGAGATACTATTTATCAATTATGGGTCTACGCGGATTCGTGTGGGTTGATTTGAGCGTTTTTGGGTAATGGCGGTAGGAATGATGCGATGATCTTGAGTTTCAGATATTCCTCGTCACGATAGCCATAGGCTTTGCGCTGGATAACGCGTATTTTGTTGTTGACGCCTTCGACCAGACCCAGACACTCACTTTGTTGTCAGGGTGGCAGTACGAAGCAATGCCATCCCAGTGTCTTTCAACCATCGCGGCAAATTTCTCATACGGCTTGATCCTTTTCCACTTCAGGCTATCTTTCCATCGTTCAAAGAAGGCACGAGCACCACGCGCTGTTTTGTAGTTCCACAGCTGCCCAAAGGTTTCTTTGAGCACATAGGCTGTGTTCAACCGACGGTTTGCAGCGAGCAGCTTCTTTAACGCTCGGCGACCGTCCAGGTCTAGATTCTCCTTGTTGGATAAGAGGGTGTATCGTTGGCCCTTGATATAGCTTCTATCCTTGCCGCTGAGCCTCTTGTATTCGTCCCGGCGAACCTGGTCAAGCGCCTTGGACAGGTGGCTCATGATGTGAAACTTGTCATAGATGATCAGTGCGTCTGGGGCATTTTTCAGGGTTGAATTTCTGAACGCTTTCCACATGTCCATGGCGGCCAGTTTGATGCGTTTACTCTTTGTTTTACCGGCGAATTCGAAGAATTTATCCAGATCTTCTTCCTTGCGACCTTCGCCGCCGACCCAAATAGGGCGGCGCCGATCCAGATCGCTGACAATGACCCGGTAGTTGTGGCCTTTGCGTATTGATATCTCATCCACACCAATAGCACGCGGTGTAGGCGTGCCCGCCAATTCGATCTGTCGGCGCATATACAGCTTGTCTAGATCCTTCACCGTGCTGTGGTGGAGGCGCTCAATCTCGGCAACCCGACTCACCGTCATGTCGCGGCACAAATTACCAACATGCATTGCGAAACGCTGCGTATAACGCGGGTTGTCAGCCAGCCAATCCAAATGCTCTACGTGCACTGATGTACACTTCGAACACTTGACCCGCCAACGTTCAAACTCAAGATAAATTCGCCAGCCAGCGACAGATAAGTCACGCACCCGTAGGGTTTTGCGATCGTATCTTGATGTACACTGGTACCCACATCGGGAACACGCTGCCGTTTTTTTCGCCGTTGCAAAGTGATGACTCGAGAATATCGATCACCCAAAATACCCTTCAACATTGAACGGGCGGTGAATCCCGGAAAACAGAAAAGTGAACGGATTGACTTGGGCTCTTTCATGCTGAAAGTTTAGCTTAAAATCAAAACGACTTTTCGCATTACCAATTTCAACGAATATACTGCCTATACAGGCATATTCAGCCATTCATTACTAAAAATAACCCACACGAATCCGCGTAGACCC
>JAJRSG010000086.1 GCA_024278915.1 Alphaproteobacteria bacterium
TCGCAGCCTTGCCTTTAGAGTTTGAAATCCCACCAATCCAGAACAAAATACCACCAAAAACCAAAAGATTGGCAATCGTCCAGGCGGGAATAGAAATATTGCCAAGTTGCAGCTTGGCATCTTCCATCATAAAGGTTTGAAAATCATCATACCAACCAAACACCTTCAGCACTGCCAAAGGGATTGCTAGCCAGATCACCAGTTTTTGCACTAGCGGGTGCGAGATGAATTGCTTAATCACTTTATAAAGCAAAAACACCACCGCCAAGCCTTGGGCAATGCGGACTAACCAATCTTGGCCAAGCACTTCCACACTGGTTAAAATCGTAGAAATCCCAGCCAGTAAACCAACCAAAATAGCCGGAAACACTAGGTTCTTAAGGCTAAATGCAATATTGCGGAGTTTTAGAAATTTCCCGTCCACGGGCTTTTCACGTAGGAAAATTACGCGTTTTTTCAGCATCCGTGCTAAAATTTTGGCCATAAAATATGCGACAAGAACACCGCCCACTTGCGCTAAAAACGGCGGACTTTGCAGCCAGTCCAATATCTGCATACCCCAAGCTTGTAACTTGGCCTGCACCCCACTCATGTCCGGCATACTTCCCCCATTGTCCTTCTATGGGCGGAATATAAAGTCTTCTGACCTGAATGTAAATAAACAGCTAGGCGGCATTACCATGCGCCGAGATTGACTAATTTCGTTCGGATACTGGCTGGTAGATCGGCGACATTGCCAACATCTTGCAAGTCTTGTGGGGCATCTTCTGCTTTGAGGTATCGCCACCCTTGGAAAGCTCGTTTCGGTGTTGGCACCACGGGAACAAGACCAGACTCCAAAACAATACGGCAAGCCTTGCGGCCATCTTGCGTATGTGTTTCTTGTAAATCCTTAATAAGATTGCGACATTGAATAACCCCCTTGATCACCCAATAAATCGAGCCACCCTGCAACAGTTCATCTGTCCGTTTCGGTGTCATGCGGGTAATATGATCTGGAAATGGCGGCAAGCCCTCTTCACCCCGGCGGGCAGCTAGACGAGTTTGCCAGTCAGCCAAACTCTCAATGGATACCGAACCTACGGATAGTTTTTGTAAATGAATTTTTGGCATGTCGGACATCGTCACAACATACCCAATCCACTCGGCATAAGCTAGTCGTCAGCTTCTGTTTTTCGCTTAAATGTTTTTGCCAAATAATATAATGATCCCAATACAATCATCGCACCGATAATAGTAACCGCAGGGACGACAAATTGGCTCAATTCACCTGGGTTGAGGTCAGGTTTTAAAAACCATTTAACCAATCCACCGCCAAGCATAGCCGCGCCAACCATCATAGAAAGCCAATACGGCGCAAAACTCGGCCCTTTCTCCTCAACTGGTGTTTCAATAAAAGCGTTTTGAATATAAGCGTCTGGCGTACGGACTTTGGCCGAATTCCCATTGGCAGGGCGGCGGTAATCTTCTCTTGTTCCCTCATTTGCAGCCTTAAGCGTGACAGCATTGTCCATATTTTCAACAGGAATATCTTTGCTTTCGACCTGTGATGGTTTGCGTTCTTCGGGAACTGATGGTGATGTGGGCGGCGCTTGTGGCGACACCGTGATATGGGCTTCACCGTTGGGATCATCTGCGATGAGGCGGTCAAGGCGCTCACTCACTTCTTCCGCAGCAAGAGCAATTGGCGACAAACGCGAAGAATTGGTTTCCTCTTCACGCGACTCGCCTTCGGGGTACAAAGCTGTCGAACCTGCTAAGGGGCCAGTTTCTTTTTTCTCTTCCGGTTCGGTTTGAGCCGAATACGGGGTAGTAGGCACTAAATTAACTGCATCTGATTTGTCAAAAACGAACGTATCCGTATCACCGGCCGTAACATCAAGGTCACGTTTTGGCGGTAATTCAAGGCGCGGCGCAGATACAACCCCTTCGGAAGCCCGTAAAAACAAAGCTTTTTCCGCGGTACGACGGCGAACCAATGCATCAACCACATAGGTTTTCCCGTCAATCACGCTCTTGCGCCATTGGTCAAATCCAGCAGCCGCGTCCAGAGGGCGGCCATTATTGAGCATTTGCAAGACATCCGATGACAAAAATGCTTTCGGACCAATGTTGAAACTTAATGAAACAAGGGCGTCAAATTGGCTTTGTGTCAAAGGTGCGTGTACGTTTTCATTGACCACATCTTCATAGGCCGCCAAATCTTCTCTTAACAGGTTTTCTGCCTGTTTACGGGTAACCGCTGGTTCTTCGCTATCTTGAAAGCGGTGGCCATAGCCAATTACTCTTTGTCCGGAAACCAAGGTGGTTTCAATGGGTCTGAATCCTTCATATGCCTTAATTAGTGTAAGGCCAAAGGTAGAAATTTTAAATGTGTGCGCCATAATTGTTCCAAAACAATACATAAATTGATCTGATTAGGGAAATTGCAAAAGCGGTGCCAGTTTCACCCCAAAAGGGAAAAATCGGCATTTAGAGCAAAAATTGTGACGCGAGGCCTAAAAAAGCAAAGAAACCGATCACATCTGTCACCGTTGTCACAAATACAGAAGAAGCCACGGCAGGGTCTGCCCCTGCCTTTTTCAAACCAAGAGGAATAAGAATGCCCGCTAGGCCAGCACACAGGAAATTAAAGATCAACGCCACGCCAATCACTAATGATAATTTCGGGTCTTTAAACCAGACATATGTAATCACCGCCAACAACAGCGCGAATATCACCCCGTTCATCAAAGCGGCCATCGCTTCGCGGCGCACAACTCGCCATGTATTTACCGACGTCAAATCCCGTGTCACTAATGCCCGAATAGCCACTGTCAGGGCTTGAATACCTGTATTTCCACCCAGTGACGCGACAATCGGCATCAAAACAGCCAAGGCAACCAATTGCGTAATTTCCTCTTTAAATAAGGAAATCACAAAAGACGCACATATTGCCGTTATTAAATTAACCAATAGCCAAGGAGCCCGCGCCCTCACCGTGGAAAAGGCCGTATCCGTAAGACCCGCTTCAGAAACCCCGGCCAAGGCTAACATGTCTTCCTTGTTTTCCTCTTGAATGACTTCCACCATATCATCAACAGTAATCATACCAGACAACCGCCCGTTTTCATCCACCACGGGCGCAGAAATCAGATTGTATTTTTCAAACAGATACGCCGCGTCTTCCTGATCTATTTTTGGGTCGATCAGGACGGGAATATTTAACATAACGTCTCTTAAAGGCGTTTCACGGCGATATTGCATTACGCTCGAGAGTGGCAAATACCCCACTGGGCGAAAGTGCGTATCAATAATATAAAGGTCAAAAAACAAATCCGGCAGCGTATCACCGCCCTTTTCCCCTTGAGCGCGCATATGATCTACGGCTTGCCCGATTGTCCAGAATTCGGGCGCAGCCACGAATTCACGTTGCATCAAACGTCCAGCCGTTTCTTCGTCAAAGGCAAACCCGGCCTCGACTTCTTCCCTGTCGCGCTCAGATAAACCCGCCATCACTTCGGCGCGTTGCTCATCGTCAAGCTCTTCGATCAATTGAATCGCATCATCGCTATCAAGTTCAGTAACCGCTTCACTAATTTGTTGAGGCTCAAGCAGAGGCAGAACATCTTCCACCACCTCATCCTCAAGCTCTGCCAACACTGAGGGACTTAAAACATCCGCTGCCAGATCAACCAGTGCTAACCGGTCATCCGTGCTCAGTTGTTCAAAAATATCGGCAATATCGGCAGGGTGTTGATCTTTTAAGCTGGCAACAATTGCGGCGCGATTTTTGTGGCCGACAGCTTGTCGCAAGACTTCGATGTCGCGCGTATCCAAGGCAACCGTATTCAAAGAAAGGTCAGGAGTTTGGTTGTTTTGCAGGTTTTCTTCGCTCATACCGCCCTCCTCTCTTCTCTAAACTGGATTCACACGCTTTATTGTGTGTTTTCCTTATAGCCAAGTTTACCGGATAGGCTAGGCCATAGTGAGAATAAGAGGAAAGGATTTAAAGTTTTTATTAAATCAAACTGTCAATACCGGCGTAATTACCGCCGTGAAAGACCAAAGGCTTTGTTTCTTCATGAATGAAAGAAACCACCTCGCCGACAAAGATAATATGGTCGCCACCTTCATATTTATATTTAGTTTTACATTCAAACAAAGCTGCGTGTTTTTCCAAAATCGGTGTGCCCCCCAAACCTTTACTATAACGGATATCTTTGAACTTATTCGAACCCTGTCTGGCAAAGTTATTGGACAAGCTGTCTTGGTCCGAACCAAGGATATGCACATTAAAGTAAGGCGAAGCCTCAAATGCCGGCAGGCTATAGGCGGTTTTCGCCAAGGACCAAAGAATGAGGGGCGGATCCATAGAAAGGCTGTTAAAGCTGCTACACGTAATGCCAATCGGCTCATTATCTAGCCCCAAAGTCGTGACGATTGTCACTCCCGTCGCAAATTGCCCGAGGGTCTTACGAAAATCAGCTTGGTCGAAACTTACCTTTGTCATAATGGGTCCGATTTTATTAATTTCTCATAAAACTTATAGCAAAGACGGCTTGCTAATAGAGAGGCGCCCAGGCATGACCATATTATGGTCGCCTAGTTGGTTCGTAAAGGCACAAGCTGTAAAACTCTTTAAGTTTTAATCACACCACATTTTAAAAGGAAGAGGGTATTATGAGCGAAGTAACTTTAGACGTGTTAGTTGAAAGAGCCAAAAGCCTTGTACCAGTCTTGAAGGAACGGGCACAAGAAACAGAAAAATTACGTCAACTCCCTGACGAAACCATGGCAGACCTTCACCGTTTAGGCCTATTGAAGTACTACCAACCAAAAATGTTTGGCGGATACGAAATGGATTGGGGCGCCCACGCCGCCATCGCAACTGAATTGGCCAAAGGATGTACGTCCACCGCTTGGATTCAGTGCGTTGTTGGCGCTCATACATGGATGGCCGCCCGTTTCGATATGGAAGCGCAAAAAGAAATGTTTGCCGACCCAGACGTATTAATTGCAACAGCCTTTGCAGGCGGTCGCAATGTTAAAGTCGAACGAGTTGACGGCGGCTTTAAACTTTGGGGGGAATGGTCATTTGCCAGCGGCTTATCCCATTCTGAATGGGCTATTGTCGGTAGCCAGACCAAATCTGCCACGCGTGACGAATACGAAATGACCCTATTTGCCCTACCAAAAGGCGACTTTGGCCTTGTTGATAACTGGTATGTATCGGGCCTTAAAGGTACAGGCTCTATGAACATTAAAGTAGACGGTGCTTTCATTCCTGAACATCGTTCAATTCCGATCAATACCTTTGATACAGGGACATCAGAAGGCGCAAAAGCCCATGATTGTTATAGCTACCAAGCCTATATGCCCGAATATTTCTTCTCAGTTCCTTTGGGCCCTATTGTTGGCACGGCCATTGGTGCCATGGAAACATATCTGGAAATTACAAAAACCCGTTTTGGTGCCATGTTTGGCGAACGGGTCGCAGAGCAAATTCCTGTACAAACCCGTATCGCCGAATCATCCGCAGAAATTGCGGCGGCGCAACTTTTGTTTGACCGTGTCTTTGCTATCCTCCACGCCAGAGGCTCCAAGCATGAGCGCGTAACCAAAGACGAACTGGTTCGCTTAAAACGTGATTGCGTCTTTATCGGAAAACTATGTTCACAAGCTGTGACAAGATTAGTCAAAATGATGGGCGCGAGCGGACTATCTGATAATAACCCTGTGCAAAGATTTCACCGTGATATGGAAGCTCTCACCGCACATCAAAGTCAGCAATGGGAAATTGGTATGACTCCAATTGGTCGTTGGGCATTAGGACTAAAAACCGAAAATAATATTATTGATAGCGCCCCAGAGGGTGACGGAGAAATGTTCTAGCCATGAACCGTCAACTGAGACTGCGGAGAAATATTACACAAGGTGAAGCGGTCTCACTTGACCTGTTTGACATGACCGAAAGTGCCATTCCGTCACCGGGAGAGGGGCAATTTTTAGTTAAAACAGCGGCCCTTGGTACCTCACCGGCTCAACGGGCTTATTTGATGGGTTCAGAAAGCCGTTTTCACCCTCCTCTCTCAATTGGCGAAATTATGCGTGGGCGTGGAGTCGGTGAAGTCATTAAATCCAATCACAAGGATTTTAAAGAAGGTAGCTATGTTGCCTGCTCGACCGGATGGCAGGATTACTCCATTCAAGACGGGGACCAGACCCGTATGCCGGTTAAAACCCTGCAAAAAATTCACAATCCCCAAGACCCGTTATATTTACATCTTGGTACCTTGGGAGCCTCCGGCTTTGCCGCTTATTTTGGCTTGCTGGATATTGGCATGCCAAAGGCGGGCGATACGGTCGTTGTATCTTCTTGTGCGGGCGGAGTTGGCTCACTGGTGGCACAAATTGCCAAGCTTAAAGGATGCCGAGTTGTTGGTATCGCTGGCGGGCCAGAGAAATGTGCATGGATCAAAAATACGGTCGGCGTGGACGCGGCCATAGATTATAAAAACGACGACATTGATGCCAAACTTCAAGAATATTGCCCTGACGGAGTTAATGTGTATTTCGACAATGTTGGCGGCAATATTTTGGATATGGTGCTAAAAAATCTAGCCATTAAAGGACGGATTATTATTTGTGGCCTAATCTCGACCGAATACCACGAACCGCCTCTGCCTGGCCCCCGTCATTACTATAACCTGATTTACAAGCGCGCCCGCATGGAAGGCTTTTTTGTTTGGGATTATTTTGAACAATTCGAAGCGGCAGAAACCGACCTGATGAATTGGTATAAACAAGGTAAGTTAAAACCGACAGAACGCGTTTTCAAAGGACTAGAAGCTGCCCCTGAAGCCCTACAAAGTTTATTCGCTGGTGTAGACACTGGCATCAAAGTGATTGAGTTATAAAGACAAAAACCTACTCCCCCCTAAATATTACTACCTCACATCATCAACGCACAACCCTTCATTATTAATTTCGCGGACTGTAAGTTTTTGCAGGATGGAGGGGCACTATGTCTTAAGTTTAAGTTGTCAAACGCAACCACCTATGCGATTCACCTTGTATGATGTTTTCATCTATCTCCATTCGTTGCCCAATTTGCACTCAACTTGCAGAGTTTGAGTTTGCAAACTACATTGAACTCAGACATAAGTCCGATCTTCTTTACTTTAAAAAATCTAAACATTTTGATGTGGTTAGCCGTGAAGGGTGGAGCAAATACAAACTATATTATCACGCGATACATTATCGTGGTATTAGCCCACACTTGGAAAATATTAAAAATTTGCCAAAACATTGTGCTCCAAAAAAATGGCAACAAGGTGTAATTTACCCAAACATTACACTTCATAAATCTCTGGGAACTATTCGTTGCAACATTTGTAAGTCGATATCAAAATATGAATTGACTTGGCCAGAAGAAGCTTTTTTTCAAATTGAATATAAAGGGAAAAACCTTTGGGCGTATGATCGTAATACAGCCATTCAACTACTAAATTACATAAAGTCAAACGACAGAAGTAAGCGGGTTGAATCTAGCTCTGAAAACTATGTTACACAAGATTATTTCCTTAGAAAAATTCCAGAACAATTTCAAACTGCAAAAGCAAGGAATGAGATTGTTAAAAAACTTAGAAAAATTCTTGGGCTATAATCAACATCTAAAATTAAATTTAAACTAAGTGCAGTATTCCTTAAATCATTTCTCCTGATTTAATTCTCACCGCAATAGCGTCCTTAGCCATTTGTATTGAATTCACATGTGTAAATATTTGAGCGCGACCAATCTAGGTAAAGCGGCAAGAACAGCAGGCCATTTATTTTGAGAGGCCTACCCCACATTAAAGGTGGAGTAGGCCTAGTAAGAATGAATCTTAGCGTTTTGCCAATATCATTTTTAAGGTAACGGTTTCGCCGTTTCTATCTACGACAACTTCGACCTCATCGCCCGGCATATATTTACCAAGCTCTGTGGTGTAGGCGCGGAGGTCTTTGACGGGGACACCGCCAAAGGAGGTGATAATATCGCCGCCTTTTAGACCTGCTTTTTCACCTGCACTATCGGGAGCGACTTGCGAAACCTTGACGCCTTCACCTTGAAAAGCAAAGTCTGGCATGCTGCCTGTGCTGACCTTGCGGCCACCTTTTGGTCTTGCGGGCGGCAAGATTTTTGGTGCATTCGGATCCGCCTGTTTGATCTGATTAGTCATCGGTTCAGGGCGAGACGCGAGATACTCCACCACTTCTTTAGACAAAGCAGCCACACGCATCAAGCTTTCGAGTTTGATCTTTTCTACCGTATCGGATGGCCTGTGATAGTCACCACTTGGCGCGCCAAAGATATGGATTGCAGGCACGTTGACTTCTAAAAAGGCAGTGTGGTCAGAAGCGTTGACCGCCTGTTTCACCAGATCGGTTTTAATGCCGAGGGTTGCCGTCGTGCCCATGAAAATAAATGGCCATTCGCGAGCACTGTCTGTACTAAACACCATAATTTTTTCACCCGCCCGACCAACTGTATCCAGATTGACATTGGCAAATATTTTATCTGCTGGGTAATTTTTTGCCGCTTTCACATAATGACGCGCACCCAATAGGCCAGATTCTTCCGCCGTTGGGGCGAGCAAAACAATGGTACGCGGTGGGGCTGTTTTCGCCAAGGAATGAGCCATTTCGAGCAGAACCGAAACACCGGATCCATTATCATCGGCACCCGGATGGATTTGATTTTTAAAGGCGTCCCGCACCCCTGGCCAACCATGTCCTAAATGATCATAATGAGCAGAGAGCACTACGGATTGCCCTGCCATTTTCGGATCAGTACCTTCAATAATACCAACAACATTCTTGACCTCAACTGGTGTACCGTCAGGGCCATTCACGGTGAAGGTTTGGAAGTAAGATCCATTGTCGCCGCCGGGTTTAACACCTGCCACTTGCATTTCAGAAGCAATATATGCAGCGGCTTTTTCCAAACCTTTTGTGCCAACACCACGACCTTCATATTTATCATCGGTTAAGTCAGTCACGTATTTCATCATGCGCTTACCATCAAAAACCGGCTTGAGTTCTGCCAAGGCAGGGCGAGGTTTTAACTTGGCACTACTGGCAACTGTTTTGTCCAAAATTGAAACAAGCGGCGAACCAACAGCTGGCCATTGGCCTTTGGCTGAATTGGTCGGCTCATCCCCACTAAAGGCAAGGTATGAGTATTTACCGTAATGGGGTAGCTTCCGCGCCAAGCCAGCAATCGCAGCGTCACTATGCGCGGTAAGCCCAACAATGGCTGCGCTCGGGTTTTTCGGGTTACGCACCACAATAATCGTCGAATTATCCGCAAGAGACAATGTCTTCTTACCAAATTCTGCCGCGTCTGCCGAAACAGAAGCGTCATAATCAGATAGGGCGTCGCTGACATGGTTATAAAATTTATTATTCTGACCGAATATCCAAACCGCGCCGCTTTCCGGCAAAGCTTTAATGTCGGAATCTTTGACAATCGTAAAGTTCTCTCTACCGCCCCAGAGCGCCGCCATATCAGCATAGCGCTTAGAAAGCGCAGGCGTCGTGTTGGCTGGCAAGATAATCATAATTTTATCCGCCCCGAACGCGTTCCCAAGGGAAGGTGGAATTTCGGCCCAATGTAAACGGCGGAACAAATTAAATTCCGGATCAACATCAACGCGAATGACCCGTCCTTTGACAGGCAAGTTAAACACTTGCTGTCTTTTGTTCATCTGCACATTATGACGGCTTACAGTATCTTTGGTGTAAATCGCGACCGGAACCTGCAAGGTAAAGGAGCGTGGCTTTGGTTTTGTTTTAACATTAACGTGAGGCTATCGCCTTCCTGCGCTGCTTTTTCAATCGCCAACTCCGGTGCACCAACGCCGTCGACCCATTCAGTAAAGAATGGTTTTAAATCGGTATCACTAACTTCTTCAAAAGCAGCACGAATATCATCCCAATTACCGACTTTATATTTGTGTTCACGGTAAAATTTCTGGAAAGCACGCCTAAAGTTTTCATCGCCAACTTTTTCACGCAACATGTTAAAGACCATTGAGGTCTTACCGTAACCGACGGCTTCTGTCGGTGCGTCCGTGCGCCCTAAGAACTTACGCAATGGAAAGTCCGTGGTTTCGTCCACATAATTCGTATAGCGTTGCAAAGTTGAACGGCGATAATCAGCACCGGTTCCCCGCTGCTCGGCCACTAAATGATCCGCCATATAAGCCGTTAAACCTTCGGCCCAATTCCCTGTATCAAAATCGATATAAACAGAATTTCCCCACCAGTTATGCAATAATTCGTGCGGGTAAGACGAATGCAAAATAAACGGGAAACGGATGATTTGCGATCCGAGTAATGTAAAGGACGGCATGCCGTACCCTGTCTCCCAAAAGTTCTCTACCAATGCGAATTTTGTATATGGGTACGGGCCAAGCAGACCTCTGTACATTTCCATATACTGAGCTGTCGTTTCTAAATATTTGTTGGCCATGGCTTCGTCCGGCGTACGCAAATAAGCCATAGCGGTAACATTCCCAACCGGCATTTCGTATTGGGTAAATTCCGCCCCAATCACATAGATTTCTTCAGTTGGTGTTGGGGCGCTCCAACGGTCATGATGCCCGGTACTGTCATCTTCATTTCGTTGCCGCTCACCTTGAGAAACGCTGCTCCAGCCTTTTGGCAAATTAACGTCTATTTCATAGGTAATTAGCTCGTCTTCAATGCTTGGCACCCAATAAGTTGCGCCCGCTAAATACACACCACGATCTTCGATTAATCCCGGACTAGATGAAAACCCGCGCGCATATTCTTCGCCAATTTGCTGCACAGGGTTGTTAATTTCACCTTTCAAAGACAAGGTGATTTGATTTGATTGGCCCTCTGTTAATCCGCTCAATTCATAAACGTTGATTTTGACGATGCTGTCTTCACTTTCATTGTCCCGATCCATACCGACATCGCCGGCATTTTTATTTTCCGCAACCAGCTTGAAGTTAGCTGCCCCGTCAATTTTTTCTACTTTAAGATCCGAATTGATTAATAGCTGCACACCATTTTTAGAAAGGTGGGCAGGAATGGTCAGAACATCAGTTGCTTCCAAACTGTGCTCACTCGGCACAATATCCACTTTAATTTTATGATGCAAAGATCCGCTATCGATCGATTCCACGGCAGGGGTCGTTACAGGTGTCTCTGATTTCGGCGCGCAGGCAGAAACCATAACGGTTAGAAAACTGGCAAATAATAAATGGCGCATACAATATTCCTTTTTGGGCGAACGGAAATGTTTGGCCTTTATAGCATAAATTTCAAGCCAGGACCAACACCCCATCCACCAAGTGGTCAAATGAGACTAAAGATTAGCTCTCAACTTTTGTAACAAATGCCTTCGTTGAACGAACTAAGAAATAAACCGTCGGGAGAACAAGAATAACAGCAATGGTCAAAAGGCTTTTGGCGATAAGAGCATCATCATGGAAGACTTTATCATTTAAAAACCCGATGGCTGCTGGCCCGATAAACAGGCCGGTTAAACTAATCACCATATAATAATAGGCCATAATTTGTGCCTTCATACGTGCTGGCGAAAGTGACAGTAGGGCCGCAGGGCCTGCAGCGGTTGCCATAGTAAAACCAAAGGTGCTAATTTGGAAAACAATGAATGCACTCATATATGTTGGCATAAGTGGATAAATAACAAATACCGGAATAATAATTAAAACACCTAATTTCATAACTTGAAGGGGCGCGTCCGTACGCCCTTTTTGCGTGAGGTAATCAATAAGATACCCGGCGGCAAACATACTAATCGGTCCAATGGCCAAAATACTGAGTCCCGTATATTTCAAGTACTCAGACACGGGCCAACCAAAAGTACGCGTATAATATGCGGGGTTCCACGTATAGGAATAATAGGTACAAATCGACATGATGCAGCCCAAGCCGAAAATGCCAAAAAATGCCCCACGGTGCTTCAGAATATGCGTAAGAGTTTGGCCCATGCTAGCAGGTTCATCTGTCCCTTGCCCATGCCGCTTTGGCTCTTTTATCAACAACATAAGTAAGGCAATCAAAATACCGGGTATTCCAACAACGACAAATACCAAACGCCACGGCTTATCGATGCCGTAAAGGGCTAGTCTGGTGAAATCCAAACTTGCAGAATATTTTATCAACTTGGCAATGATGAGACTGCCCATCCCAATACCAATCGAAATGGCACTCGAATAGACAGCTATCGCACGGCCCCGTTTTTCTTTGGGGAACATATCCGAGATCATCGACATTGCACATGGCGACAAAGTCGCTTCGCCTGCGCCTGTCATCATTCTGGCAAAAAACAAACTCCCGTATCCACGCGCAAGTCCTGTAATCGCCGTTGCAAGAGACCAGACCGCAATCCCCGCGGCCACAATATTACGGCGACTATATCTGTCCGCCAACCAACCAAGTGGAATACCGATTGTCCCGTAAAAAATAGCAAAGGCAATCCCACCCAATAGCCCCATCTGGGTGTCGCTAAACTGAAAATCTGCTTTAATTGGATCGAGTAAAATTCCAAATATGGAACGGTCCACATAGGACATAATATAAGCGAACAAAAGCAAAATGACGACTGCCCATGCCTTTAGCGGATTTGGATAATCCCTTTTATCTCCCACGGTGTTCCCCTAATTTATAATTCTATTATTTTATTATTCTTTATAAGCCAGCCCACCAACGCCGCTTCCCGCGGCGGCGTAAAATGGGGTGAAACGAATTTCCCCCCAAATGTCGGCCTTATAATACGGGTCGGCTTTGAGCATGGCTTTTGCTTCGGATACATTATCGGTTTTGTATATATAAAGCGAGCCAATAATCGTTTCATGATCATAGGTATAAAGCGGTCCTGCCGCAAACAGGTCATCAATGGTTTTCTCGACATGCGCCAAATGATCGGCCAAAAAAGTTTTGCGCCTGCGCGCAGCAGATTTGCCAGGCTTGTCAAAGCAACGGGCGATTGTATAGAGGGTCATTTTTTTACTCATGTCTTACTCCTGATTTACGGTGTGGCAGCTTCGTCAAACTGGTCGATGGTAAACACGTCCGCCGTATTGACCATAAAAGATTGCTTGCGGAAAAATCGTTCATATCCACTAGGCCCCATTCGCGATGCGCCCATGCCTGATAGCTTAAATGAATTTTTCTCAGCCTCATACATTAGGCTTGTCAAAGCAGCGTCATTAATGCTGATACCACCAGCCTCGATTTGACGCCCCACAGCCATCGCCTCTTCGGGAGTGCCCGCAAACACACTCGCACTGAGGCCAAAATCGCTTTTGTTGGCCAGTGCAATGGCTTCTTCAACCGTTTCAAAGGCAATGACCGGCAGGAGCGGCCCAAAGGTTTCCTCGACCATTACGGTCATCTTGTCAGTCAGGCCCGTTAAGACAGTCGGCAAACACCATAGGCCACCATGGTCAATAATTTCCCCGCCTGTATGCAAGGTCGCCCCTTTGGCAAGCGCATCAGCAATTTGCGCTTCAACAATTTCTGCCTGTTTTTTGAAAATCATCGGCCCTAAATGCCCTTGATGTATATCCGGTGTATTCAGGCGGACAGCTTTGGCTTTTTCAACCAATGCATCGACAAAAGCTTCATAAATTTTCGCGTCTACATATATACGTTCCATTGATTGACAGGCCTGCCCGGCATTCACGATCGAGCCGCGTAAAAGAGCGGTGCTTGCCCGGTCAATATCTGCGCTTGCCAAAACAATTGCAGGGTCTTTCCCCCCAAGTTCCAGAAAAGAAACAATAAAATTACGGGCCGCTTGCTCACCAACTTTTCGCCCTGTTGCCACACTACCCGTAAAGCAAATCACATCCACATGATCAACAATCGCCGCACCCGTTTCCCCTGCCCCATCAACGATCTGCAAGATAGCCTGCAAAGCCGGAACCATTTTAATGATTTTACGCAGAGGCTCCGCAAACCGAGGGGTAACTTCTGATGGCTTAATAATCACAGCACATCCGGCCAGCAATGCAGGAATGGCGTCAATAAGGGATAAAGTGAGCGGAAAATTCCAAGGGCTAATGACACCGACTAATGCATATGGCCTTTTTTCAATCGAATAAGTGATAAATGGCAAGGCACTCGAACGCCCGTCTTGTGGTTTCTCTGCTTCTTCGGCAATCTTTATCCACCGCTCGATAGCTGGCCCGATCGTTCCCACTTCCATAATCGAAAGACCGCGCCGACCCGTATCATTAATCAATGCTTGTGTAATTTCATGAGCGTTTTCATTTAAGGCATTAGCAAAAGTCCGTAAAACAATCGCGCGCTCCGACAGAGACAAATTTGCCCATGCCGTTTGGTTTTGTCGTAATTCCTGACACCTTACCCCAACTTCCTCAGGGGATATGGGCGTAATATAGCTATCTACCTCGCCTGTTCGCGGGTTGGCGACAGCAATTTTCGGTAATTCACCCATCACAACCTTCAAATAACTTCACCCGTACCTTTGCAGTTCCGAGCCGCAATTTCTTTATCTTGGCATATTGCGGACTATTCCAAAAGGCCAAAGCACTTTCCATGGACGGCCACTGAGAAATCACAACTTTTTCGGCATTTGGCCAATGGCCTTCCAGCACCTCGGTATGACCGCCACGTACGAGATATGTGCCGCCAAATTCAGACACGAGCGCTCCCGCCGCTTTCGCGTATTCCATGAACGCTTCGCCGTCATTGATTTCGGCGACAATAACCATATAGGCAGTCAATTATTTTGCCGGCATCAATGGAACAGGATCGATGACCCACTTTTTCATTTCGCGACGCATTGGCGACGGTATAGCAAAAATAACATTTCCTTTCGCCGTTTCCGAATGGAATTTATCCAAATCAATCCGCCAACCCCGATCTTCATAAGTTTTAATATGTTCGCGGTAACGAACAATACAGCTATCAGAGCGCACCATAAACTCTTTCATCATCGTTGGCGGTGTGCGTACAGGTTCCACATCGTCTAAAATGTCGATATCTTGCTGGGCCACAATCAGGTTTCGATCCATCATGATTTTTTGCATTTCTTCTGTCAGACCAGAGTTACGCGTACTAATGAGGAAGACCCGTGTGGTAAATTCATCAATCGGTAAATCATAAGTATATTGGTGCATTTTGAACTTATCGCCAGGCTGAATTTTTGTCCAAAAATGCGAAGCACCGAATGTGCCGGAACCGGCAGTTGTGACAGCACTATCTTTCTTGGCGCTATATTCCTTCGTCGGCGAACCAGACGAAGCGTATTTCGTCATAAAACCAACGCCCCACTCTTCCTCGATCAAGTCAAGTTTTGGGACGGAGTAATTTGGATCTTTACCTGAAAACCCGTGTGTCGGATGTACAAATTCATTATGAGCAGGGTCAATCGCATTCTCAATGGAACGGCGATAGCCTGTTTTTAGCATATAGCTTTGACGAATAACGCCCCAGCCTTCCATCTCGCACTCAGGTGCTTCCATGATTGGCGGGCGCTCATCTTCAGGAAGGTCACCCAAAAACACAAAAACAATTCCGTATTTTTCTTGCGTCGGGTAGGCATCAATCCGCGCCCGTTCAGGAACTTTGCCCTCTGGACCCTGAGAAGGAATTTTCACACATTTGCCGTCACCGTTAAATTGCCACCCGTGGTACGGACATTGGATATTACCATCCACAACTTTGCTTTTGATTTGCTCGCCCTGACAAGCCAGAGATCCCCCTCTATGAATGCAAATATTACTCAGGCAATTTGCATTTCCCTCTTCGTCACGAAACAAAGCAAAATTACAACCAAGCATTTTTACCTTCATCGGCGCATCGCCGAGTTCATCACTAAAACAGGCCGGATACCAAAAATTAATGAACATTGTAAAACTCCTTATGTGGTTGGAAACTGACCTTCAAAGTGAGCCATATCATTCCTATTGCCAATTGACCCCTAGGCTCTCGTCCATTGTGTGGTCATCGTTTGCGCACATGCAGATTAAAGCGTATCGCATCGTTTAGATAGGAAAAAACAACGGAGAAGACTCATGAAAAATCAGATAGGAATATTTACACTTGGTCTAACAGCCCTTCTTGCAGGATGCGTAGGCGAAGCGACACCACCGCCGCCCCCCAACCATCTGATTATGTTAACCGAAGCTGCAGACGGCAGTGCCGACGCCTCTTTCATGACGGTTGAATCTCTGGAAGAATGCGAAAGACGGGCCGATGTTGCCAAAAATGTATTCCCGTCAGCCGGCATCAAATACATCTCGCACTATTGCACAAATGCCAGCGTGGCATTCGAACCATTTGGACACAACCCCGAACCGACGGGCCCAAATTATGTATTTGACCTTCAATTTTCCAAAGACGGAAAAGTTTTGAAAAAAGTTGTATCCCACCCTTCTGTTGAAGAGTGTGAAAAAGCCCACGGTAAAGTTTGCATCGTTTCCTACCAAAAATTGCTATAAGTTTTTTCTATACGAATCCACGAAACCGTCGTATATCTAAACGCTCCTACTTGTGGCAATTAGGCAGTTAACATGCGAATATTGTTTTTTATCATCCTTCTCGACATCGCCGGGTTTGGTATTTTGTTGCCACCCATTATGTTTGTGTTGGACAATATGGGGGCGGGGCCAGCCTACGCCTCCTTCATTATTGCGACCTATTCCATCGGCCAATTTATTGCCGGGCCATTCTGGGGTGGCCTTTCGGACCGGTGGGGACGTAAACCAATTTTAGCCATTTCCCTAAGTGGTGCTTTTTGCGCCTATTTGTTAATGGCTGCCGCTAAAACTCCTGAAATGATATTGTTTTCACGGGCATTTGCAGGGCTCATGGCGGGAAATATTGCCACCGCTTATGCTGCCATAGCCGACCTTACGCCGCCCAAAGACCGCGCTAAAGGCATGGGAGTATTAGGGGCAGCTTTCGGACTTGGTTTCGTTATCGGCCCCGCCATTGGCGGGTTTTTAGGCGGTGCGACGCCGGAAACAGCCAATATTTTCTACCCTTCCATTGCTTCTGCCGTCTTTTCCTGCCTCGCCATTTTAGCCATTGTCTTCCTATTCAAAGAAACCCTCGACGAGAAACACCGATTAGAAGTAAGAAGCAAACCTCGCATTGGGCGCATGGAGGCTTTGAAAAAAGTTGCCAAGCATCCAGTCCTCATCCGCTTTTGCTTCTTTATCTTTCTGGTGTCGACAACTGGTGCCCTTATGGATCCTGTCACCCCTTTACTCGTCGGAGAAAGATACCATTGGGGGCCGCGTAATATGGGTTATATTTTCATTATTGTCGGCCTTGTCATTGCAATTGTGCAAGGAGGCTTGGTTGGACGCATTGCCAAAACTATTGGTGAGAAGAACATGGTAAGGTTAGCCTTTATGTCCATTATCTTGGGGCTTGCCATGATTATCTATACTCCCACGCCTTACGGGGTCGTGCTTGGATTATGTTTTACCGGTGTCGGAACAACCTTGTTTACCACCGGCATGAGCGCTCTGGCCTCTCACCGCGCCGCACCAACAGAACGCGGTCTGGGTATGGGCGTTGTGCAATCCATGCAATCCCTTGGCCGTTCAACTGGGCCATTATTTGCTGGTTCCTTATATATTATCTGGAGCGGCCTCCCTTTTGCCGTCGGGATCGGACTAGTGGCCGTTGCATTTATGTGGATGAGTTACTTAATGAGAACCCGTGATATTGAAGACGCGAGCCCTCGACAGACAAAACCTTAACCTAACCAGTACGCGGTCATCCGCGAAAAACATGGAGAGGTGATTTGTCATAGGACACATTCGTCCTTAACGTAGTAGGTTCAGAAAAAAAGTTGGAAACCTTATGCGCCGTTTAAAATGGATATTACCCATCCTCGTGATCTTAGTTGCTGTCTTTTTGAGTAAAGGCATTAAACATTCTCGCCCCGAAACCCCTGTAACGGCAAGCGTCACAAAATTACCGAGTGTACGGGCGATCCGCCCAAAACAAGCCAGTTACAGCCCCCACATTGTCAGTCAAGGAACCGTTCGCCCAAAACGAGCCATTCAACTTGTTCCCGAAGTTGCAGGGAAAATTATCTGGGTTTCACCAAATTTCAGTAATGGTGGCAGTTTTAATAAAGGCGAAGTTCTTATTCGGATTGACCCCAGCAATTATCAATTTGCCATTGAACGTGCGCGTGCAAATGTAGCCGACGCCGAAGCAAAACTAGCACTTGAAGTCGCCGAAGGCGACATCGCCCGGCAAGACTGGGACGATATTAGTGACGGTAAGGTCGCAACCGACCTCGCCCTGCGCAAACCCCAACTAGCGGGAGCGCAAGCAAAATTAGGTTCCGCCATTGCCGATTTACACAAGGCAGAACTTGACCTTGCCCGCACCCAAATTAGCGCCCCGTTCAAAGGTCGCGTAGATGTTAAACGCTCTGACATTGGTCAATATGTATCATTAGGTACGAATATGGCGGATTTATACTCAACAGAGACAGCTGAAATTTTCCTTCCGCTGACAGACAAGCAATTATCAAAAATTGACTTGCAATCCACCTATCGAAAACAAGAAGCCGCCGACAATCCACTAATGGTTACGCTTTCTGCCAATGTCGGTGGAAAATTACATACTTGGCAAGGACAGATTGTCCGGACAGCTGGTGCCATTGATCAAACCAACCGTGTTCTGAATGTTATTGTAGAAGTGAAAAACCCTTATAATGTTAAACAAGACGGCGCACCTCTCCTAAATGGCACATTTGTCAAAGCAGAAATTCCGGGCGTACAGATTAACGATGTTACTAGCATTCCACGCTCTGCCCTCCGCAACCAAAGTGAAGTGGTTATTGTTGACGATAATAACAAGATGTGGTCACGCCCTGTAGAAGTGATGCATGCCGCCGGACAAAATGTTTTGGTCAGAGGCATACCCGCAAATGCACAAGTTGTTATATCGCCACTAGATATACTCATAGAAGGAACCGAAGTGACGGTTCAGGAAGATGATAGGCTCTCCCAATGAACGGTTTAATCAAATGGTTTGTCCATAACCCGGTTGCTGCCAACCTGATGATGCTCGCGATCCTCATTGGCGGATTTCTAACTCTTCCCACCTTTAACCGCGAAATTATGCCGTCAATGCCGGCGAAGTTCATCCAAATCAGTGTCGTTTATCCGGGAGGAGATCCGGTTGAAGTAGAAGACAGGATCAATATTCGTATTGAGGAGGCCATTGCCGATATTGAAGGCGTAGGCAATGTAGAATCTACAGCCTCGACTGGGCTTGGTATCGTCACCGCTGAAATGACGACCAATATCGACAAGCAAAAATTGCTAAACGAAATCAAGGCGGCCGTGGATGCTATCAACACCTTCCCCGTCAGTGCAGAACGACCTGTTGTCGAGTTAATCCGATTTAAAAGCCGTTCCATTCAGGTAGCGGTTATGGCCGATACCGACGAGAAAACATTAAAAACAATATCAACTAAAATTCGAGATGATTTATCGGGGTTACCTGGCGTTGATTTTGCTGAAATGATCGGCGTGAGAGAATATGAACTTGGCATTGAAGTCTCAGAAGAGGCCTTACAGCGCTATGGGCTGACCTTTGATGAAGTGGCCAATAAAGTCCGTGGCTCCTCTTTAAATATCCCTGCTGGTGTCATTCGGGCCCAAGGCGGAGACATTTCCCTACGCACAAGTTCCCAAGCCTATACCGCTGAAGATTTCTCTAACATTGTCCTTATCAAAAGTACGGACGGGGCCGAAGTTTTACTCGGAGATGTGGCCCATGTTGTTGACGGGTTCGTTGAAGAACCAGTGCTCTCCCGGTTTAACGGCCGATCTGCAGTCTTGATTGACGTGAAAATCACCACTAACCCAGATGTCGTTGGCATAAGCGAGCGCGTAAATAAATATATCAAAGACAGCAAAGTCACCCTGCCAAAAGGTGTCGAACTTATCGGCTGGCTTGACCTCTCCAATACCTTTAACAGCCGCGCAAATATCTTACGCAATAGTGGTGCAGGCGGCTTGGTATTAGTGTTTTTATTACTCATGCTATTCCTGCGCCCACGAATTGCATTTTGGGTTTGCATTGGCATGTTAACCGCCTTTATGGGAACGTTGTGGGTCTTACCAGTATTTGATGTATCTTTAAATATGATTTCCCTCTTTGCCTTCATTCTCGTTCTAGGCATGGTGGTTGACGATGCCATTATCATCGGAGAAAGCATTCATTCTGCCCGCGAAAACGGGGAAACTGGCGTGGCAGCAGCGTATGAAGGTACGCGCCGTGTAGCCAGACCCGTTTTATATGCAGGCTTAACAACAATGGTAGCATTCTCGCCGATTTTATTCTTAAGCGGTACAGCGGCGGCGGTGATGAAACCCCTGCCCTATGTCGTGATCATCACTTTGGCGTTTTCTTTAATCGAAGCCTATTTCATCCTACCCGCCCATTTAGCGCATTTAAAAAAGGTAAAATCAGAAAAAAGCTTTATTCGAAATATTCAGCAAGCCGTGTCTAATGGACTTAAATCTTTTATCAAAAAGATTTACTCACCGTTTCTGGCGAAAACTCTAAACAACCGCCTGTTAACTTTCTCCGCTTTCATTGCTCTCTGGATGATCGTCTTCTCCTTTGTGCAAGGTGGTTGGGTAAGGCAAGACTTCTTCCCCAATGTTCCTAACGATTATATTGTCGTAGAAGTGACGTTAACAGACGGCATTGATTTCGAACGTACCAAAGAGACCTTGCTACAAGTTGAAACTGCCGCTTATGCACTTAATCCTCTTTTCAAAAAGACGGCAGGTGAGGAACCGGTCGTTAACATCCAAACCTTAGCTGAAGGAAATAAAGTTAGCGTCATAATTGACTTGCTAAAAACCGAGCAGCGCAAAACACCAATCCGCGATATTTCAAGAGAATGGCGCGTGGCAATTGGCGAAGTAGCTGACCTAAAAGACTTTGAACTTGGTTACCAAACTTGGATGCGAGACAAACCCTTAAGCTTTGTTTTGGCCAGTAATAATCCAGAAACTCTTGAAGCTGCCTCTGCTGAGCTCGTCGCTGAAATCAAAAAATTTGCAGGCGTGTTTGATGTCACCGATACCTTACGTTCGGCCAGACAAGAATTAGTATTGGATCTGAAACCAGAAGCGGAAACACTTGGATTAAGTTCACAAGATTTAGCCCGTCAAGTCAGACAAGCCTTCTTTGGGGAAGAAGTTCAACGCATCCCTCGCGGTAAGGATGATGTCAAAGTCATGGTTCGCTACCCAGTAAAGTCCAGACAATCTCTGGCTACATTACAAAATATGCGGATTCGTACTGCCGATGGCGCCAGCATCCCATTTGAAACCGTGGCTGATATTCACTTTGACCAAGGCGCGACATCTATTCGCAGACTAAACCGTCAAAGAGTTGTTGAAGTTACCGGCAATATTGACCGTAAATTGACCAACCCTGCGGAAGTCGTTCGCACAGTCACCAAAACCATTGTCCCCGGTATGAAAGAAAAATACCCTGACTTGTCCTTTCTTTTGAAAGGTGATCAGGACGAAATTTCAAAGTTCAAAGCTGGATTGTTTCGTAACGGCGTTATGACCATTTTCGCTATCTATATTCTGATCGCCGTCGCCTTCCGTTCCTATTCCCAACCCATACTTGTTATGGCGGTTATTCCTTTCGGCTATGTGGGTGCCATCATTGGGCACATGTTGTTTTCCCTGCCTTGGTCCATGTTCTCTCTATTTGGTATCGTGGCGACCGCAGGGGTAGCTGTGAATGATAATTTGGTGCTGATTGATTATATTAATGAGCTACGAGATAAAGGCGAAGATTTAGTTGAATCAGTCAAAATTGCCGCGGCCAGTCGTTTCAGGCCAATTTTACTGACAACTCTGACCACATTCTTTGGCTTGCTTCCCATTACTTTCCAAAAGTCGCCACAAGCACAGTTTTTAATCCCGATGGCAGTTTCACTCGCCTTTGGCGTTGTCATTGCTTCCATCGTCACATTAGTCCTTGTTCCAACACTGTATATCTGGCTTGAAAACTTTAAAGCGTGGATCAAACGACTATTCTCACGCAAGAAAGTCCAAGAACAAATTGCTTATTAAAACGCTTGGGAACGGTTAACACCGTCTTGCATTTGATCCCTGTAATCTAGCAAAGTGGGCAGATAACGTTCTTTTAGCTCATCAATGCTCATGGCGCTCGCGATATAGCGCATCGCAAGAGCACATAAGAATGTACCGTCACGGATCACTGGCAAGGCGATGGTATTTGTCTTGCCCGGTTCCGCACTACGCGGCGAACGAATGTTAAGCGCATACCCTTGGTCCCTAACATTGGCAATCAGTTGATCAAGAGCAGCGGAATTTCTCACCAATGCATTGGTTTCTTCAGACTCTTCGCGACGTAGGCTTTCGATCACCACCTCACGCTCCAAACGATTACAATGTGCCATATAGACATGACCAGAAGCGGTGGAAAGAACTGGTAATTTCAGCCCTTCAGAATAATAATCCAGTGCCAACGGGCTGTCCGTATCGGTGGTAAAACGAAGGGACATCCTTGTATTTCGTGGTGTCATAATGGACACAGGCCAAATGACCGTTTTCGCTAAATCTATGGCCAATGGTTTTATGGTTTCACTTAACCACGCACTATCATAAAAACCAGAAGATAGGTTTTTCACTTGAATGGTTAGGCCGTAGCGGCCGTCTTTCTCTTCCCGATACAAATAACCGATCGAACGCAAATTTTCTAATATTCTGTATGTGGTCGTGCGCGGTAAATCTATCTCGCGTGCCATTTCCGCAACGGATAATTTTCTCTTCATGTTGAGAATTTTTAAGGCCAGTAAGCCTCTATGTAATGACCGTATTGTATGCACCCTGCGCTCTCCCTATCTCCCTAGTTTAGATATAAGATCAGGTTTTCTCTAAGAAACTCCATAATATGACCATACTATGGTCATATTATACGTAATCAAGGGTCAGGGCTTGATTTATGGACCTGATTTTGCGCAAATAAGAGTGAATGGAGACATAATATGACCAGTCTTAGCCCCGAGAGCCTAACCCCAGACACACAAAAACCTGTCAATTTAGAACCAGGAGACATTTGCGTTGCCGCCACATATGCTGTTGGCGAACCCGATATTCGCAAAAATATTGGCGCAGGGCGCGTCCTTGTTTACACAAAAGATATGAAGCTAAAAGGCGCTTTGTGGACTGGTGAAACTGGTCTGGTCATCGGCGTTGAATACTGCAAGCACAGTAAGGTATTATTCGTTAGCGACATCACAAGTCAGACCGTGAAACGATTTTCTCTAAAAGGTGAACTCCTCCCCTCTTTTCCCGATCAACAAGGCAAACCATTTTCAACTATGGAATTTAAACCTAATGGCGGTTTGGTTATGGGGGAACATGTCAAAGGGGAACGACCTCCCTTTCTTGGCGGCGGCGAAATCTATGCATTTGATGCAAATGGTAAACAGCTCGCCCATTACGATGTAGATCGAGACAAAGGAAAGTTCGGCTTCCACGCTGTCACCAATTTATGCTTATCAGATGATGGGGATACAGCAATTTATTTATCTGAAACTGGCAAGCGCGTGATGCAATACAACATGGCAACATCCTGCCAGCTAGATGACTTGCTAGTCTTTGAAGATGAAGACGACAAATTCACGGCTGGCATCAGCAAAACCAAGGGTGGCAATTTCCTCATCTCTCATGTTTACGGTGTAGATTTGTATTCAGCTACAGGCGAATTATTAAAAGAATTTACAGATATACCGCGGGATAGAGGCTGGGCTGCTGTTTGGGCTTGTGAAGACGGGAAATCATTTCTTGTGGGGAATTTTTTCACGGGGCGCATCGAAAAACGCTGCCTTACAACTGGCGATCTACTCGGTGAAATTTCGACCAATTTAGTCTATAAATTATCAGAGATGTGCGAGATTGTTTAGTGTCTAAAAAAGACCCAAATCCAATCATCCGGCGGACAAGTTTTGTTGTTAACGATGTCGAAGCCATCGCAGATTTTTATCAAATGGTATTCGGTTGGACACGCTTTTACGACAATGAAACACCGGTAGACGCTCGCTTCCCACCTTGCGCACCAGACGCCGCCCTAGCAAAACTAATTATTCTCAAAGCAGATGATCCCTATATTGGCATGTTAGGCTTTATGGAATACGTTGACCATACTCCCGAAGTTGCTACCGATGTCCACAAAACCAAAGTGGGTGTCGGGGACCCGATTTTAGTCATTGAAACCCAAGATATTTATTATACTTACGCACAAGCCAAAGCAGCAAAGGCGCGGATCGTTACCGAACCAATCGAATGGACCGTCAAGGATTATTCAGGCAAAGGCCTTATCCATCTGTGTACATTCAGCTTTTTTGACCCGAACGGTATCTACGTAGAAGTAAACACCCGCCTTAAAGGTTAGTTTCTTTTTCTATTTGTTTTCCGTCCAAATTACAGTCAAAATCAAATGACCATTAAGTGGTCGCGAATTTATTTATTAACATAAAGTAAATATTAGCCGCTAAAGATATAGCTATAGGACATTTAAACATGACAAAAAAACAAATGAATACAAACACACCTCTTGTTGCTCCGAACGGCCAGTACGAAATTGTGCCTCTTCGCAAAGATAATATCACGGTAATGGCTGTTCAGTCTCGCGTCGTACCCGTGCGTGCCGACAGTGCTGTCGAAATGAAAAAATCAAACCTCGACCATATGCTCGACTTGATTGATGCGGCGGCCACTTGGATGGGGCCAAAAGACCTTATCCATTTTCATGAATTTCCAATCACTGGTTTCTCCCATATGTGGAACCGTGAAGACTTACAAAAAGTAGCGATCCAAGCGCCTGGCATTGAGACCGAAGCCGTTGGCGCAAGAGCCAAGCGTTATAATTGCTATATCGTATTTGGCTCCTACACCACCGACCCTGATTGGCCAGATCACATTCTATCCAATACATTTATTATTGGGCCGGACGGATCAATTGTTGATCGTCACTGGAAACTCAGAAACCTGAAGGGCGTGTTCGCTGGTTTTGAAGTAATTACCACAACGATCTTTGATGTGCTTGACCAATACACAGAAATGTATGGCCGCGACGCTGTTATTCCGGTTACCCGCACAGATATTGGTAACATTGCCACAACGGCCACCCAATATGAGCCAGAACTTATTCGTGCCTTTGCCTTAAAGGGTGCTGAAATCATGTTGCGCTCTGCCACATCAGGCGCGGACCCGATCGATGTACGGTCAGGCGCAATGCATAACAACATGTACACTTCGTTAGTCAACAATTCCATCTCCCGCAATCCCGGGCCATTTTTTGAAGATGTACGCTCAGGCGGCACATCTATCTATGGACCAAAGGGAGAGATTTTAGACACAGCTAATTCCGTAAACGAAACCGGTGTTATGGCGAGTATTCCAATTGCCAATTTCCGAGCAGGACGTAAATTACCCCGTATTCACCCTCGTTTGTTTGATGACCTTTATACAGGTTATCAAGAAGCTTATCCGCCAAACCTCATGTCTAGCGATTTACCTGACAACGGTTTCGCAGCAGCAAAGTTCCTTAAAGACAAAAGTCGGTGGGGCTAAGTTGTGAGTTTTGTGACCAAACAAATCGGTAGTCACGAAGACGTTCAGTCTTTTCTAGCCCGTAAACACGGCCACTTTATCAACGGTGCTTGGCAATCAGGTGGAGACCTCAAGCCAATCGCAATTAAATGCCCTGCGACAGGTCTACAAATCAGCACGATTGAAAGCGGGGGCGAAATCGAAATTGACGCCGCCGTCAAGGCTGCGCGGCAAGCCTTTGAAAGCGGTGTTTGGGCAAAGATGGTCCCTGTCGAACGTGCCCGAATTTTATTTGCGCTTGCAGATCTTGTTGAAGCAAATGCCGAACAGATTAGCTATCTGGAAGCACTAGACATTGGCGTATCTCGCGGGTTAATGCGTGATATAGGCGTTAAGCTTGCGGCCGACCAAATTCGCTACTACGCTGGTTGGGTCACGAAAATTAATGGCGAAACCATTACGAACAGCCGCGCCGCTGCGCCTGGCCGCGAGTTCCTCACCTATACTGTCAAAGAGCCAATTGGTGTTGTCGGACAAATCATTCCGTGGAATTTTCCGTTTGGCATGGCATTACAAAAATTAGCCCCTGCTTTAGCAGCAGGGTGCTCGGTTATCTTAAAGCCGGCAGAAGAAGCTCCGCTAACCTCTGCTTACCTAGCAGATCTGATTGCACAAACAGACATGCCAAGTGGCGTCTTCAACCTTGTAAATGGTGTAGGACGAAAAGCTGGTGCCGCCTTGTCTCGACATCCAGATGTAGATAAAATTTCTTTCACAGGTTCAACATCTGTCGGTAAAGAAATTTTACACGCTGTTACTGGGAATTTAAAAAAGACAGCATTAGAGCTTGGCGGAAAGTCGCCTGTCGTCATTTTAAAAGATGCAAATTTATCTGAAGCGATTCCAGCAGCAGCCAGAGCCATTTTCTTCTTGTCAGGTCAAAATTGTATGGCAGGTTCGCGTCTGTTAGTACATGCTGACATTCACGACCAAGTGGTCGAGGGATTGGTTGAGATTGCCAAGTCCATGCGTATCGGCGCCGACCTTGAAAATTCCTATGATATTGGTCCGCTAATTTCCGAGCGCCAAATGACCCGGGTTCTTGCTTACATCGATACAGGGCTTGGTGAAGGTGCTAAACTTGTTACTGGCGGTAAACGGGTAAAGAGCATGGCAGGGTATTTCGTTGAGCCAACAATATTTACCAATTGCAGCTCAAGTATGCGGATTGTCAAAGAAGAAATTTTTGGCCCCGTATTAACAATACAAAAATTTGAAACAGAAGATTTAGAAGACATTGCCGCTATGGCAAATGACACAATCTTTGGCTTATCAGCCAGTGTTTGGACTGGGGATGTGTCTATAGGGCACAAGTTGGCAGGTAAGATCAAAGCGGGGCAAGTCGGGATCAATGTGCACGCAGCCATTGACCCGGCGACCCCGTTTGGTGGTTATAAACAATCAGGATGGGGGCGTGAATTTGGTCAGGACGGGCTTGAAGCCTATTTAGAGACCAAAGCTATCACAGCATATTTATAGGGAATACATGGCAGGGAACGCACACATATCAGATGCAAATACACATGTAGATCCTACAGGTGAAAAATTTGCCTTCGGGGTTGTCCACTTAGAACCTGGCGTTACGCGTTGGAATGCGCGAACCTATATGTACTCTGCCTTTTGGACGATTGCCTTTCTGTCTTTCCTTAGCGCCATTCAAAATTATATCCTTCGGGTGCATTTGGATATGCCTGACAATGAAATTGGCCGTGCCGTAGGTAATTTGTCTTTTGTTGGGGAAATGATGTTCCTGTTAGTGTCGCCGTATATTGGGGCGATGTCTGACAAAATTGGGCGCAGACCTATTTTTGCACTCGGTTTCTTATGGATCGGCGTTGGGTTTGCTCTCTATCCTCTCGCCCATACATATAATGTCCTCCTTATTATTCGAGCCATGATGGGCTTAGGTGCTGCAGCGCTGGGCGGGATGATGGCAACCGTGCTATCTGATTATCCACAAAACTACACTCGCGGCAAAATGGGCGCAATGAGCGGTTTGATGAACGGGTTTGGCGCTCTAACGGGTATTTTCTTTCTTAGCAAACTGCCTAATATTTATTCTGGCAAAGGGTTTTCTGACGCGCAAGCTGGCACCTATACCATGTGGACAGCGACAGCTCTTGCCGTCTTCACAGCCTTGGTGGTGTTTAAAGGGCTAAAAAAAGGTAAACCCGGAAAAACATTGGCCCGCAAACGAGTTGGCGAGTTGATGAGAGAAGGCTTTGGAGCCGCAAAAGACAACCACCGTCTGCGCCTATCCTTCGTCGAAAGCTTTATTGCTCGTGGTGACCTCTTAATGCTTGGTACTTTTTTAACAGCATGGTTATTCCACGCTGGCATTGATCAACACGGTATGAGCCCACCAGAAGCGGCGGCGAACATGGGACGTTTTGCTGGCATTCCGCAACTTTGCGCCCTGTTATGGGCCCCTATTTTTGGATTCATTCTCGATCGGTTCGACCGAGTTACGACCATTATCGTTGCGATGACTCTGGCGGCTGCTGGTTATATTAGTGTTGGCATGACAGAGGATATTATGTCGCCAGCCGCCATGGGGCCACTGATGCTCTTGGGAGTTGGTGAATTTTCTGCTATCATGGCTGGACAGGCACTTGTGGCCCAAGAAGCCCCCATTGATGTACGAGGATCCGTACTCGGGGTATTTGCATTTTGCGGCGCACTCGGCCTCTTGCTGTTAAGCAAGATCGGAGGGGAAATGGCGAGTGGATTGAATTTTGGTTCTGTTTTTATACTTGTAGGCTGCGTCAATGCGCTGATTTTAGTTTATGCCGTCTATGTCCGTATGAAGACAGGATACAAATCACCTAAAGCAAGACAATAAAACAATATTACTTGCGACTCATTCGCAAGTGCATTAAGAAATAGAAACGGAGAAGTAAATGACAACAAAACATGAAACAGATGAGCACGGGGCTGTAATGAAAACATTTTTAAAGCCGCCTTTTGTCGGTTTAATAGCGTTCCTAGCAGTGTTTTTCGTGCAACCATTAGGGCATATCACCATGATATTAATGGAGCAACTCATTCAACATGGCACTAAGTGGTACTCTGTATTTTTAGATAAACCACCTGTAATACCCGATGGGTATGAAAATTTTTCTATTATGGATAGTAGCATATATTGGTCTGCTTTTATTATCGGCGTCATTGGTATTGCAATCATTGTATGGGGCGTAAGAAAAGATACCGAAGTTGCGGGAACTTGGGCAGGTTTCGTAGGAGCTTGCCTGCTATGGACTGGCTGGGTAGAATTTTCTTTACATTTTCATGCACGTTATTTCGGCGTTAAAGCACTTTGTATTGATGGTACCTATGCGTATGCATGTGCAGAAAACCCCGCCACCAAACCTGAGTATTTTTTAATGCAAGGCTCAGTCGGTTTTTTACTCGCCATTATGTTGTACTTTCTCCTTAATAAAGAAACGCGGTGCAATATGTTCCGTTGGTTCCATAAGAAACTTCACATTAAAGTGGGTAAACCTTCACGTGGCCTAACGCGCAACTTCGCCAACAATGTGGCCATTGAAACGCTCACCATTCTTTGGTTCTTCTATGTTTACCTCATGTTCTTGTATGATGAAAACATCTTCGGAGAACATCATTGGTTTACATACTTAAATTTTGTAGCAATTGGGCTTTGGTCTTTATATCTCATTCAACGCCTCCTGCGCTTCAAAAGAGTAACAACCGCCCTAAGATATGCCATTCCAACAGCAATTATTTTTTGGAACACAGTAGAAATTGCCGGACGTTGGAATTGGTTCAAAGAATTTTGGATCCATCCTTTAGATTATCCTATTCAATCTACTTTAACCCTCGTCGCTTTACTCGGATTTATCTTTATTAGTATCCGTACCGCACGAGATAAAACCAAACAAATTGATCAAAGATAAGGAATAAGATTATGAAATTCACAAAAACAACAGGAATGATTACATTGGCCATCGCGCTCGGCTTGTCTGGGTGCGCAAAAAAAGAGGCTGCCGCACCTGCGCCAACAGCAGCTCCTGAAAAAGCAAAAGCGGAAACCACCGATTATAGTGTAGTTACGCCA
>JAJRSG010000087.1 GCA_024278915.1 Alphaproteobacteria bacterium
CATTACCTCCTCCATCTTCTTTCATGATTTTTCTGATAAATTTGGGTATAGCCGTAAGGTGGCAGATATTGCAGATTATCTCCGTTTCCAACGGGATGCAGTCGATGCTTGGCAAGCGGCAGGACTGCCGGTTCATATTCACTCCCATGATACATTTTTGGAAAACCCGAAACAGGTAAGTCATGACTTGTTTACGGCCATGTCGCTGACGTGGAAAGATGAATACTTAGACCCTAAAAACCGCCAATCCACAGTTCGTACCTTTAGCGCCCTGCAAGTTAGAAGTAAGGTGACAAAAGCATATTCAGGAAGAGGGCAGAACTATAAAGGGTTTATGGGCGAGGCAGCCAATACCCTACAAGGGCTTGTTGACTGATCTGGCTCGTGTCATGCAAATGATGTTTTCGTGCAATTACCCCTAGCCACGGCTGCATTTTCCCCCTAAAGGGGGCGCAACGAAAATTTAACGGAAATTCCGCTCATGTCTAATTATATTGAAACGCTACGCAATGTAGCGATTGTTGCCCACGTTGACCACGGTAAAACGACCTTGGTAGACAAACTCCTTCGCCAATCAGGAACGCTTGATGAACGTGGCCAGTTGCAAGAACGGGTCATGGATAGTGGCGACATTGAAAAAGAACGCGGTATTACCATTCTCGCTAAAAATACTGCGATTAAATGGACTGACGGCAAAGATACGGAATGGCGTATTAATATCGTCGATACACCAGGACATGCGGACTTTGGCGGTGAGGTTGAACGGGTATTATCTATGGTGGATAGTGTGGTTCTTCTTGTGGACGCTGTCGAAGGCCCGATGCCACAAACATCATTTGTGACGAAGAAAGCATTGGCGCAAGGTCTACGCCCCATCGTCGTAATTAATAAAATTGACCGGGTTGGCGCTCGCCCTGATTGGGTGGTGGACCAAACATTCGACCTGTTTGATCGTCTCGGCGCGACCGATGAACAACTTGATTTTCCGGTTGTCTATGCTTCTGCTTTAAATGGGTGGGCAAGCCTTACGGCTGAAGATGAAGGTGCAGATATGGCTCCTCTCTTCCAAACCATTGTCGAGCACACACCTGTGCCAGATGTGGATCCTGATGGCCCATTACAGCTTCAGATCAGTGCACTTGATTATAGCTCATATACGGGCGTGATTGGTATTGGTCGAGTGGTACGCGGGACATTGCGCCGTAACCAGAACGTAGTCGTCATTTCACCTGATGATAAGCAGCGGAAAGCTAAAGTCTTACAACCATTTGGGTTTATTGGACTAGAGCGGATCGAAATGGACGCCGTCCGTGCTGGCGATATTGCTTGTTTTACCGGCATTGATAAATTGGGCATTTCCGATGTGATTTGTGATCCTGAGAAAGTAGAAAACCTGCCAGCTCTTTCTGTTGACGAGCCGACAATCTCTATGACATTCCAAGTGAATGACAGTCCATTTGCTGGCCGTGAGGGGAAATATGTTACGTCTCGTAATATTCATGACCGCTTACAAAAAGAATTGATCCATAATGTAGCGCTTCGAGTTGAGCAGCTTGACGATCCTGATAAATTCCGCGTTGCGGGTCGAGGTGAACTTCATCTCTCTATTTTGATCGAGAATATGCGCCGTGAAGGGTATGAGCTAGCGATCTCTCGCCCGCAAGTGATTAACAAAACCATTAATGGCGTTTTGTGTGAACCTTGGGAAACACTCACGGTTGACGTGGAATCGGATCACCAAGGTACGGTCATGGAACGTCTCGGGAGCCGTAAAGGTCAATTAAAAGACATGGTTCCAGATGGCCAAGGCCGCGTACGTTTGGATTATGATATTCCAACTCGCGGGTTAATTGGTTTCCGCTCAGAATTTTTGACGGCGACTTCAGGTTCCGGTCTTTTATACCATGTATTTAATAAATACGCACCACGGGTTGAAGCTGGGATTGGGCGCCGTTCAAAAGGTGTATTGATTTCCAAGCATACGGGTACAGCGGTAGCCTTTGCTTTGTTTAACTTACAAGAGCGTGGTAAAATGTTTATTGGTCACCAAACACCTGTATATGAGGGTATGGTCATTGGTATTCACGCCCGTGAAAATGATTTGGTTGTGAACCCTGTCAAAGGGAAACAGCTTACCAATATCCGTGCATCAGGTACAGACGAGGCCGTTGTCTTGGTTACACCGATTGAGACCACATTGGAATATGCGCTTGAGTTTATCAATGATGATGAACTTGTCGAAGTGACACCAGAGTCCATTCGGATCCGTAAGCGCTATCTTCTGGAACATGAACGTAAAAAAGCTTCTCGTAAGGCTGACGGTATTTTGTAACTAATGGGTTTTTGCCATTAAGATCATGGCGGCTGTTGCGATCAGTAGCAGCCCCATCACAATATTGAGAATTGTTGCCGATCGCCCTGATGACATCAGGCGGTTAAGCGCATTGCCAGCAACTGCCCATGTTGTGGCTGAGGCAAACCCCATGATTAAAAACGTCCCACAGATGAGCAAGGTACGAATCCATAGATCATCGGCGATTCCAACATAGGCACCTGCTGCCGCAATTGCCATAATGATGGCTTTGGGGTTGATCCATTGAAAGAGGACGGCTTCATAAAAACGAAAGGGGCGAGAGCGTTTTAGTTCTTTCGGTTTTTCTGCCTTTGCATCGTGCTTTGTGAGGGCTGCTTTGAAAAATTTCAGCCCCATCCAGGCAAGCCAGGCGGCACCTGCGGTTTTAATCACCGTTAACAACCATGGAAATTGTTCGATAACAACTCCCATGCCGAGCAGGGCACAGAGCAAGACAATATTAAAC
>JAJRSG010000088.1 GCA_024278915.1 Alphaproteobacteria bacterium
CACCAAAAAATTGGTAAAACCTATACCATTATGGGCAAGCACTATACCCCGAAGCATCAACCTTACTATAACACAGTCGGAACGGCGTCTTGGTACGGCGATAAATTCCACGGAAAACCAACAGCTACCGGTGAGTTATATGATATGGATGACTATACAGCCGCTCATAAAACCCTGCCACTAAATAGCATGGTCTATGTAACCAACTTAGAGACCGGAAAAGGCATGTTTGTTCGTGTGAATGACCGAGGACCATTCGTTGGTGATCGAATTATTGACCTCAGCCGTGCAACAGCCCGTAAATTGGGAATGTTCAATTCAGGTCTTGGGCGTGTACGTGTACAATATGCTGGACCAGCAGATCCGATGGCCGCAAAAACTAATAAAAGACCTATCAAACGGCCCTCAACGAAAGATTTGCAAAAGCAACCAAGACCAAATCTTGTGGCGCAACTACCAAAAATGCCGAAACCAATTACGAAGGTTCAACCAAAAGATCTTCCAAAATTAGCTGAAAATTACACATCTCTCCGAGATTTAGGAAAAAAACTGTCTACGCCACTTGCACAGCAAGTTACATTACCTTTGGCGCCAAAACCAAAAGCGACGCCTCAATTCCCATTTCAACCTAAAAACTATGTGAACCCTTTATTGGAAAAAGCAACCCCTCCAGCCACACCAACGCTAGATATACCGCAAGCTGCACAGGCACCACAAGTATATGAAACAGCTCCTTTGGAAAACGGCCCTGTGACCCTCACCATTAAGGGCCCAGTGCACATGGCATCTGATAAAAGTACTAATAAGCATAAAGCAAGGTTTATCCCCGCTGTGAATTATACGGTTAAACCTGCGAAATAATCTTTGCTAGGACTTTACGAAGTCAATTTGCTGTGAGAGTTTAAAGGGAGCGCAGATATGCGCTCCCTTTTGATTCTGACATGAGCATGATGAGTATGAGATTTCCCTTATTAAGTAGCATTATTTTTGTATTTGGGTTGCTAGCCCCACAATTGACCTACGCAAAAACACCAGTAGACAACACATTTATCACTCCTGCCAAATATCTTGTTATTATTGATTATGACAGCGGTGAAATCCTGTATGAAAAAAATGCCCGTACCCCAATGGCACCTGCAAGCATGACAAAAATTATGACAGCAAGTGTTGTCTTTGACCGTATAAAGTCAGGGGCACTATCATTAGAAGACGAATTTATTGTCAGTGAGAATGCATGGCGTAAAGGTGGCGCTAAATCAGGTTCATCAACCATGTTTTTAAAACCGAATTCTAAAGTAAAAGTTGGCGACCTCTTACACGGTGTAATTATCCAATCCGGAAATGATGCTTGTATTACTCTTGCTGAAGGAATTGCAGGCAGCGAAACGGCGTTTGCCGAGATGATGAACGCCAAAGCAAAGCAACTTGGCCTTACAAGTGCAAATTTTAAAAACGCCACTGGTTGGCCTGCTGAAGGGCATGTCATTAGTGCATATGATCTGGTAAAATTGGCACAGCACAGTATTCGAACATATCCAGATCTTTATAAAATCTATGCTCAGAAAAGCTTTACATGGAATGGTATTCGACAACCGAATCGAAACCCACTCATCCTCGCAAATTTTGCCGGTGCAGATGGCCTTAAAACTGGTCATACTGAGATTTCAAAATATGGTTTTGTAGGTTCAGCCGTTCAAGATGGAAAACGTAGGATCTTTGTAGTCAACGGTCTTGAGAGTAAAGCACAAAGAAGATCCGAAAGCTTGCGTATTATGAGGTCCGCTTTCTCGGAATTTTCTGTTTACGATATCTACAAAAAAGATTCTCGCACTGGTGAGGTCAACCTATTCATGGGTAAAGACGAAACCGTTCCAGTTGTGGTTGGCGAGGACGTTGTCGTTGGGCTTGCTAAAATGAACAGGAAGAACTTAAAAGTACAAATTAAGTATCAAAGCCCTGTTCCGGCTCCTATTTTAAAAGGAGATGAAATTGCCCAACTGGTTATCAGTATAAATGGGAACATTCTTAAAACAGCACCTTTATTCGCAGCTAATGATGTAAAACAAAAATCATTATTTGGGCGACTATTTGCAGCTATCATTAGAAAAATAAGAGGGGAATAAAATGAAACCGGGAAAATTCATTACGCTTGAAGGCGGCGAAGGTGCAGGTAAAACCACACAAGCAAAGCGATTGAAAGAAGTTCTGGACTCGGCAAATATCGAGAATGTGGTCACTCGTGAGCCAGGGGGTACATTTGGCGCAGAAGCTATCCGTGATCTTGTTTTAGACGGCACCCATGAACGTTGGTCAGGAATGACAGAGCTATTGTTAATGTATGCAGCGCGGCTCGATCATATGGAAAAGCTTATCAAACCGGCCTTGGCGCGTGGAGTGTGGGTGATATGCGACCGTTTTAGTGACTCTTCGCTTGCTTACCAAGGGTGTGCACGTGGTTTGGGGGCTGACCGCGTTGCCGCTGTCCACAAAGCCGTAATGGGCGGGTTTAAGCCAGATCTGACGATCTTATTCGATATTGACCCAATCCTAACACAAAAACGTGTCAAAACCCGTGGCGGCGAATTGTCTCGCTTTGATACAGAAACGCTCGAGTTTCATAAGAAACTACGACAAGGTTTTTTGGATATCGCCAAAACAAACCCAGAAAGAGTAAAGACTATTGATGCAGCTCTATCGCGTGATGCGATTGCTGCACAAATTCGTCATATTGCTATGAAACAATTTGAGGGCTTACGCCTTGGCTAAGGCTGTTAAAAAACATACTGACGAAATAATTGCGGATCCGGAGGCCGATCGAGCCGATCATTGCCCTCATCCCAGAGAAGTTTATTCACTCATTGGACATCGTGAGGCCGAAACTAATTTTGCGAACTTTTTTGCCAAAAAAAAGTTACACCATGCATGGCTAATAAATGGAGCAAAAGGCATTGGTAAAGCAACGCTAGCTTACCGTATGATCCGGCGAGTTCTTGGTGGTGAACCACTTACCCAAGACAGGTTAGATATCCCAGATAGCGATCCCGTAGCTAAACGTGTACAGTCTTTAGGGCATGGAGATTTCCTTCTCATCCGTCGCCCTTATGATGTAAAAACAAAGAAAATTAGAGCTGAAATTCCGATTTCAGAAACACGTAAAATAAGTGATTTTTTCTCTAGAAAACCATCAGAAGGTGGCTGGCGCGTCTGTTTAATAGATAGCATTGACGAAATGAACCGTAGTGCTACCAATGCAGTTTTAAAAACGTTGGAAGAACCTCCTGAAAAAGCACTGTTAATTTTACTTACCTCTGCGCCGGGACGTTTACTGCCGACAATCCGTTCCCGCTGTATTGATTTATCATTGCACGGTGTGGAAGAAACTGAATTGGAAGCATGGCTAAATATACGTACAGAGGCAAGTCCATCAGATATTAAAGCGGCAGTAAAACTCGCCAAAGGAGCACCAGGTAAGGCTTATGCATTAGCACAAAATGCCGATACAGTATTAAGGCCATTACGTGGATTTATTGAAAATTTTCCCAAATCTTCTCCATCAATGACTCATATGATTTCAGACGCGTTATCGTCTGTACAAGCCAATATTTCGTATGATTTATTTTGCGGTGCTTTAGAAGATATATTACACGCACAGACAATCTATGCTGCCACAGGTAAGTGGGAAAGTGCATTTGCCCCAATTGCCCAAGAACGTAGTCCTGTAGAGTGGATGGATATTAGGTCTAATATCATTTCCCTTCGTCACGCACGAAAAGGTCTCAATATGAATAAAAAAACTGTCCTTTTACACTCTTTGTCACAGATTGGAAATTAGGGTGTTAGTTGATAGTCATGTAAACCTTCATGGTGAAAAATTTGAACTTGATTTAGAAGAAACGATTGAGCGGGCAAGAGATATTGGCGTACAAACCATGCTCAATATTTGTTGTAACCTTGCTGATTTTCCAGCTGTAATCAAAGTGGCTGAAAACCACGATAACATTTATGCATCTATCGGTACACATCCACATGACGCACATACCAATACTGATATAAAGGCAAATGATATCATTAAGTTATGCGGCCATACGAAAGTAATCGGCGTGGGAGAGACTGGTCTGGATTTTCACTATAATTACAGCGGTAAAGAGGATCAGTACCATAATTTCATGGCCCATATTGAGGCATCACGTGAAACGCAACTACCTCTAATCATTCACAGTAGAAACGCTGATGTTGAAATGGCTGACCTTCTAGAAAGTGAAATGAAAAAAGGCAACTTTCCTGCTTTATTACACTGCTATACTGGAGGGGAGGAACTGGCAAAAAGGTTGACCAATCTAGGTTTGTATTTTTCCTTATCCGGTATTATTACGTTTCGTAATGCGCAAGATTTACGCGACATTGCAAAAACCTTACCCGATGACAGAATAATGATTGAAACAGATTGTCCTTATTTAGCCCCCATGCCACATAGAGGCCAACGCAACGAACCAGCTTTTCTACCTCGTGTTGCAGAAGGTTTGGCAGCATTAAAAGGCTGGAGCGTTGAAGAAACCAATATGAGAACAACAAATGCCTTTTTTAATCTCTTCAAAAAAGCTAAAAGACCAGCATGATAAGACGGAATATTGAAATTACGATATTAGGCTGTGGATCTTCGGGTGGTGTGCCAAGGGTAGGCGGCGACTGGGGTGCTTGTGACCCGTCCGAACCGAAAAACAGGCGTAGACGGTGCTCTATCTTGCTTGAATACTGGGAAGGCAATGATAAACCGCCACAAAAAGACCGCACCGTTATTCTTATTGATACATCACCAGATTTACGCGAACAACTTCTCGACGCCAATACTCAACACGTTGATGCTGTTTTATATACGCATGACCACGGAGACCAAACTCATGGTATGGACGATTTACGTGCAATTGCTTATAAAAATCGTGGTCAAATTCCAGTTTATATGGATCAGACAACAAAAGAGGACTTGTTCAAACGGTTTACCTATTGTTTTGAAACACCAGAAGGGCGAATACATCCACCTATTTTGACACTAAAACAATTGATTAAACATGGGGATAGACTAGCTATTGCAGGTCCAGGTGGTGTCGTGGATATTGATGTTTTTGAAGTTGGACACGGCACCATAAATGCACTCGGCTTTAAATTTTTAAACCAAATAGCATATTCTCCTGATGCACATATAATAGACGATGAAACACTAGAAAGTTTGAGTGGGCTAGATGTTTGGATTGTTGATGCTCTACGTTACCACAGGCATCCGACGCATGCACACGCAGATAAAACTTTACTTTGGGGCGCACAAACACGTACCAAGCAATTGGTTTTCACGAACATGCACATAGACATGGATATGGCTTCACTTTATTCAGAACTTCCTGGCAACCAAATTATTGGGTATGATGGTCTTTGTGTTATTAGAAACTATTCTAATTAATCAATGCTTTGTTCTGTATATATAAAGCATATATTTCTCATAATATAAATTATGCGATTACCATTGTGGCAAATAATAGCACCGATATTAGGATACTACCCTATTTCAAGCCTACAATTTTGTCCGCATGTTTTTCGAGCTAAATCTACAGCAAATAGGTTGGGCAGTTGTTTTGAGGCTAAATCGAATATATATGCACACATGTTTTCCAGCGTAGCTGATTTAAGCCCCTCAAGTTCATTAAGGTACGCATGATCTAGTTTCTCTTTTAAAGCCTCAATTGTCGGATCAAATGAACCAAAGTCCATCAACCAATGCTCTATTTCAGCCTTAGGGGCTCTCACAGAGAGAATAGCCGTAAATGAATGACCATGTAAGCGCTTATAGCCTGGGTCAGTTCCGTCGGCTAAATTCAAGCTGTGAGCAGCTTCAAATGTAAATGTTTTGGATAATGTGATGGTAGCTGACATGCTTAGAGCCCGTAATGTGTATGCCCCATACCAAAATCTGAGACTTGAAGAAATTAGTGCTGTTCTATAGTGTATCTGAAAAACCGCGCAAGTCTAAAAAAACGGTAGTGGAAGTTAAGAAGTTAGGAGATTTTTTTATGTACTATCTAATTTTTGGTCTTGTGATCTTTTTTGCTCCCCATTTGTATTCGACCTTCCGTAGCCGCGAAACAGGTCGAGATATTAAAGCAAACATGGGTGCTGGAAAATATATGGGGCTTTATTCCCTGATCACTCTTGCCGGTTTTATCTTAATAATTTGGGGATATGGGTTATCCCGCCCTTCTCCAACTGTATTTACACCACCGACATGGGGGCGCCATATTAATCTCGCCTTGATGTGGCCGTCCTTTATTTTACTCGTTAGTTCCAATGCCCCACTAGGTTATCTAAAGCAGGTATTAAAACACCCCATGCTTTACGGTATCATTTTGTGGAGCGCTGGCCATTTGCTCGCAACAGGTGAACAAAATTCCCTTTTATTATTCGGCACATTTTTGATATATGCATTGATAGATAGACATGTTGTTTCTTCGCGTAACCTACCTGTAAAAACGGCGAGTATTTTAGGTGATATTATTGCTATCGTAGTCGGAACGGCTCTTTATTGGGTGATGATCAAATACCTACACCCCATGTGGATCGGCGTACCTTTACTAAGCTAGGGCTTAGCCCAAAACTCCCCCCAAACTGGTTGGTGGTCGGTAAATTGAAAATTCGTATCCAATGTTTGAATTTTAAGCGCTTTGACATTTGGCGACACCAAAAAACCATCGATGATTGTGGTGTAATTTTCTCCCTTTGTGTAAGGGCGTTCATTCGTACGAACGGTGGCAAAAGTTGGGTCAACGAGTAATTGCCAGTCAGGTTTTAAGGCTTCCTTTGGCAGTATTTTTAACCAAAATAGGAATTCTTCAGTTGTTGTGTGGGGGAAATTCGTAGGAATTAGCTGCATATTCCAATCTCCTGCAACTACAACATATTTGCCGTCTTTGTAAAATTTATCCACGATTTCCAGTAGTTTCTCGTACTGCTGAACTCTTATATTCCCTCCCTCGTCAAATGCGGAAAGATGAATGTTAACAACAGCCCAATTATTCCCCGCCTTATCATCGAACTCGCGAACTTGAATATGATATTGGCGCCGTAAAAGCCCATTCAAACGTGTTGGTTCAAGAGGCAAACGGATGGTTTTTACTGGCAGTGTTTTGATCCTTGAAAACGTAGCTAGCCCATGATGCATAGCATTTTTTTGAGGGATGAAACGGGTGCTAATGTCATTCGTAAAGAACCAGTTATAATGAGCAAGCGTTTCACGAACGCCCGCTAACACATCTACACCAAGAGTAAGCATATCTGGCTCTGAAATTTCTTGAAATAAATATATATCAGCGGGATGGTTTCGGATAATTGTTCGAATGCCTGACAAATTATCCTGTACAATTTCCTTACTAGGAGGATAAAAATTCTTCCCACCATCAGCAATAAAATCTGAATCTTTACCTAGCCCTGCATATCCCAAATTCCAGTTAAAAACGGTGATCGTATCAGCCGCTTGTGTAAGGTCATCGCCCTCGCCTGACTGTGGGTGAATTGAGTTGTTCGCGTAATTAATGCCGATAATAGATACAGCAATTATAACAAGAAGAAGCAATAGTAACAAAATTCGAACCGCTATTTTTTTCATGGTTATTTATCCGTTAAACGTTTGATAAGACTAGAAGTATCCCATCGGTTTCCACCCATATCTTGAACATCTTGATAATAACTATCAACAAGCTTTGTTAAGGTCATATCAGCCCCATTTGCAGAAGCTTCTTCAAGAGCGATTTGCAAATCTTTACGCATCCAGTCAACGGCAAACCCGAATTCAAACTCGCCCTTGCCCATCGTGCTCGCCCGGTTGTCCATTTGCCAACTTTGAGCTGCGCCTTTCCCGATTGCTTGTACGACTTCATCAACGTCCAACCCTGCTTTTTGTGCAAAGTTAATGGCTTCTGATAGGCCTTGCAATGTACCAGCTATGCAAATTTGGTTAACCATTTTCGTTAACTGGCCCGCGCCAACCGGTCCCATATGTTTTGTTGCCTTTCCATACGCTTGCATAATTTCTTCGGCCTTTTGATAGGTCGTCATGTCACCACCGCACATAATGGTGAGTTGTCCATTGACCGCCCCCGCCTCCCCGCCGGAAATTGGGGCGTCAATAAACCCAATACCAAGGGTTGTTGCAAGTTCACCACATTCTCGAGCACATTTTGCCGATGCCGTTGTATGGTCTATTAATATGCTACCTTTACGCATGGCATGTAATGCTGGCACCGCAACAGCCTTTACATCCGCATCATTCCCAACACACACCATAACATAATCACAGTTAGCAACTACTTCCTCAATGGTATCACAAGCTTTTGCCTTATATTCAGCGGCCCAGCGCGCTCCCGTGCTAGAGGTTCGATTCCAAACAGATACCTCATGCTTAGCGGCCAGTAAGTGCCCTGCCATAGGGTACCCCATCACCCCTAAACCCAAAAATGCAATTTTAGCCATTTATTCCTCTTTACTGAAGTAAACTAAGTTTGAAACTATCTCGTCAAAATCAAAATTTGATGATACCTATTGTTTATGGATATGCAACTCATAGAACCAAGTTGGCAAATGTGGGCGACCTTCGTGATTGTTTTATCAGGGGTCGGCTTTTACATCCTTGATCGCTTTTCCATAGAATTGGTTTCCGCTTCCATTTTGGCGGCACTATTATTGTTTTTTCAATTATTTAGCCCAGAGTTCACCCAAAATTTAAATGCGCAAACCTTACTTTCTGGTTTTGCTGATCCAGCCCTCATTACAATTTTGGCATTACTAATTATTGGCCAAGGCATTTTCCATACAGGAGCACTTGAAGGGCCAACCCGTAAACTAAATACTTATCTCGATACCTATCCGAAGCGAACATTATCGGCTGTCTTTTTAATTGCTTTTATTGTGTCTATGTTCATGAACAACACTCCTGTCGTCGTAATGTTTATCCCCGTTCTTTCGGCTATGGCATTGCAGTTAAGAAGTTCTGCTTCCAAATATATGATGCCACTTAGTTTTATTTGCATATTGGCTGGCATGACAACCCTAATTGGTTCATCAACAAACATACTTGTTGCAGGCGCTTTTGAAAGGTCGACGGGTGATAGTCTTGCTTTTTTTGACCCGGCTATTCCTGGTATGTTTTTGGCATTAATTGGCGCAATTTATATTGTTGTTTTTTCAAAATATCTATTACCGCAAAGAGCTTTGGAAAAGAACGATTTACAACATTCAGGACAGCAATATATTGCCCCGATTCGCATTACCCCTAACCATCCTTTACTTGGCAAGAAACCTGTTGCCGGATTATTTACAGACCTAAGGATGATGACCGTTAGGCAAATTGAACGTGGTGGACGTAAGCTATTGCCCCCCTTTGAAGATTCCCTACTTGTCGATGACATATTAACGGTTGCCGCTACCCGCAAAGCTTTAACAGGCCTAATGTCATCATACCCTGAATACCTCGAAGGTATGTTAAACATTGAAGGCTTCAAAAAGGATAGCAGTGACGCACGAATTGTTATTAGTGAAGCTGTGATTGCACCTGGCTCGCGCATGGTTGGTCAAACAATCGAACAGGCGGGCTTTCAAAGGCAAACAGGTTGCTTGGTTCTTGGTATCCAACGGCGCTCGCGCATGGTTCGAGAACGTATGCTCCACATTAGATTAAAAGCTGGCGATGTATTACTATTATTTGGCTATGTCCCGCAAATAGAAGCCATGCGTAATCATCACGACATCCTTTTACTGGATTGGAAGACACAAGATTTACCAGACATTAGACGGGCAACCATTGCACGAATTATCTTTGGTGCCGTCATAATGAGTGCAGCCTTAGGCTTACTGCCAATCGTTCATGCTGCATTTGCAGGAGCCACACTTATGATTGCAACAGGATGTTTAAATATTCGCCAAGCGGTACGGGCTCTTGACACTAAAATTTTCATGCTAATCGGTGCGGCATTCGCAATGGGTGTCGCTCTGGAAAATACAGGAGGGGCACAATTTATTGCGCAACAAGTAGTCACGACATTACAACATTTTGGGCCACAAGTCGTGATCGCAGGGTTGTTTTTGCTGGTTGCCGTCATGACAAATCTTCTATCAAATGCAGCAACTGCAATTTTATTTGCACCAATTGCTATCAACATTTCAACACAAACCGGCATTGATCCAAAAGTTCTAATTCTCACGGTTTTATTCGCAGCTAACTGCTCATTTGCGAC
>JAJRSG010000089.1 GCA_024278915.1 Alphaproteobacteria bacterium
GCAAATGGCATGATCCAGATGAATTCTGGGCCGCGGGCAATGAAGGCAGCACCGACCCAATATAGTCCGAATAAAAAATACCCAAGGCCAAAAAAGAAGCCCGTCAAAAATCCTGCTTTAACGGGTTTGGTTTGCAAGCTGGCAGCATCTAGGCGTATCATAAAGAGCGCAAATGCGAATATTGTTGCTGGCCAAATGTAGAGCGGGGCGTGTCCTAAAACTGCAAATGCTCCGAGGAAAAAATTAAGTAATAATCCCTGAACACCAGCAATTTTAATGACTTTTTTCAATGTTATTTCTTATGGGCGGCAGTACGAACCCGCAAATGTTTCAAGCGTCTTGGGTCGGCATCTAGAACTTCAAATTCGATACCGTAAGGGTGCCGAATGATTTCACCGCGTTGTGGTACGCGACCTGCAAGTGAAACCACAACGCCGCCAATGGTGTCCACTTCTTCGTCTTCTTCAGGGGTGGCAATATCGCGCCCGAAAGCTTCTTCAAAATCTTCAATATCGGCGCGGGCATCTACGTCCCAATAGGTTTCACCTTTGGCTGTTTTACGGGCAGTAATTTCTGGTTCAGCCTCATCGTGCTCATCTTCAATATCGCCGACAATGGGTTCGATAAGGTCTTCCAATGTCACCAACCCGTCCGTGCCGCCGTACTCGTCTACCACGATGGCCATATGAATGCGCTTGGCTTGCATTTTACGCAGCAAATCTTCGGCTGACATAGATGGCGGGACGAATAATACAGGGCGTAATATAGTCTTGATGATTTTCTTTTGTGGATAGGTTTTCCCGTTCCGTCCTTTGGCATCAAACCCGAGGTAAGCGAAGACATCTTTGACATGTACCATGCCGATAGGGTCGTCTAGTGTGTCTTTATAGGCAGGAAGGCGGGAGTGCCCCGCATCTTTTAAGGTTTGCGCCAAGGTTTTAAGGTCGACGCTTTCCTCCACAGCAATAACTTCTGCACGAGGAACCATGAGGTCTTCTACTTTTAAACTGTGAAAATCTGCGGCGGCTCGCATGAGCAATTTCCGCTCGGCAACAAGCTTTGGATCGCTCTTAACAGCACTTTGCCCAGCAGAGGGGTTAAAGAGCTTGGCAAATATAGAGGGTGACGAACTCACAATAATATCTCTCTAGCATAGGGATTGGAAATATCCAAATGGTGCAAAGTTTTGATTTCTAGGGCTTCCATAATCTTCGCGTCTTGCGGTGTTTCGTGATCATAGCCTTGCAGATGGTAAAATCCATGAATGACAAGATGAGTTAAGTGATCTTCGCAGGAGATATGGGCGGCTTGTGCTTCGGCTTGAATGGTTTCATATGCGAGTACAATATCGCCAAGTAGCGGCATGAAGCCGTCAATCGGCGTTGCCGGAAAAGAAAGGACATTGGTTGGTTTGTCCTTTTTGCGGTACTGCTTGTTTAGCGCTTGCATTTTCGCGTCATCAATAAAGGCGAGGCTTAATTCTGCAAATGGTCGTATGTTGATATTGGCCATTGCTGTTGCCACAGCTTGCTCACAAAGCTTTTGCAAATCAGCAATCTCGTTCCAGCGCTTATCTTCAATTGAAAGCGCGATTTCAGGAGAGTCCATTAGCGTTGCACATCTTTCTCATAAGCTATTACAATTTTACCCACTAGAGGGTGGCGCACGACATCACTTGCTTCGAACTCGATGGCATCGATATCGTCAATATTTCTTAAAATGGCTAACGCGTGTCCAAGCCCCGAAACTTGGCCAGAAGGCAGGTCACTTTGACTCGGGTCACCAGTGACCACATATTTGGATTTTTCGCCAAGCCGTGTCAGTGCCATTTTCATTTGCGGCACGGTTGCATTTTGAGCTTCGTCAATGACGACGAATGCGTCAGATAGTGTCCGGCCTCGCATAAATGCCAAAGGAGCCACTTCGATTTCCCCCAACTCCATTCGGCGCTCTACATCGGCATGTCCCAATACCATGTTAAGGGCGTCCCAGATGGGTTGCATATAGGGGTCTACTTTTTCTTTTAAATCCCCCGGTAAAAAACCAAGTTTTTCACCTGCTTCGACTGCGGGGCGGCACGCAATAAAGCGTCCGACTTCGCCGCGTGCCAGTAAGGAAGCTCCATAGGCTGTCGCTAAAAATGTTTTACCTGTTCCCGCCGGCCCAACGCCAAAGACAATTGTATGATCACGCATGGACTGCATAAACTGTTCTTGGCGAGGTGTTTTGGGAATGATTGGTTTGCGGCGGGGAAATGGAATGAGTAAGTTCCCAGTGATATTTGTGTTTTTACCGCCTTTTAGACGAGAAATAATATTTTTTATATCTGCAGGCTGACATGGCCACCCTTTGGAAAGTCGAGTGTATATTTCATTGATGACTTCGGCAGCGTTGGCTCTTGCGCTTGCTTCTCCGTTAATTACGACGCTTTTACCGGGAGCTTCAAGGTAAACCCCAAAAGCTTGCTCAATGAGTGCCAAGTGCGCATGACCTTGTCCGCACATTTCTTGTACTAAATCCGCATCTTCAAATTTCAAGATATCTGCTTTTGGTTTAGCCATCTGATAGGGTTCCGCTTAACGAATTTTGTCCGGCACCTTCAATTCTTACGTTCACAATCGTGCCGACAAGGCTAGCGTCACCTATAAAATGCGTACCTTGTAAGTAAGGGGAGCGACCAAATAATTCGCCTTCGGTTTTTGTGGTGTTTTCCACAAGGACTTCCAGTGTGCGGCCAATCAGGCTTTCGTTAAATTCTTTTTGCTGTTTGGATAGTAATTTTTGTAGCCTA
>JAJRSG010000090.1 GCA_024278915.1 Alphaproteobacteria bacterium
CCCAATGGAGCCGGGAAATCAACCTTGATTAACATTCTGGCTGGCCTCGTGGTCAAATCAAGCGGTAAGGCAGAAATTTGCGGTTATGATATTGATAGCAACACTCGCCAAGCCCGTGCCTCTATCGGTGTTGTTCCACAAGAACTATCAATGGATGTGTTTTTCACCCCATGGCAAGCATTAGAAAACCAAGCCGGTTATTACGGCGTACCAAAATCAGAACGCCGCTCTGATGAAATTTTGGATGCGCTCGGGTTACTGGACAAACGTGATGCCTATGTTCGGCAATTATCGGGCGGCATGAAACGTAGATTGCTCATTGCCAAAGCGCTTGTGCATAATCCACCAGTTCTCATTTTAGACGAACCAACTGCAGGCGTGGATATTGAACTCCGTAGACAACTTTGGAAATACGTAGAAGAGTTACACGATAATGGCACCACCATTATTTTGACCACACATTATCTTGAAGAGGCAGAAAGCCTGTGTGACAAAATCGCAATTATTCATAACGGTGAGATTACCGCCAATGAAGACAAGGATACACTGCTAAAACGCTTGGATCAAAAAACCTTGGTAATTACTCCGCATACACCTTTAACCAAAGTCCCTGCAAAATTGGCAAAACTGGATGCCACTATGCGGCGTGATGGTACGCTGGCCATATCTTACCGTACTGGCACAACCGGCATTATGGAATTATTAGATCAGATCAAAGATGCAAATATTACCATTGCAGATTTACGAACCGAAGAACCTGATTTAGAAGACGTATTTATGGCCCTCACCTATGACCGAGACTAGCGGATAAATAAATTTCCCCTCTCTTGACAATACAAGTTGTGTTTCATCGTTAAATGTCTAGTTTTTAGCTCCGCTTTGGGGCATACTGAAGTTCAATGATAACAGGGGGCTAACATGAACGGCGCAGAAAAACTCATTAAAACATTATGTGATAACGGGGTAGAGGTTTGCTTTGCCAATCCAGGTACCTCGGAAATGCAATTGGTTGCCGCCATTGATGGGCAGCCTAAAATGCGGGCCGTGCTCGGTTTGTTTGAAGGAGTCGTGACTGGTGCTGCTGATGGATATGGCCGTATGGCTGATAAACCTGCCGCCACCTTACTCCACCTCGGCCCTGGCCTTGCCAATGGTCTGGCTAATTTACATAATGCCAAACGAGCGCGCTCTCCGATTGTCAACATTGTGGGTGACCATGCGATTGACCATTTGCAATATGACGCACCGTTAACTTCAGATATTATCGGTGTAGCCACACCAATGTCAGATTGGGTCACCACATCCACTTCTCCAGACAATCTAGCCATAAAGGGAACCGAAGCAATTGAAGTTGCCCTGAGTTATCCTGGAAAAATTGCTACGGTTATTGCTCCTGCTGATCATGCGTGGAGCGATGTTAAAAAAACCAGTGTGAAAAAGGTTTCTAAATCGAAACCAAAATTAGCAACCAAATCAGCGATTGATAAAGCCTGTCGTGTACTGAACAAAAAATCAAACACAGCCATTTTCCTTGGCGGAATGGCGTTACGAGAAAAAGCTTTGAAACAAGCAGGGCGCATTGCCAAAAAAACCGGCGCACGGTTAATTTGTGAAACCTTTCCTGCCCGCCTCGAACGCGGCGTTGGGCGTGTTACCCTTGAGCGTTTACCGTATTTCGGGGAAATGGCTGCCGATTACATTAAAGACTTTGACGAAATTATTTTCGTTGGCGCCCAACCACCTGTTGCCTTCTTTGCCTACCCTAACAAGCCAAGCTTTCTCGCTGCTGATACAACCAAGCTCTTGATGTTGGCAGAACCTAGACGAAATGCCCTAGATGCTCTCACCCGCCTTGCTGTCGAAGTTGGTGCAAAGTCTGTGCGTGTCAAAACACAAGCACCGATGATCCCGCCAGCAGAACCTGGGCGGTTAACCCCGGTTGGGATCGGCGCGGTTGTGGCAGAGCTCATGCCGGAAAATGCCATCGTATCCGATGGAGCCGCTACAGCAGGCCTCGCCATCTTTCCGATGACAGAAGGAGCTGCCCCCCATGACTGGATGACCGTAACCGGTGGAGCTATCGGCCAAGGCCTACCTGTTGGCGTCGGAGCTGCCATGGCATGTCCGAACCGGAAGGTTCTCTGTTTACAAGCAGACGGAAGCGCCATGTACACGGTACAAGCTCTCTGGACAATGGCTCGGGAAAACCTTGATGTCACAACGGTGATATTGAACAACTCCAGTTACGCCATTTTGAATATTGAATTGGCCCGTGTGGGGGTAACCAACCCGGGACCCAAAGCCTTATCTATGCTCGATCTGACCAATCCAGTCATTGACTGGGTTTCAATTTCCGAAGGTCACGGCGTACCAGCGGTTAAAACCGATACCGTTGAAGGTTTCAGGAACGCTTTACAAGAAGCTCTCGCCCATAAAGGCCCGCGCCTCATCGAAGCGATCATTCCCACACCGGGGGCGTAATTGTGCCGTCCCTAAACCTTGTTCCTGCCTCCACAGGCGATTATCGACGACTAGCCGAAAAGCGCCTGCCTAGAAATTTGTTCGACTACCTTGACGGCGGTGCCTACGGCGAAACGACATTAGAAGCTAATGTCGAGGACTTTGAAAACATTCAGATGAAACAACGTGTGATGCATGATGTTTCCAAAATTGATACCCACATCAACATGTTTGGTAACGATATGGCCATGCCCCTAGGCCTCGCTCCCATTGGACTTGCCGGCATGATGGCACGACGAGCAGAAGTACAAGCCGTAAAGGCGGCAGAAAAAGCGGGTATTCCCTATTGCCTCTCCACCGTTTCTATTTGTTCATTGGAAGAAGTTGCCAAAGCTGCGACCAAGCCGTTTTGGTTTCAATTGTATATGATGCGTGACCGAGCTTATGTAAAAGGCTTGTTAGAGCGGGCAAAATCCGTTGGTTGTCAAACACTAGTATTTACAGTTGATTTAGCCGTAGTTGGCGCGCGTTACCGCGATGTCCGTAACGGCATGATAGGCGGCCTTTCTCCTTTTGGAAAATTACGTGCTGGGCTAGAATATCCAACCCACCCGAAATGGGCATTTGATGTCGGGGTAAAAGGCAAACCACATGTCTTTGGTAATCTTGCAGATTTCGTACCAAGTGCCAAATCCATTATTGATTTTAAAGCATGGGTTGACGCGCAATTTGATCCATCTTGTACATGGAAAGACATTGAGTGGTTACGTTCCATCTGGGATGGCAACCTAATCATCAAAGGAATCCTAAGCGTTGAAGATGCCAAAGCGGCCGTCGCAGCAGGTGCCGACGGGATTGTTGTATCAAACCATGGCGGGCGGCAATTGGACAGTGTTTCATCATCAATCAACATGACCCCCCGCATAAGGGATGCTGTTGGAGACAAAACCATCATCATTATGGACGGCGGGGTCCGCAGCGGACAAGACATCGTTAAAGCCCTCGCTAACGGAGCGCAGTCCGTTCTAATCGGACGACCTTGGATATGGGCGTTAGCAGCTCGTGGTCAGGCAGGGCTTGATGCTCTCCTTCGTACTTTCAAATCTGAAATGAATGTCAGCATGGCCTTAACTGGCGCTCCAAAAATAGCCGATATCACCTCAAAAATATTGGACACCGACTAAAATGCAGGCACTTCTAGATATTATTAAAAATATTGTCGGAAGTAACGGATTGCTTTTAGGGGAAGACATTTCCAGTCGGCCTCTCAATTGGATGGGACAAGGCACACGGGAAGCTTTGGCCATTGTCCGACCAAGATCAACGCAAGAAGTTTCAGATGTTCTCAAAGCATGCTACACTGCGGGGCAAAACGTGGTAACCCTTGGCGGCCTAACTGGGTTGGTTCAAGGAACGAATTCTCACGCTGGTGATATCTTATTATCTCTAGAGCGCATGACCGAGATTGAAGGCGTAGATCCTCTCGGCTACACAATGACCGTACAAGCAGGCGTGCCATTGCAAAAAGTACAAGACATTGCCATAGAAAATGGCGTGCAATTTCCATTGGATTTAGGTGCAAGAGGCTCGTGTACCATCGGCGGAAATATCGCAACCAATGCAGGCGGCAATCAAGTATTACGTTACGGCATGATGCGCGACCAAGTTCTTGGTTTAGAGGTGGTCTTAGCTGACGGTAC
>JAJRSG010000091.1 GCA_024278915.1 Alphaproteobacteria bacterium
AGCGCGTGGCGGATGGATCCCGATGTGCCTTTGGTCGTGCCTGAGGTTAATGCAGATGCTGTAGAAGGTTGTAGCAAGAAAGGTATTATTGCCAATCCTAATTGTTCTACCATTCAAATGGTGGTGGCCCTTAAACCGTTACATGACAAAGCCACGATCAAACGGGTGGTTGTTTCGACCTACCAAAGTGTTTCAGGTGGCGGCAAAGCGGCAATGGACGAGTTATGGATTCAAACTAAAGGGATCTATGTTAATGACGATCCGACACCAAAAGTCTTTCCAAAGCAGATTGCTTTTAACGTGATTCCGCAAATCGATGTGTTTATGGACGGGGGTGACACCAAGGAAGAATGGAAAATGAAAGCCGAGACTATGAAAATTCTCGACTCAAAAATTAAAGTCACGGCGACATGCGTGCGCGTGCCGACTTTTATTGGACACGGCGAAGCCATTAATGTCGAGTTTGAAAATGAGTTGTCGGCTGATGACGCTCGCAAAATCCTGCGCGAAAGCCCGGGTATTATGGTGTATGATAAACCAGAGGAAGAGGGCGGCTATATGACACCGATCGAAAGCGCGGGCGAATTCGCTACTTTTGTTTCACGCATTCGTGAAGATAGCACCCAAGATAACACGCTTAATATGTGGGTCGTTGCCGATAATCTCCGCAAAGGTGCCGCGTTAAACGCCGTGCAAATTGCGGAAGTGTTGGTCAATAAAGGTTTGTTGAAATAAGGCAGTGTGGTTCCATCAATTACTGCACTTGTGGCAGTAATTGATGTTCCCAATCAAAAAGCCGTTCCACTGGAACGGCTTTTTGATTCTGTAATGCTGACGGCGCTTAGTATTTGCGAGGCGGGCGTTTTTTCATCGGGATAAGACCCTCTAGCTGCGCACGTTTGCGGGCTAGCTTACGCGCACGACGAACGGCTTCAGCCTGTTCGCGGACGCGTTTTTCAGATGGTTTTTCGTAGTGTTTGCGGGCTTTCATTTCACGCAAAATGCCTTCATTTTGCAATTTTTTCTTCAAAGCGCGTAATGCCTGATCGACATTGTTCTGGCGCACGTAAATTTCAACCATGTGGTGCCTTAACTACTAAAATAAAATGACCGCCCTACAATCATTGTAGACGGCCTGAATCTTCAACGTGCGGGGGGTTTAGCCTCTGCAAACCTTTCCGTCTAGGGTTTTTTACCGTTTTCGTGACAAAAATGCTGATTTTTCTTCCTTTTTTTGTTAATTGTGTCTTATTGCCCACATATGAAGTTTCCAAAGCCACAAATATTATCTCTTACAGACGTTGACATTGCCCTTTATCAGGCAGGGCCGGTAGATGGCCCGCCGATATTATTGATTCACGGGTGGCCGGAAATGGCCTATTCGTGGGCTCACCAAATCGACCCTTTAGCAGAGGCTGGCTACAGAGTCATTGCTATGGATCTTCGCGGGTTCGGGCATTCGAGTGTTCCAAAGGAAGTGACGGATTACGGCATTGAAAAACTGGTAGGTGACGTTGAAGGTGTTTTAAATGCCCTCGGTATTTCGCAAGTGGTTTTGTGTGGACATGATTGGGGCGGTATTATTGTTTGGCATGCCGCTAGAATGCTGGAAGAGCGTGTACTTGGTGTCATTAGTATTTGTACCCCGCATGTAAAACAGCCGCCTGCAGACCCGATTGCTATCTTCAAGAAACGTCACGGCGCCGATCATTATTTTGTAGATTTTCAAAAACGGGAAACGCCTGAGAAATTGTTTGAAACAGATGTTTTGGCCTTTTTCCGTATGATGTTTCGTACCGTGCCAAAGAGCGCGAAGCCCAGTTCTGAAATGTTTCATTTGATGCCAAAATTTCGCGAGTATATGGCCGCAGGCGCGCCGCCATTGCCGGGGCAAGTGATGAGCGATGAGGACTTGCAAGTTTATGCTGGGGCATTCGAACATAGCGGGTTTTTCGGAGGTGTTAATTTATATCGCAATACGGGCGCCAATTGGGAGTTTGGTAAAACGCTGGACGATACGGTTGATCAACCTTCATTGATGATTAGTGCTGAACGGGATTTGTTTTTACCGCCTGCCGCCACAGACCCAATGGTGAATATGATTGCGGACCTTGAACGCTATACGGTCGATAATTGTGGTCATTGGGCCATGTGGGAACAACCGGAAGTCATCAATAAAATATTGTTGGAATGGTTAGGTCGTAAAATGGGCTTGCGGTTCTTTTAATTCGTTTCCAGACAGGCATATAAAGCTTCAATTAATGCCATTGGGCGTGGATCGCCGATGAGGACATTGCTTTGTTTGTTCATGACATAGGCACAGGTGATATCTGCGATTGGATCAGCAAAGGCGCAGGAACCACCCCAGCCACTATGTCCGATGGTTGAGGCGTTCGGGCCATAAAATTGATGGGGTGTATTGACCATGAAGCCGGTGGCCAAGGTTAGGTCAAAGGGCAGTACCAAATTTTGACCAGAAATTCTGGGGCGGGACATTTCGTAAAGTGTATTTTCACCCAGATAATGTGTGTCGCCAATCTGTCCGTTGAGAGCTAATTGCATCAAACGTGCCGTGGCTTTGGCGGTGGCATGCCCATTGGCGCCTGCGAGTTCAAATTCACGCCAAGCGGCAGTGCCGCGTCCGCCGGGAGATGACCATGGTTGAAAGAAGGCAGCCTTGGTGGCTTCGTTGATTTCTCCTAAGTCGGACATTGCTCTTGGTTTGTGTAAATCGGCGCATCTCGCATGTTCGCTGGGTGGTGTGCCGATGAAAAAGTCAATATTTTCGGGTTGGCAAAACTCTTCTCGTAAGATGGTGCCAAGTGTACGGTGTTTAAAATCAGCTCTGCGAGCAATTTCGCCCGCGAGAAAGCCATATGTTACGGGGTGATAACCGCTAGCTGTGCCTGGCTCCCATATGGGTTTTTGCGCGGCGAGGCGGTCGCACATGCCTTCCCAGTCAAACCAGTCTTTGGGCTCCATAGGTTCTGTAATGCCTGATAACCCTGCTTGATGCGAAAGTGCTTGCGCCACGGTTACTTTGTCTTTTCCGTGTTGCCCAAATTCAGGCCACAAACTGGCAATGGTTTGCTCATAATCCAAAGCGCCTGTGTCATAGAGCCAAGCAATTACCAAAGCGGCAATGGCTTTGGTTGTCGAGAACACAGGCACGAGTGTGTCTGCCTGCCAAGGTATGGTCTGTTTGCGGTCTTTTGTTCCGCCAATAAGATCAATGATAAACTCGCCGTCTTTTAAAACACAAAACCCGGCACCTGCCTCTCGGTGATTCTCAAAGCTGGCTTTAAATACATCTGCTACGGGTTCGAACCCGGGGGCTACATTACCGTGAATAATCGAAGAACTCATTTTCAAACCTTACTGTTTAATTGTTGTGAAAATTGCCTATATAGGAAGGGAATGCAATGCTACAATTTGAGGAAAAAATATGAGTTCGAAAATATACCACAATCCGCGCTGTTCAAAATCACGGCAAACTTTGGCCTTGTTACAAGAAAATGGCCATAATCCACAAATCATCACTTATTTAGACAATACCCCGACTGCAGATGAAATTAGTGCCATATTGAAAATGCTCGGTATGACATCTGCTCGTGAGCTTATGCGTACTGGTGAGTCTATCTATAAAGAGCTAGGCTTGAAGCATGTAGATGATGAAAAAAAACTCATTGCTGCCATGGTCGAAAACCCGAAGTTAATTGAAAGACCTATTGTCATCAAGGGTGGAAGGGCTGCTATCGGCCGCCCACCCGAAAGTGTATTGGACCTTTTTTAAAGAATAAAACCCTGTAAATAAACGACTTGTTAAGCATAAACAGGCATCACAATCATGAATTAAAGTGTTTTTGCACCTTAGGAGATGATTATGCGGGCGGTTGCAAGCGG
>JAJRSG010000092.1 GCA_024278915.1 Alphaproteobacteria bacterium
AAATACCGCGCAACTTTATTACGTCAAATTTCCCAACACGCCCACAGTGAAATTGTCGGCATGTTACCGGAAGGAAATTGGGTAACACGCGCACCAACCTTGAAACGCAAATTGATTTTGCTCGCGAAAATCCAAGACGAGGCAGGCCACGGGTTATACCTTTATAGCGCAGCAGAAACTTTGGGGAGAAGCCGTGATGACATGGTCGATGATCTTCTCGCAGGCAAAGCTAAGTTTTCAACCATCTTTACATACCCAACCCCCACTTGGGCAGATATCGGTACCGTTGGCTGGCTTGTAGACGGCGCGGCCGTCACCAACCAAATTCCGCTTTGTCGATGTTCATTCGGGCCATATGCCCGTGCCATGGTTCGCGTGTGTAAAGAAGAAAGCTTCCATCAACGTCAGGGCTATGAAATCGTTACAGTATTAGCCCAAGGCACGCCTGAACAAAAAGCCATGGCGCAAGACAGTCTTAACCGGATGTGGTGGCCATCATTGATGATGTTTGGCCCATCTGATTCTGCGTCCTTACATTCTTCACAAAATATGAAATGGAAAATCAAGCGACACTCCAATGATGTTCTACGTCAACGTTTTGTCGACGCAACTGTACAACAAGCAGAGTTCCTAAGCCTGACCATTCCTGATCCCGACTTAAAATGGAATGAGGAACGCGGTTCTTACGATTTTGGCGAGATTGATTGGGACGAGTTTTGGGCGGTCTTAAAAGATGGCGGCCAATGTGGTAAAAGTCGTATTCGCGCTCGTAAAGCGGCCCACAAGGACGGTGAATGGGTGAAAGCCGCGGCTGCAGCCTACGCAGAAAAACAAAAATCCCGCACTGAACAAGTCGCGTAGAAAGGGAACATCATGAGCAATGATAATTGGCATTTGTATGAAGTATTTATTCGTTCCAAAAATGGGCTAGCCCATAAACACGCAGGCAGTGTACATGCCGGAGATGCTGAAACGGCGATTCAATCCGCCCGTGACTTATATACGCGTCGGGGCGAGGCCAGTTCACTTTGGATCATCAAATCATCAGACATTATTGCCTCTGACCCGAGCGAAAGCGGCGAGTTATTTGACCCGTCAGATGATAAAATTTATCGTCACCCAACCTTTTATAGCGTCCCTGATGGCGTCAAAAACATGTGATGGCTACTATGCATAACCCAACCACACCACAGACCGCCTATATCTTGAGGCTTGCCGACAATGCATTGATTTTAGGTCAACGCCTAGCGGAGATGTGCGGTCATGCCCCCGAGATGGAACTCGATATGGCACTCACCAACTTCTCGCTCGATTTAATCGGGCAAGCTAGCTTGTTATATGAACACGTACTTGAACGGGAAGACTTGGCACCCAATGTTGATGCCCTCGCCATGACACGCAATCTTGAGGAATACCGTAATTGTCTTTTAGTGGCGCAACCTAATGCAAATTTTGCTCACATTATTTTACGGCAATATTTGTTTTCAACATTTCAAAAATATCAATACCAAGCCTTACTCGGTTCAAACGACAAAAAATTAGCGGCCATTGCCGAAAAGTCCTTAAAAGAAATTTCCTATCACATTCGCTTTGCTCAAAGTTGGGTATTAAGGCTGGGTGACGGCACGGAAGAAAGCCATGAATACATGGAAGATGCGCTGGAATGTTTATGGCGCTATACGGGTGAGCTTTTTGAAAAAGACGAAATCCTCGCAGCCGTTATCGATAGCGGGCTTAGCGGTGATTACACACAGGAATATAAAACATGGGAAGCAGAAGTCACAGCCATTCTCTCGGAAGCTGGTGGCCTAACCCCTCCTGAAACCCTACGTATGCTCGTCGGTGGACACGCTGGTAAACACGATGAAAACCTAGGACACATCCTCAAAGACCTACAATACATGCAGCTTAAATATCCGGGTTTGCAATGGTAGCCACAGTCAGTGTTTCGGACAATCATTTGCGAAGCCAAATTTTTGACCTGCTTTGTCAAGTCCCCGATCCTGAAATTCCTGTCGTCAACATTGTTGAGCTTGGCATTGTTAGGGATGTCCTAGCCGACCCTCAGCAAGTCATCATCACCCCCACCTATACGGGATGTCCGGCAACCCATTTCATTACCCAAATGATCCGTGAAAAACTTGACGAAAACGGGTTTGATAAAATGGAAATCAAAAACCAACTTTCACCTGCATGGACAACCGACTGGATCACCCCAGAAGCCAAGGTAAAGTTAAAAGCATATGGAATTGATCCACCCGCTATGTCAGCAGACAAACATGCGCAAGCTTGCTGCCCCCGTTGTAATTCAACCAATACAAAATTAATCAGTGAATTTGGTTCCACCCCCTGCAAAGCTCTTTACAGCTGCAAGGATTGTCTGGAGCCATTTGACCGTTTCAAATGCCATTAGGATATAAAGCATGAGCACCTTACATTCAGTTACCGTCGCAAATGTAAACCGTGAAACACCGGACTGTGTTTCCATTGAATTTGACATCCCTGAAAATTTGCAAAAGGAGTTCTCCTTTCAAGCGGGGCAACATGTTATTGTCCGCAAGGAAATTAACGGAGAAGATGTACGTCGTACTTATTCTTTTTGTTCCGCCCCGTCCGAAGGCAAACACCGGATTGCCGTGCGACATGTTGAAAACGGGGTTTTCTCAAGCTTTGCCAATCAAGACCTAAAAGCCGGCGATCCATTAGAAATTTCTTCTCCACTTGGTGATTTCACCTTAGCCACCAAAACAGACCAAAGCAGCACATATGTTGCATTTGCCGTCGGATCAGGCATCACTCCGATTATATCGATGATCAAACAGGTCATGCAAAATGAACCGAACAGCCAGTTCTTTTTATATTATGGCAACCGGGATTCTGAACATACGATATTTGCTGAAGAAATCGCCCAACTTAAGAACAAATATATGGGCAGGTTTTCCTATCAATATTTCATGACCAGACAAGCTGTGGATATTCCATTTTTTAATGGCCGCATCACTGGCGATAAAGCCGCCACCTTACACAAACAAGTCTTTGGCGATATGGATGTTGCCGCCTATTATTTATGTGGCCCTCTCGCGATGATTGATGACGTGCGCGCCACCCTTCTAGAAGCAGGCGAGCCAGAAGAACATATTCATAGCGAACTGTTCTTTGCCAACCCTGAGGACGCTGTTAATTCCCAGAAAAAAAATGCCTCTGAGGGACTCGCCAAAAGCAAAGTAAAGGTTATTTCTGACGGGCGCGAAATTGAGGTGGATTACCGAGACGAACACGGCTCTATCCTAGAAGCCACATTAAAATCGGGTATCGATGTTAGTTTTGCCTGTAAAGGCGGAGTCTGTGCAACGTGCCGTGCCAAGGTCATAGAAGGTGAAGTAAATATGGGCCTAAATTACGGATTGGAACCTGAAGAAATTGAAGAAGGGTTTGTTCTGACGTGTCAGTCCGTTCCTTTGACCAAGTCTGTAACCATTAGTTTCGACGAATAAGCTCCCACCTAACCTATCTGGTGTTGGGTCAAAATGTAATACCTAAACCACACAGAAAGTGAATGCTTTCCTCTATTAGCGTTTCCATATATAAATACCGAAAGCGGCGGAGCGGGATAGCGTGAAAATTCTACTGATTGAAGATGACGGGCAAGCAGCAAGCTTTGTTCAAAATGGTCTGCAAGAGCTCGGCCATACCCTGCATCATATTTCAGATGGGAAAGAGGCATTGTTATCTATTTTATCCCATGAATACGATGTGATATTAGCCGACCGCCGATTACCGGGAATGGATGGCCTCACCATTGTGAAACGCACTCGCGCTGCCAGCATTCAAACCCCTTTTATGTTTCTCACCACAATGGATAATGTAGACGACAAAGTGGAAGGACTGGACGCTGGTGCGGATGATTACCTCATCAAACCCTTTGCCTTTTCCGAGCTGCGGGCCCGTATTGATGCCCTTGCGAGAAGACCGCGGCAAGGGACAGCTTTACAAGAAAAGATCATCATAAGAGACCTAACGATTGACCTGTTAAAACGGTGCGTATTTCGGGACGGCATCCAGATCAATCTGCAACCACGGGAGTTTCGTTTACTGGAATATTTGGCACGAAATGCGGATAAGGTGGCGACCAAAACCATGTTGCTAGAGCATGTGTGGGAATTTAATTTTGACCCCAACACCAATGTTATCGAGACACATATCAGTCGCCTCAGGTCAAAAATCGATGACGGAACATCTCGCTCACTCATTCAGACCGTGCGCGGTGCAGGCTATATTATCAACAAAGATTAGGCAGTTTTCAAGTCTTCGCCCTGTGGCAACATCGGTAAATAATCACGTCCTAATACTTGAGTTTCTAATAGATCACGATCTTCCAAATACTGCACCAATTTATCAATATGGTCAGTTTGGATAAATAAGGCGCCAGCCTTTACGCAATCATCATACCCTTTTTCATTATCATGCTTGCCCATGACATTACAAAACAAGTGCAAATCATTATTACGAATAGATTGCGCGGCCTTGAAACTAAAGGACAAGCGACGAAGCCCCATGATCTCTAGCTGATGACGTGTCGAAAGTTTGCGTGTCCGACCAGATGTAATAAAATGTGGGCGCAAAGCATAATCGGGACAGAGATCAAGCAAGAGCTTGAAGTGTTGCCAACGGGCAAAAATTGTGACCAATTGCCCTTGATCGAAACCTTCCTCATGTGAAACTTTAGCCAAAATTTCCGCTGAATTTTTGGGGCCACCTTTAAAATCAATATCAACAATATAACGACCTTTCACATTGCGCAAAGCCTCACGCAGACTTGGTACCTGTTCACCCTTATATTGGGGACCTTTGGAACTACCTGCGTCCAATTGCTTAATTTCTGCTAGAGTCAGATCCTTCACACGACCCTGACCATTTGTGGTTCGGCTTACATTTGCATCATGCATTAACACGAAATGGCCATCCTTTGTGCAACGCACGTCAAATTCAATCGCCCTTGCCCCCATAGCAAAGGCAGCTTCGTGCGCGACCAATGTATTCTCGGGCGCAAATTTTTTCGCCCCGCGATGACCAACTGCAACAATTTTTCTACGGCCTGGAATGGCCGGTTTATTGGGTTCGGGCATTTTCACCATCTGCATCCAGACAGACGCTTTTTCATGCATATCTAAACTATCAACATCATACCACGGTGTGCGACCAACATCGATCGCCCGTGCATTGCCAGATTTAGCCAGCAAACGCATACCGCCAGAAATACTGCAATCACCAAATTCTTTTTCCGATGTTTTTATGGCTGCAAAAAGAGCCGGCCCAGCCCGGAATATACCCGTGTCATAAGCATTATATGTGGTTAGTTTTTTATCGATGTTACGGATCAACCCATCTTTGTAGAATACCTTTGTGACGTCTTCCACATCGACAGTCGGGTTATTCATATCAAGATCAACCCCTAAACCCACAGCCCCTTTTGGCAATTCTGCTTTTTGTAAGATCGCATACAGAGATGGCTCGACCACATGGTCACACATCGCCAAAAAGAAATCACCTTTGAGGTAAGGTTCGCCAGCCAGTACGGAAATACCATTCTCCCGCTCAAAGTCAGGGTTGAAAACAGTTGTCACTTTCCATTTATATTTTTTGGCAATACCTTCCAAAAATGTCTCAAGCAGTTCTGCTTTATAGCCAACCACAATCACAAAGTGGTCAACGCCGCTAGATGCGGCAGCTAGCATCGCATGTTCAATTAAGGGTTTGCCGCCCAAATTAATCATCGGTTTAAGGTCACCTAAACCTTTTATGCGTGTGCCTTTGCCCGCAGCAACGATGAGGCAATCTTTAATGTGAGCCACTGGCCAATTCCTTTTTGCGTGTCCAAATCCGGTACCCGTTTAATAGGGCAGGTAGTAATGTCCAAGTAATCACCAAACAAGCAATAAATCCAATTATTGCCAAAAGTCCCATAGAGCGCAATCCCCCCATGGAAGCCGTAACCATCCCGCCAAATCCCAACAAGGTCGTCAACGTCGTTAAAATGGCCGCCCGCCCAGTTGTGTTCATAATTTTAGCAATATCGGCATCCTTGCCTTCCAGTTTAAATCTGTGGAATATATGGATAGAATTATCGACCGATATACCGATCAAGGATGGTAAAATTACCATATTCATGATCGATAATTTTGGCCCAAATGCGCCCATAATACCGACGGTTAACAACACGCCCAACAATGGCGGGATGAGCACAACAATACTGCCCGATGCGCTTCTTAAAAACACGAAGACTGTGATCGCAGTAAAGATAACCACTAGACTAATCGCTTTAACGGCATCTGCTTTCATGAGCGCAATCATTTCAACAAAAATAAAACTCTCTGAGGCACTATGGTAGGTTTTACCATTGACCACGACCTTGGCCGCATCATCATAATAGCGCTTCGCATCAGCGCTATCATCGGTGCTGACCGAATTATAAACATACATAAGATACCCAGGTTCACTGTCCGTCCCGATATATGTCCGACGGATGGCCTCGGGCATATCTGCCAAATTGAGGTCATCTATGGAAAGATAGCGTTGTAAGGAAGAATATTTTGACGGGTAAAATGTACGCAGAATTTCTGCCCGTTTCATTAGTCTCGTGATCACCTCATGCCGCTCTTTTTGTGCCTCCTGATTTGGCAAGAAGTTTAGCAAGCTTGTGACTTTCTTAATTGTCGGCGTCTCGGTATCCGTTTCAATCAAGTTCTTAAAATACTCATCCAAATGCCCCATCTCTTCCAAAGTTTCCACAACAATGATTGCCCGGTCATGCCCGTCTGGAAAGACTGCATTCACGCGTGCATTTGCATCTTGCAAGATTTGCGGTTGCTTAGCCTCAAGGTTTTTAAAATTACGTTCAAACGAAACTTGCGGAGCAAAAATCAGGGAAAACACGAACAGTGCCAAAGCTGCATAAAAAATATGTTGATTGCGTTTTCTTTGACGTTGAGATGATAATTTATGCCGTGTCACTAAACGCCGGCCTTCTTTTTCCGTGCGCCAAATGCCAATTTTTTCCATGACAACAACCAAGGCCGGAAACACGGAATACATAGAGATATAAGTGAGTAACACCCCACTACCCGCGATAAATCCAAATTCCGTAAACGCCCTAAAATCAGTTAGCAGGAGCGCAAAAAAACCAATCGAAGTCGTCAAGGCTGCAATAAATGACGCACTACCTGTATCCACGACAATGATCTCAATCGCTTGTTCAATGGTTTTGCCCTCACGGCGCTCTTCACGGTAACGGCTAAAGTTATGAATCCCGAAATCAATCCCAAGGCCAAATAAGATAAGGGTGAGGAAAATAGTAATCAAATTCAAACCACCAATCGTCACGGCCGTAAAGCCAAGTGTCCAGACAATCCCGATCACCAAAGGAATAAAAATAGACGGTATCGCCACCACACTTCTAAAGGAAAAAATAATCAGCAAAGCGATAAGAGAAATTGACCCGATAAGTCCAAATTTCACATCCCCGATAATGGCGTCAAATTGCGCCACTTTATTCGCAATCCGTCCAGCGACCCCTGCCTCAACACTTTCGGCAAACCCATTGGTATTGAGTTCTTCCACCACAGTGTTGGCATCTGTAACCATGCGTTTGGCATCACTTAGGGATTCCAACCCTTTTTTCGGCCAGACCACCAAAACAACTGTCTTCTTATCTTCCGAAGTAAAAAATCGCTCACTGGAAATTTCGCCCGATGTCTCGGCATTAAATTGCTCGACAAGGTCATTATCAATTTCGGTTCGTGAATCACTGAATACATTTTCATCCCGCAATGTAATGGTAACGTCTTCACCGATTTGCTTGGCAATTTCATGCGCCAGATAATTTTGGTAAAGCTCCGTAGATTGCTGCTCAAGGTCAAGGAGTTCCTCAAGGCTCAACAATAGGAGTTTGTGGGTTTCCAATACCTCCACATCCTCGGAATACTGGCTGGTACTCACCCAATTGTATCGGTCGATTTTTTCTTTGGCGGCTTTGACATAGGCCAAAGATTTTTCAGGATCTTCTGAATGTGCAACAATTTGTACAGAAGCAAAGCTACCGGTTTTACGCAAAGCATCATTAAGCGTCTTCACGCTCTCGGCCCCCTGGGGCATTAACGCTTCCAGATTTGTATTAATTGATATGTTCTTGGCTTTATTAAAAGCAATGCCTGTCACAAACCCAGCAAGGATAAGAATAATTACGGCGTATTTGCATACGATTAACGCCCAGACCTTTGCTAATCTTCCCAACACTAATTTGCACCCGCACGTTTTGCACGATTTTTCCGCTTGCGCTGAATAGCTCGGAGTAAAATTTTATCCGATTTTGTCAGCCCAAATGTTTTAATTAAAAATGCGTATCCACCTAAACTCAAAACAACTCCGACACCAATTATCCAACTCTGTTCTATAGGAACACAGATGCGTAAAGCATATAAACAAGCGAGCATCAATAAACTAAACAAAAGTGGCTGTATATAGCTGATATTTAACACTTTTATCTTCAAGCATTTCGACAAACTTACTAACCTGCCAACATTAAGGAATAAGATTGCAACAAAGAACCCTAGAGCCGCTCCCTCCACGCCCCAAAGTTTGGAAAAAATTCCAATCAAAACAATCTCAATACCGATGGCCAATGCCATTAGTGTGGGCGGAATTTTAGGGTTGGTAAAGACCAAAGGGGTTTCTACAGAAATAAAGCTACCGTCGATCAACTCTGCAACCAATACAATCGCCAACACAGTGCCACCAACCATAAAGGCCGGATTGAAGATCGACATGATATAATCACCAAACACAACCATGGGCATCAAAATGGCGAGTTGAATAATAAATATCCAGCGGCAAATACTTATTAATATGGCGCCAATTCTTCCCGCATCCATTCTGTTATGCAAGCGGGCAATCACTGGCACCAGCATAGGTTCGAACAACCCCGCCAACCTCAATTGAATTGTCGCCAATTGTTGCACGATATAATAAAGACCTGCTCCAGCGGGGCCAAGCACCAAACCGACAACAATCAAATCAACACGCCTAAGCGCCATAATACCAATATCAGTGACTGCCACAGGTGTGCTTTTTACCGGTATTTTGACTATATTTTTTAGGGACGGATGAGCCGTCGCCAATGCCCCAAATCCATATGTGCTAAATAAACCCCATATGGAAATCCCAAATACCACGAACAGGGAACAGGAATAAGCAAGGAGTAGCCCTGCGCCCATTTTTCCCATGCTTAAAAATACAAGTGCAAAAGCCAAAATCCCCCACGATTCGCCAATGCTCCGCGCCCACACATCCCACCTGACAATCCGTTTAAATTTAATCGCTGTCAAAGCGACATCGGCCAATATACTGGCGATGACAGCAAAAAACAACAAACCCCAGACATCGGGCCTGCCGGGAATAATATGCGGCCAGACAAATAATAATAGCACTGAAATAATGATGCCAAAGACAAGAGAAAAAACAAGCGCTTCAACAACACGTGGTTCCACAGGGTGACCATTTTCATGCTTTTCACTGAGCATGTCTAGTAAACTACGCTTTAACCCAAGTACGCCGATAGCCGCTGCAATCTCTGTGATCGCCGCCACTTGCCCCAAAATACCAATCGCCTCTACACCGTACGCCCGACCCGCCAAAATCATGAAGACGACTCGCGCCGCCAAACGACCGCCAAAGCCCAATAGCGATGCCAAGGCACCCCTCATCATGTCACGTATATCGGTTAAAGCATCCATCGTTAGAAGATAAGGTTTCCAAAAATAATATGATCATCGGCTAATAAAAGCATTGTATTTCCTAACACAGTTATCTTCAACAAACTGCCTAAACTTTCCCATATTGCCGAAACGTAATCCCGCTTATTTATCTGTGGTGGCTTTATCTTATTTTAAGTTTGGATACAATCAATGTTTAGGTGACCAAGTCAGCTACTGTCATCAGAATTTTTTTCTTCCAAACAAGCTATTGATTACTGCTCACAACTCTAAACCTTAGCGGAGGTTACGATTTTTTGTTCGACCTTTTTTTCATACATCAGCAAGCCAATGAAGATTAGATTCAAAAATGTAATTTCGTAAACAAAATACCATAATGGGTGGCCGATCAGAGCCATTACAGCCAACATAATCGTGCGGTTATTGGCGTTTAGCAAGCCCCACGCCTTGACCGTTTTGACAGTTTTATTGACGCTTGCTTGTATTTGTTCTTGAGGAGTACCCTGCTCGCGTAATTCTTTGAGATGTGTATCCAATATCGATACGCTTGGAGAACTCAATTTTTGGAATTTATCATAGAGGCTAGCAAGGACAGATTTTTTACCGCCCACATTCAGTAAATTTTCAACAACTTCTGCGCGGTCTTGTCCTCGTGAACGACGCTGATATATCTGCCTACGTTCTTCATAAGCGGCAGACTGCACTGCGTGACAAGCAGCAGAAAAAAGAGCTAAGCCCCACACCATATTTGAAGCGCCATTTGCAAGCGCGTAGAGTACGAAGGCAATATAAACAGCACCAAATACCAAGTGGTCACAAATTCCGTCCAGAATACGACCGAATGCACTAGCTGTATTTGTGGCACGAGCGATCTTACCGTCCGCCCCGTCAAAAATATGCCACGCCACCATCGCAGCGAAAGCCGCCACTACATAGGTTGTATTTGACTGATGGTAATATAGAAAGCCAGCGAGCAAACCCGCAAGCAAACCCAAAACAGACACGACATTCGCGCTGATTTTCAGCGGCAAAGCGATCTTGACAACAATATTAGAAAGCGGATGGACGAAGAATGCATTTGTGGCGTCCTCTATAGATAGAGGACGCCCATATTCTTTATCTTCCGTGCTTTTAGTCTCGGGCATAAAAATGCGCCTTTAAAGCTGGAATTTATGCTTCCTGTTTCGCAGGCAATGGTTTTGCCTGTAAAATTTCTACATTGTCACCGTTAATGAAGCTTTCCGTTAAACGGTGCGCATCTTCGTCAGTGTATTGTACCGGTGGATGCTTACAGAAATAAGATGATGGCGCAGCAATAACACCAGAAACATTACGATCAAGCGCCACTTTCGCACAACGGATCATGTCAATGGAAACGCCAGCTGAGTTCGGGCTATCTTCAACAGATAAACGCAACTCGATATTCATTGGTACGTCACCAAATAAACGGCCTTCCATACGGATAAAAGCAATTTTATTGTCTTTTTGCCACGGCACATAATCACTTGGGCCAACGTGAATGTTTTCGTCTTCAATACGAGTAGCGGCAACAGATTGTACAGCTTCTGTCTTGCTTTCTTTTTTAGATTCAAGACGGTGCTGGTTTTTCATATTAAGAAAGTCAGTATTACCACCTGTATTAAGTTGATATGTACGATCAACAGGAACGCCACGTTTGTGGAACAAGTCTGTTAGCACACGGTGAACAATAGTGGCGCCGACTTGGGATTTAATATCATCACCAATAATTGGCACACCCGCATCTTCAAATTTTTTCGCCCAAACAGGGTTAGAGGCGATAAACACAGGAATGTTGTTTACAAATGCTGTACCGGCTTCCAATGCACACTCTGCATAGAACTCTGTCGCTTTTTGGCTACCAACAGGAAGATAGTTTACAAGAACGTCTGTCTTTGTGTCTTTCAAGATTTTAACAACATCAGCTTTGCTTGGCTGTGCAGCATCACTAGGTACAAAGCGACGCTCTTGCGGGTAATTTTCAAGATGAGCAGAGAAACCGTCATTAAGCGCACCCATGCTGACCTTAGTGCCAGTTTGCGCTACATTTTCTTGGAAAACAGTTGTGCAGTTTGGAGCGCAAAAAATGGCGTCCGCAACATCTTTACCAACCTTACGAGTATCAATATCGAAAGCCGCAACGATTTTCAAATCACTTGCCTGATAACCAGCAAGTGATTGATGCATCAGACCACTAGCGTCTTCAGAATTTTTACCTGCATAGTAATTGATGCCCTGCACAAGGGAACTGGCGCAATTGCCAACGCCGATAAGCGCAACATTGATTGTGTTTGAAGTCGTCATGGTAGTCTCTCTCTTCTTTTGGTTATTTCTTTTTCTTGCCCATAATATCACCGGCACTTTTCAGGCTAATCTCAAGATGCGCACCGGTAGAAGGCATCGTAAACACGGCATCTTCGAAATCAGGCGATTTCAAACCGAATTTTGGGTTATTTGACATACCAAAATGCTCTTTGGGGATTCCTAAAAAACCTTTGTCAAATTTCATGTTGTCATTTTTATCGTGATAAAAAGCGACGGCATAGTCACCGGCTTCACGCATCGGAATACAAAATGAAGTACGGCCTTTTGTCGCTTTGGCGCGAACCCGCAAAATCACTTTATCTCCCTTAAGGAAATTCTCTTTAATATTATCGTGCACATCTGCAACGATACTGCCCTCGCCTTTTTCAACGTTATCCACGTCAACACGTAACTCAAGGCGATTTTTACCGCATGATGTCGGATTAATAATTACCGGCACACCACCAACAATTTTTGTATATTGTTCACTAATGTCTTTAAATTGTGTTGGCATTGCAGGGCGCGTCATCACGGGGGCTGGCGTCAGGTTTGCAGATACAGTTTTTCCCATATCATTTGCAGTTTCTACGCTTTGTGGCGCTACCTGTGCTTCAGCAGCAACAGACCACGCACTCGTCATGAGAGACATGGCAATTACACTGCCGGCAACTAATTTCAATTTCATCTTCATAATTCATCCTTTAAGTTTGAAAAAAGAACTCTATCAAACCTAAACTTAGAGTATCCTGAACAACATGTTACAAAAGCATCATATTATGTTACAAAAACACCACTTATGTTACAAAAACGCCACAATCCAAGCAGGTGAGACAGAGCGCAGATATTGATCATACTTGCAAGCAAATACAGCAATAATTACTATATGGTATATTATTAGTATATTTTTAGCAATAAATATTACTTTTGACACACACCCCAAAACAAATGTTACCAGAAGAAAAAAGGCCGCCATCCAGCAAAAATGAGCATTATTTCTTGTCAAAAGAATAAATACCTGCGCAAATACATTACGACACAGCAAAACAAGGAAGAGGCCATGAAATTTTTCGTTGATAGCGCGGACTTAGAACAAATTACTTTACTCAATGATATTGGACTTGCAGACGGTGTAACGACCAATCCCTCAATTATCGCCAAATCAGG
>JAJRSG010000093.1 GCA_024278915.1 Alphaproteobacteria bacterium
CAATATACGGGCGAGCGTCAACAATTTGGCAAACCCATTTCGGCGTTTCAAAATACACAATTTAAGTTGGCAGATATGGCAACGGAATTGGACGCCTCTCGCCTAATGATTTACCGCGCCGGTGATATGATTGATAAAAAAGATCCGAATAAATCGTCTGCCTGCGCTATGGCAAAACGCTTTGCCACAGATATGGGTAGTAAAATTGCTAATGATGCGTTGCAGCTTCACGGTGGTTATGGATATTTGGCGGACTACGGGATTGAACGAATTGTCCGTGATCTTCGTGTTCACCAAATTCTTGAAGGCACAAATGAAATCATGCGAGTGATTATTTCGCGGAGTATGTTGAGATGACAGATCAAATTCACTTTGAAGTATTTGGCAACTTGGGCAAGATTACTTTGAACCGCCCCAAAGCCTTAAATGCATTAACCACGGAAATGTGTAAGGCCATGACCAAAGTAATGCTGGCTTGGCAAGATGATCCACGGATTGGTGCTGTCTTAATCGAGGGCGCGGGGGACCGCGCTTTTTGTGCTGGTGGTGATATTATTATGCTCCATGAAAGCGGCAAAACAGGTGATGGGCGCGCTGAGGAATTTTGGCGGACTGAATACGCCTTAAATGAACTTATTCACCGTTATAAGAAACCATTTATCGCTATGATTGACGGGATTGTTATGGGCGGTGGGGTTGGTCTTTCCGTACATGGTCGCTTGCGGGTGGCGGGAGATAAAACTCTTTTCGCGATGCCTGAAACCGGCATTGGGTATTTTCCTGATGTTGGCGGAACATATTTTTTACCGCGCCTAGGGCGTGGTATTGGTAATTGGCTAGGGTTAACGGGCGCAAGGCTTAAAACAGAGCAAACATGTGCGTTCGGCATTGCTAATGTCTATATTCCGAGTGAAAATCACGAAGCATTTATGACGGCGTTAGGCAAGGCTCCTCTCGACGGTCTTGATGGTCCCGTTATGGAAGTGATCAAACATTTTGTAAAACAGCCTGATATGCCTGATATGTTACCCGAAGCCATCGAAGCATTTGATAAAGATACTTTGCCAGAAATCTATACCAGCTTAAAAGCGGATAAAAGTGAATGGGCAGCTAAGCAACTTTCTTTACTTGAAAGGAATTCACCGCTTGCGATATATATTACCTTTGAAGCTTTGCGTCGTGGAGGACATTTTAGTTTTCGAGAGGCAATGCGGCAAGAGCTCGATTTGTCACTTAATTTTATGCACATAGACGACTTTTACGAGGGAGTGCGTGCCGCCGTAATTGATAAAGACAGGAACCCAAAATGGGCCGCCGCCAGCATTGATGATGTTAATTTCGATGATATTCGCCAAGCCTTTGAGCAAGCCAAGGATGAATTGCAATTCTTGGATTAACCGTCAAGCTTATCCACAATCTTGGTAATTACTAGCAAGGCAAGTTTCGGCCATTTTTTTAGCTTCAGCTTCTTTTTCCTTATTGAGTAGAGGTTTGACGAGTAAAATATTTTCTGCAGCTATTTCCACGCCTTCTTTGTCAGCTAGGATAAGCCACATATAGGCGCGCTTTAGGTTTCTCTCAGTGCCTAGCCCATTTAAATGCATGAAACCTACATTGTTCATACCAACACCCAGCCCAAGTTGAGCTGAAGTTAAGTAATATTTTAGGGCTAACTTTTGGTTTTTACGTGTACCTTCCCCATTGTCGTACATATATCCTGCATTATAGGCACCTTTTGCATCGCCAAGTTTTGCGGATTTTAGATACCATTTTAATGATTTTGTATGGTCCTTTGGTACGCCGTCACCCTCATCATACATGGTCGCAATATTATACATTGAATCAATATTTTCCAGGGCAGCAGCACGATGGTAAAACTCTAATGCTTTATCATTATCTTCGTGAACGCTTTTCCCAATGTCATATATATATCCTAAGCGAAAGAGAGCATCCGAATCATTTTGTTCGGCCGCTTTTTGATAAAACATCATTGCACGGCTCATATCTTTTTCAACTCCATTGGCAAATTCATATTTATTGCCAAGATTGTATTGGGCCGTTGCTAAACCTTGCTCTGCGGCAAGTGCATACCATTTAATAGCCGTGGTAAGACTTTCTTCTGTTCCTTCACCAAGCTCGTACATAGAACCAAGATCGTTTTGTGCGGGGGCATAACCTTGTTTTGCAGAGGCAAGATACCAGTGAACGGCCTTAACATCATTTATTTCAACACCGTTGCCATAATCATATACGATGCCCAAATTATATTGTGCTTTAGCGTCTCCTGCTTCCGCGCTTTTGATCAAGTTACCCATAAATTGTGCGGGGTTATCTTGTGCACTACTGTTTAATGGCAAAAGCAGCATGGGTAGTGTTAATAGAAAGTGGGAATAGAATTTTTTATTCATAGCAAAACCTCCAATAACATTGTATTTACTGTAGCAAGGCAAAAGTCAACTCACGGGTGTAATAGGCTAAACAGCATTTGTGATATAATTGCCTATTAGGTAATATTTTTATGTAGGCGTTTCACGCTTTTCATAAGTCCAAAGAGGAGTTTTTCATGGGTACTATTGCATTTATCGGTCTTGGGAATATGGGTGGTGGAATGGCTATTAATTTGGCCAAAGCCGGGCATGATGTGCACGCTTTTGATTTGTCACAAGAGGCCGTGAATAATGCGGTTGGGGCAGGTTGTTTTGCGGCAGGTTCGACTTTAGAGGCTCTCCAAGGCGCTGAAGTGGTCGTCACCATGTTGCCCGCTGGACAACATGTTCGAAGCGTATATTTAGGGCCTGATGGTATTGTTGAAAATGCAAAGGACGGCGCTTTGCTCATTGATAGCTCCACAATTGACATTGAAAGTGCACGGGCTGTCGTTGAAGCCGCCGAAGCCAAAGGATTAGCCATGGTTGACGCGCCGGTATCAGGTGGCGTAGCCGCCGCTGCCGCAGGAACGTTGACTTTTATGGTTGGGGGGACAAAATTCGCATTTGATAAAGCTGAGCCTTATCTTGCACAGATGGGGAAAAATATTTTCCATGCAGGGGACGCCGGTAATGGGCAAGTTGCAAAGGTTTGTAATAATATGCTTCTTGGTATTTCTATGATTGGTACCTGTGAGGCTTTTTCATTGGCGGAGAAGCTAGGTCTTGATGCGCAAACGTTTTTTGATATTTCTTCGACGGCCTCAGGCCAAAATTGGTCTATGACCAGTTATTGCCCAGCACCTGGTCCTGTCCCGACTTCACCTGCTAATCATGATTATGCGGCAGGGTTTACAGCGGCTATGATGCTAAAAGACATGCGTCTTGCTCAACAAGCCGCTGGGGCGGCTAAAGCTGCAACACCGCTTGGCGCTCAGGCCGAAGCTTTATATGCCTTGATGGAGGCATCAGGAAAAGACAATCTGGATTTTTCTGGTATCATGAAACTGATTAATGGCACGCTATAATTTATTTTAGTGATGAAGAGCACTCTGGGCTAAAAACCTCTGAATATGGTTTTTCAAAACATGAAATAAGGCTGTCTACGGCTTTTAAATGTGCAGGCCAACTTGGGCGGTTTCCCGCTGCTGCCAAATAACGTGCGATATAGTCATCATTCCACCACGATGGTTTTGGTAATGTACTTAGCTTTTTGCGAGCCTTTAACAATGCTGACTTATCTCTTTCTAGATAGGCAATTGTTGCATCTGCATAATAATTCCATGCATTCGATCTGTCTTGATAGGCATTTTTAAACAAAGACAAGGCCTCCTCTGTTTGCTCGAGTTCGGCTCGTAATTGCCCTTCATGCCAAAAGAGTACATAGGTACGATTAGTAGTTTCATGGGCGTTCCTGTAATCGCGGATTAAATCAGCTGCAATCAAGAGACAACCTTCTTTATCTGCAACAACACGCCAACCACCTTTTAGGTCTTGATCAAATGAACTTTGGTCTAGAGATAATAAAGATGTTCGGTTTTCAACACATTGTACCGCTGTTTTCGTGTGGCGTGCTGGCATGTGCTCACTGCCTGTTGTGCAGGCAGTAAAGAGAAAGATGGCGGTGAGTTTTACTGTTCTCATTGGTTTCACAATCAAATAACGATTTGTTTGCCCTTTCTGGTGGCTTTACGAATTTGGTGAAGTCACGTTGATTATTACGGTAAAATAATGTGCGTTTTCTTCACAAAGTGCCTGAAAAATTATAGATGTATTTAATATCCGCATGATTATAGGTCAAATATGACCTAGGCAACGGACATTTTTCATGGCAGTTTTATAAAAATATTCAACAGGAGCGGGTAATGCAAAAATTAGAAAGATTTTATATTGATGGAAAGTGGGTTGCCGCGACGGGGCGGGATACGATTGATGTTATTAACCCTGCAACAGAAGAAGCCTGTGCCACTCTTGCGCTGGGGAGTACCAATGATGTCGATTTGGCCGTGCAGTCTGCAAAAACTGCTTTTGAAAGTTTTTCACAAACAAGCCGCGAAGAACGTTTGGCATTATTGTCAAATATTATAACAGAATATAAAGCTCGAATGGGGGATATTGCTCAAGCCATTACGCTTGAGATGGGGGCGCCGAAATGGCTGGCCGCTAGTGCGCAAGCGGGTGCTGGTCTTGGCCACCTTATGACGGCAGCTAAAACGCTTGAGTCCTATGAGTTTGAAGAACAAAGAGGCGGGACGCATATTTCCAAAGAACCAATTGGTGTATGCGGTTTCATCACACCGTGGAATTGGCCAATGAACCAGATTGCTTGTAAATTAGCTCCTGCACTAGCAACTGGGTGTACAATTGTTTGGAAACCAAGTGAAGTTTCGCCCTTAAGTGCTGATATTTTAATGGAAGTTCTACATGAAGCAGGTGTTCCTGCGGGTGTTGTGAATATGGTACATGGGGACGGGCCTACTGTTGGTGCTGCTATTTCTGCTCACCCGGGCGTTGATATGGTATCATTTACAGGTTCAACGCGTGCTGGAATTATGGTTGCCCAAGCGGCGGCTCCAACCGTTAAACGTGTTGCTCAGGAACTGGGCGGTAAGTCTGCCAATATCATTTTAGATGACTTAGGGTCCGATGAATTTGCACGGGCTGTCACAGATGGGGTGCAAAAAATGAGCATGAATACAGGGCAAAATTGTAACGCCCCCTCAAGAATGCTTGTGCCGGCAGCAAGGATGGATGAGGCTATGAATATCGCTAAGGAAGTAGCGAACGCAATTGCAGTAGATGATCCGCAGGCAGATGGCATGGCTATGGGACCTGTCGTCTCAGAAACTCAGTATAACCGCATTCAATCATTGATTGAAAAAGGGACGGAAGAAGCAACGCTGGTTGCAGGTGGTGCAGGACGTCCTGAGCATTTAAACCGTGGTTTTTATGTGCGACCGACAGTATTTGGGAATGTTAGTAATAATATGACAATTGCCAAAGAAGAAATTTTTGGCCCTGTTCTTTGTATTCTACCCTATGCAGACGAAGAAGACGCGATCATGATTGCAAATGACACGGTTTATGGGCTGTCTGGTTATATATCTGGCAAGGATACAGATAAGATAAAACAGGTTGCGGCACGTTTAAGAACTGGCATGGTGCATGTAAATGGGGCGCCTACGGATATTAGTGCGCCATTTGGTGGATATAAACAGTCAGGAAATGGACGCGAATGGAGTTCCGAAGGCTTCGAAGAATATTTGGAAACCAAGGCAGTTATGGGTGTTTAATGACAGCTGCATCGTCTTAATAATAGGTGGAAAATGAATGTAATGGGTAAATCAGATGCGATATTACGAGTGGTAGAGATTGCCTTGGCTTTACTCTTTGTGCTTTTGATTGTGAATGTCACTAAACGTGTTGGCAGTTTCAATATTGCAAGTATTCCGCCTAAAGTATCGGCTCCGCAAAATAGTGCGTCATTATCACCTTCAAAAACAGGCGACTATGCTATTTTACGGGAATTTGACTTCTTCCATCGCAAGCAGGATGTTGCAGAAGTGGTTGAAGTTTTCTCAGCACCTGAGACGAACCTTAATCTAAAAGTGTTTGGTATGCGGGCGGATTTGAAAGGCGATAGCTCGAGCGCTATTATTCAAACGCCTGACATGAAACAATCGATTTATTATATCGGAGAGGAAATCATTCCAGGTGTGAAATTACAGCGTGTTGATATTGATTTCGTTATTTTAGACAGAAATGGTGTTCCCGAACGTTTATCAAGGCAAGGGCGCACGGAAGAAGATGTAAATTTAAGCTCACTTATAACAAATGAGGCACTTTCTTTCAAAGCAGCAAAAATGATACAGGACTTGCGGTTTTATCCGCAGCGTGAAGGAAAAAAAATTATCGGTTACCGTGTTATGCCGCGACGTGGCAGCGATATAGAAGCTTATGGCTTCAAAAGAAACGACATCGTTACGTCAATTAATGGTGTTGATATGACCCAATCAAATGTGAATTTGGTTGCGTTATGGGATAATATGAAACTTGCTCGCTATGCGACCATACAAGTGCTAAGAGATGATGTTTTGAAAACGATCGAGGTAAATTTACAATGAAGCAGTTTCCTGCATTACTTAGCAAATATAGGTTTGCGGTCTCGTTATGTCTCATTTGTCTACTTTCATATGGTCCAGCTTCTTCGCAGGAGCATGTCATAAACCTCAAAAATGCAGATATCAGAGCTTTTATTGAAGATACATCTGTTGTGACGGGTAAAACTTTTATTGTAGATCCACGGGTGACAGGAACAGTTTCTGTTTCGTCACAAGCAAAGCTCAACAAATCTGAAGTTTTTCAGGTTTTCTTGGATGTTTTGCGGGTGAGGGGGTTTACAGCCTTACCAACGGCCAGTGGGGCTTATCGGATCACTCTGATACAAGGAGCGGCACAAGATGCTCTGGTTACTAATTCGCAAGGTAAAAATGGCGTGTTTTCAACCGCTATTATTAAGCTTTCCCACGGAGATGCAGCAAATGCGTCACGACTTATCAAACCTGTTTTGCATTCCCAAGGTAGATTGAGTGCAAATCCCGGCGGCAGAGTATTGGTGATTACGGACTATCCAGAAAACCTAAAAAAAGCCCGTGAGATCATTGCGGCGATGGACGTAGATGAGGCGGCGATCATAACAATTCCGCTGCAAAACTTAAGCGCCTCGAATGCAAAAGAAGTTGTCCAAACTCTCATGGGAACGTCACAGTCACGTAGTAATAAGAACACAACAAGCAATGATGTAAAAGCGGTTGCCATTGAAGCTACCAACTCACTGATCTTGCGAGGAGCGCCTGCGAAAGTTGAGCAGTTACGAATAATGGTATTGGAAATGGACGCGGCTGGTTCGGCAAAACGCGGACAGGTAAGCGTTATTCCCCTGAGATACGCTAATGGTGATGACGTAATCGCGGTTTTGGAAAA
>JAJRSG010000094.1 GCA_024278915.1 Alphaproteobacteria bacterium
ATCTGATTATTGGACACTTGATGGTCGCTTAATAAAACTAGGTGAAACCGCAGAAAATAAAAGTAGCGGTGGTACGGTGATAGACTAAATAATTAGGAATGTTCACACCCCATTTCAATGTCAAAGACAATGGTATAGATTTAAGCCTTAGCTGAGCAAGGCTTATTCTACTGGTCGTCGGTTTGTGAATTATGTCTCAGTTTTACTGTTTTACTTTTTTTGGTTTTTTGATTTATTTTTCAACTTTGAATAATTTATCGAGAGAGAAGATTCCGGGGCCTTGGGCTAGGACAACAAAGAGGGCAACGAACCACCAGACATGGGTTCCCCACCATGTTGCAGTGTCTGTGAAGACAAAGAATTGGATGAATAAGGTCATGCCCAATAGTCCTAACGCCGCGACACGGCTATAGAGCCCCACTATCAAGGTAAGGCCTAGGGCGACTTCCATAACACCTGCAAGGTTGGCAAAGCGGTCAATAATGAAACGGGTGGTTTCATTGGTATAGTCAGCTTCTGCTTTATCACATAAATACAAAGCGCCTTTGCGGATTTCGTCTGGGCAGAAAAACTCATACTCGAAGAGGTCATAGGTATCTGGGTTGAATTTCAAAAACCCGTTCCATTTAACCATGCCGGATTTTAGGAATACGCGCCCGACAGATACACGAGCGACAAGGAGGGATATGGATTTCAGTTTTTCGGCATATGGATACCAAAAAGTCAATAAGGTCGACAGGCGAGTGAAAATTTTAGTCATGTTGGTCTCCTGTTGGGGCCATGAATAATTGTGCGTTGATCATCCCGACAAGTAATTGGTTTATGTCCAGTTCGGGATTGACAGTTTGAGCTAATTGGCTGGCTTTCCCAAGAGGCTGCCGTTTGAAAAGTGTACCCAAGAAGATAAATTCTGCCTGGGTTAAGGCGCGGTGGGTAACTTCGTTCTCGTATCGCCAGAGAAGGATTTTTTCTTCTCTGGGGTTCATTTGAATGGTTTCTTCCAGTTCCTGACCATCTCTTAATTTTGTCCAGATATCAAACACAGGCCAGTGGAGCTCGATTAAGCTCATATCTGGCTTTGGAGTAAGGAATTGATCTAGTAAATCATCATTCGGCCCCAAAGAGCTAACAAATGTGCCTAGCGCAAGGGATGGTGTATCAGCAGCAAGGTGTGCCAGTGTCCATGCATGGTCGAGCTGCGCGAAACTCGACAGGTAAGGAAGGTTGTGTTCTGATGTAAGATGATTGATCATGCGAGGGAATTTTTCGCCGTAGCCAACTAATGTTCGTTGGCGGCAAGGATTTTCTTCCAGATAGGCCAGAGTGAGAGCTTTAAAGTACTCAGGTCCAACCAGCGCTTCCACAGAGCTGTAATTTGCTCGTAGTACATCGGCAAAGGCCGATACAGAGTTGTTGCGGTAAACGCGCACGAAGTCGGGATCTATATCCAGCAAGGCTGCTTTTGTTATTTTTTCTGGCGGTGTGCCATTGAGAATATTCGCCATGGATTGCATGTAACTTCGCATGATCACCCTGCTTTCTTGGAACGCGGCTGGGAAAAATTCAAGGCGTTTTGAGCACGGCTATGTTCTTTCATTAGGTCTGCAAATTGCGGAATATTCCCGTCTCTTTCCAAAAGAACAGGAATAGGACCAATATGAGCTAAAGCCGTTGCAAGTAAGTCCCAAACAGGTTCAGACACAGGTGAGGAATGGGTGTCAATCAGAAGTGCTTCGCCGTGTATGGGATCAGGGTCAAATCCAGCAATGTGAATTTCCCCAACTAAGTGAGGTGGTAGGGCGTGCACATAGGCTTGTGCATCAATGCCGACATTAACCGAACTGATGAAGACATTATTCACATCTAGCAAAAGCCCGCATCCAGCTCTTGCGGCAATTTCAGCAAGGAAATCCGGTTCATCAAGATCAAATTGCGTATTCATATAATTCGTAGGGTTCTCGATGAGAATGCGTTGCCCGATCGCGTTTTGAAACTCATCTATTCGGTTGACCATGTGATCTTGGACGGCTTTGGTGCGTGGTAGGGGGAGAAGGTCAGCGAAATACTGGCCTTCAAAACTAGACCATGTGGCATGTTCTGAGACTTGGCATGGTTGAAAACGGTCAATTAAATGTTTTAGTGATTGTAAGTGTTGTGTGTTGAAGGGGTCGAGACCACCCAAGGACGCGCCTACACCGTGAAAACTTAGTGGGTAGTTATCGCTAAATGCAGATAGCCAAGCTAATCTTGGCCCGCCGTCAACCATATAGTTTTCGGGGTGAACTTCATACCAAATGTCCGTGCCGGCATGGTTTAAAGCTTCGGAATAATATTCCGGCTTTAAACTCACTCCGGCAACGGATGGTAATTTTAATGCCTGTGGCATATAGACTTAATGTGAGCTTAGGGAACCGTGGCCGTGTGGTGTTTTGATCAGTTCACAGCTTCCTTTTGGCACATATGCCCATGCATCAGTTTGAAAATCAGATGTTGATGTTCCTTGGCAAGATGTTCCTGCACCAGCTTTGCAATCGTTTTCACCTTTTAAGGTAACGCCGTAACATTTTTCTTTGCTCTTTTTACCTTTGAGGCGTTTGCCGCCGACCCAGTTTTCAAAATTGTGCGCGACTTCAGCAGGTGCTGCGTGGTCTAGGCTGATTTGAGAGTTAGGTTTGGCAACGGCTGTACCAACTGAGGCCGCCATAAGGGCTGTAATGGTAAGCGCCTTAGCGATGTTTTGGGGGGTGGACATTATGTAACTCCTTTAAAGTCAATTGTTAGGCAGTGTGCCTATGTATGGTATAACCGACAAATACTTAATGTGGAGTGACAAATTGCTCGCAAGCTCTCACTTGATTGTGAACATGACTTGATTCCCACTTGCTCATGGGAGAGGGAGTGCGTATGCAATGGCATGATGAAAACACGTAAATCCAAGACAGAACAACAGAAGCCGCTTTGCCTGATAACGGGAGCGTCCGCCGGGATCGGGGCCGCCTTGGCATGGGAATTTGCACAGGCCGGGTGGGATTTAGCTCTCACGGCCAGACGGGAAGAGCCAATGATTGAATTGGCGCAGTCGCTAAGGGCAGAGTTCGGTACCCAAAGCCACATCCTTCCTGCTGACTTGTCAAAGCCCGGTGCCAGTGCTGATATTATAGCACGTTTGGCCAAGAAGAATGCTTATGTTGACGGTTTGGTCAACAATGCAGGACATGGTCTTACGGGGCAATTTTTGGATAATGAATGGCAAGCCCATAAAGATTTTCTAACGCTCATGCTAGAAGCACCAACTGAAATGACACATCTTGTATTGGAAGGGATGGTTGAACGCGGATTTGGCAGGATCATAAATGTGGCAAGTTTGGCAGGGCATATTCCGGGATCACGGGGGCATACGCTTTATAGCGCCGTGAAGTCCTACCTGATTAAGTTTTCCCAATCCTTGAATTTGGAAATGCGAGGAAAAGGGGTGAAAGTATCCGCTTTATGTCCCGGATTCACCATGAGCGAATTTCATGATGTGAATGAAACCAGAGACGCCGTAAGCAAAATGCCAGACTGGATGTGGATGGACGCCGAAGAAGTGGCGGAAAGCGGGTTTTTGGCTCTTGAGAATAATACGGCTGTGTATATTCCGGGGCGGGCGAATAAATTGATTGCTCTTGCGGTTCGATTGTTGCCGGATCAATTGGCATTGAATTTAATGAACAAGAATTCTGACAAGATTAGAAAGGGCTAAATGATGGAAGCGGATCCAAGGCTTTATGTGGCTCTAGACTTACCAACCATTGAACAGGCCAGAGAATTGGTTGCAATCCTTGGGGACAGTATATCATCTTATAAAATTGGCCTTCAACTTTTGCCTCTCGGCGGCACGGAATTTGGCAAAGAGTTGATTGCGCAAGGGAAGAACGTATTTTACGATTTCAAACTCCATGATATTGGTGCGACGGTTGAAAAAGCGACCCGCAGCATTGCGCCAATGGGCGCTGAATTATTGACGGTGCACGCTACGCCTGATGTCATGGCGGCGGCGGTCAAAGGGCGAGGGAATTCTGACTTGAAGATTATGGCTGTCACTGTTTTGACCTCTTTGGATGATGATGCATTAAAGGAAATGGGTTTTTACATGAACGCGGAAGAACTAGTTTTGCACCGGGTTCGACAAGCGATTGCGGCGGGTGTTGACGGTGTAATTTCTTCTCCGCTTGAAGTCCAAAAAATTAGAGCAATGGCCCCGAAAGACTTTTTAATCGTGACGCCGGGCGTTCGTATGCCAGGCGGCGATATGGGTGATCAGAAACGGGTGGCGACACCTCACCGCGCCCTAACGAGTGGCGCGTCCCACATTGTTGTCGGTCGACCAATTAGCCAAGCTGATGACCCAAAAGCGTCGGCGAAAGATATTCTCGCCAATATCCACGCTTAAAGTTTTTAGCCGCAAGGTCTACCTGGCCAATTGTAGCCGTAACGTGTTGCGTACTGCGTTGAGCAACTGCTTGTATATCCGCTGTAGCGATTATATCCTGTGTATACAGGGAATGGTACAGGGACAGGGACGGGATAGCGTACATATATAATGGGGCGTACAACGCGGACTGTGCGCACACTTGGTGTTGTTACACGAACCCGAACACGGGTTGGCGCAGGTTTGGCAACCGCGTAACATCCCAATACTTTGGCACCACTAGGGGTGTAAACATTTACAGGGCAGGTAGTCGGGGTCAGAAATTCATTTTCCCCCATGCCAGCAATTTTGTGGTTGGAAATATTGGTCGTCGTTGCTGTAAATGGAACAATGGTATTGTTAGCATCGCTATAGCTGGCAGAGATCGAACCCGTGCCGTAGCGGGCACTTGCTTCGCTTTGGGACATGCCGACAATTGTGTTTCTGCTTGTCCACGATGATTGCCCACCATAACTGGCGAGCGGTGTAGAACTAGCATATGAGGTGCGTGCGTAGGACGAGCGAACCGTGTTATTTACACCGTAGAAACGAGCGTCTGATTGTGTCATTCGGCATGTTCCATCCGTGGACGGCTTTGTTCCGACAGGGCAATTGGTGCTTGTGCCGAATGTCGAACCATATGAAGTGCTCGTGTTACATCCATTTTGATTACAAGCGGCGAAAGCGGCTGTGCCAGTGAACAGATAAGCGGTGGCGGCAAAGCTGATTGCAAATGCTGTTGCAGACAGATTCGTAATACTCATGATATTTCTCCAATACTGGCGCGTAAATCACCATATTTTGTATGTGTTTTACAAGCGAGTTCCCCTTTTTGGCGAACCCCGATGGTTAATTTTCTTGTTGTCACAGAGGATGTGACATGGGGCGTGATAATGATTTGTATTTTTGCCTTCGGGTGTGTAAACCGTGCACAAAGGAAATCATATGACCATACATCTTCATAAGGGCGACTTGCCCGAAAATATAAGTTTCGGTAAATCCGTGGCCGTGGATACGGAAACCCAAGGCCTGTCCATGGTGCGTGATAAACTGTGTTTGGTGCAACTTTCCGCAGGTGACGGGGATGCCCATATTGTGCAAGTGGATCGGTCATCTTATGATTGCCCTAATTTAAAAGCCTTGATGAGCGATACAGACGTGGAGAAAATATTCCACTTTGCCCGCTTTGATGTTGCTGTGATGAAACGGGATTTGGGTGTGGATATTACACCTGTATATTGCACAAAAATTGCTTCTGGTTTGGTACGGACATATACGGATGGACATGGCCTTAAAAACTTGTGTAAAGAACTTCTGAATGTTGACCTTTCCAAGCAACAACAGAGCTCTGATTGGGCGAGCGACAGTCTAAGCCAAGCGCAACTCTCATATGCAGCCTCTGATGTTTTGTATTTACACCAGTTACAACGGATTTTAACGGCTCGATTGATGCGTGAAGACCGGATGCATCTCGCCAAAGCCTGTTTTGAATTCCTACCAACCCGCGCTGAACTTGACCTTGCTGGTTGGCACGATGTTGATATTTTCTCTCATAGTTTTCGTTCGTAAACTGGTATAAAATATTTACGGCCAGTCATCTACATAAGAGAGCAAACGTTCTCGTTTCTCCCATTGTTCGCAAGCCCGTAAACCTTCGAACTGCGCCTTTAGCCTTTCTTGTATGATGGCCATTTCTTCATCATTAGGTGGTGGTATTTCGTCATACGGTGTGTGTTTTTTCGGCGCAGATGATATTTTTTCTTTGGCCATTTCTTCTTTTAGTTTGGCAAGTTTTATATTTTCCTGCGCGAGCTTGTTTTGCTTGAGAGCAATGTCAAGATTTGTATGAAAGTGAATTCGGGGCATTTCGTTCCTCAAGAGATAAAAGTTAAAATTTGCAACACCTAAAGCGCCACATCCTCACGAATTGGCGGTTTGCTTTAATCTTAAGCCCTTTAGGTAAGGCTTGTCCGCGTGGCCCCGACATTGCCGGATACCGTGGGGTGATGAAAAATGTTTCGCAAGGCCAAAGCCACGCGGTGATATCTTTTTTTATTTGTTCAGAAACGTGTTTAAACTTACACATCTCCCGCCACGGCCCTCTGAGCTCTCGCAGCGACGCTGATATATTGGCATGTAAACCTCCAACACATAAACGCAGACACCTTCCCCCGCCTCAAACCTACACTAGCCTGACGCCTGTGACGAAGGAACTAGGCCACTATAAATTAAGTTTGGAGGGCGTGGATAAGGTTGTTGAGCACTAGGAATAGTTTCGGTTACTGTCACCGTAATTTACCTTGCCGATGTAATCGGTTTTCTTGCCATCGGTAACTTGGTCAATGTGGATCAGAGTGCCACTCGCTGTGCCGCTGATATAGGTCGGTTGATCGTACATGTCCTAGGTGAAGAACAAACCGCCCAATTGGGTAACATTGCCTCTCGTATCATATGCGCCTCCCTCTCCGTGATAGGTTTATTACTTTCTTCGTAGTGTTATTTTTTTATATAGCCTTGTATAAAACCAACGGCCCCTACCAACAATAAGAAAATGCCAATTCCAATCGCAAACATTGGGTCCTCAATACCTAGTATTTTTGGAGGAAAATAGACGCCAACAACGAATAAGGTCAAATACAAGATACTATTTATGAAAATCGTTTTTGCTCTCTTACTTTTCATAACTAGTACTTATCATTTGTACATGTGGTTTGTCGTTCAGTTTGAGCCGCTACCGCACCTAAGTTTATTCCCGTGCCAACAGCAGCTCCTAGCTTTTCACCCGCGCCAGGCAATTGAGCGCCACCAGAAAAAAAAAGGGTCGTTTCGGAATTCGTCTTCCCTCCAACCAGATATAATTCCAGCTCCTTTGAGGGTAAGCTCTATAGGGCCAAGACTCCATATCTCGTCTCTCAATTGTGATGTAAGTAGTTCTGTATACACTTTAACTTACTCCCCGTACACTGGAAAAGCTGTCGTTACTGTTCGACTGCTCGATTGTAAATATCCTCTAATAATTACGCCTGATGATGATACTCCCTGCCATTGTCAGATTAAAACCGCACAAATTTAAGATGCCGTTAATACCCTAATTTAAGCCGCGATCTTCCTCCACTCGACTAGTGCTTGATCTCGGCATTTCTTGAAAATGTTCTCTACGGTTTAAGTGTCTTTCGTGATTAAAGTGATTGTGTAACTGGGCGTGGATTGACACGAACTTCTGCAGTGATTTCTCCGCTCTGAACTTATTCATTACACGCTCTCGTCGTCGAAAAGGCAGGTGCGAATTCTCGCACCTGTTGTTATGATGTTTCGTTGTGTCTTGCTTGTTTTGGAAATTACGGTGACAGTAACCTAAATTCCGAAAAATCTCTTTTGGTAATTCTTGTATCGTTAATTGCATTGTCATCCCATATTAAGTCTGGGATGACATTGAGGTGAGGGGGACGTTATGCTTCGCTACTGGCGTTTTTCCTCATTGGTTTTGCGTTTTGCAATGTAAAAAATGAGGGGCGTGAGGATGGCGGCTATGCCGAGCCAGCTACTGATGGTGATGTAATTAACGCCCCATATGAACATGTGTTTCATAAACTGGACAAAATAAAGAGCCTCGCCATTGGCAATGACGTCACCTTCATTCGTTTCAGATAAAATCATATGCGTGAATGCACTAGCGGAAACTAACAAGATGAAACCGGATAAACTAATACTAACCATGATTATTCGGTCTAGAACTCGCATTTTCATTCCCTTGTTTAAACTTTCTCTACAAAGCCATCCAGCACTTTTTTTCTTCCCGCTTTCTCAAAGGCGACGTCTAATTTGTTACCGTCTGCACTGGTGATTTTTCCGTAGCCGAATTTTTGGTGGAAGATGCGTTCCCCGACAGTAAAGTTTGCCCCTTTATTCTTCACGGGTTTGCGGGTAGCGGTGCCTTCGATGGTGCGGGATTTGTTTTGTTGGTAGCGGTTCCAACCGGGGGAAGAAGAACTGCGGGAAACATGCGTGTCGAAACTTTCGACGAAGCCTCTTTCACTGATACCTTGGGCGCTACCGCCATATCCAGTATTTTGTTGTTCGAAATATCCGGTTTCTGATTTTACATCCACATGCTCAGTTGGCAATTCATCGATAAATCTGGAGGGTAGGGCACTTTGCCATTGGCCATAAATCTGGCGGTTGGCGGCGAAATATATTTCGGCACGCTCTCTGGCACGGGTAATGCCTACATAGGCGAGGCGGCGTTCTTCTTCGAGTCCAGCCATACCGTTTTCATCCAAGGATTTTTGTGACGGGAAGGTGCCGTCTTCCCATCCGGGAAGAAAGACAAGTGGAAATTCCAATCCCTTGGCGGCGTGTAGGGTCATTAGACTGATCTCTTCTTCGGCCTCTCCTGTTTCGGCGTCGAGTACCAAAGAGATATGTTCCATATAGGCATCGAGTGTATCAAATTCGCCCATGGCCTGGATAAGTTCTTTCAGGTTTTCAAGGCGGCCTTCCGCTTTTGGGCTTTTGTCTTCGCGCCACATTTGCGTGTAACCGCTTTCGTCCAGAATTTTCTCAGACAGTTCAGTGTGTGACATGGTACGCATGTCTTGGCGCCAGCGATCTACGTCCAGTAAAAATGCGCGTAATGAAGAACGGGCTTTACCCCGAATTTCGTCGGTTTTGATGATTTGCCGCGTTGCCTTCTCAAGGCTAACCCCCATGGCTCTTGCGGCCATTTGTAACTTTTGCACACTGGTCGCGCCAATACCTCGCTTAGGTGTATTGACGATGCGTTCAAAAGCCAGATCATCGGTTTCAGAGCGTACCAAGCGAAGGTAAGCGTGGGCATCACGAATTTCGGCGCGTTCGAAAAAGCGGGGGCCACCAATGACACGGTAGGGAAGGCCCAGCATGATAAAACGCTCTTCAAAACTGCGCATTTGACGAGATGCCCGTACCAACACGGCGCAGTCATCATAGGAACGGCCTAAACTCTTCCAGTTTTCGATTTCACCGCAAATAACGCGGGCTTCTGCCGCGCCGTCCCAAACGCCGGAAACAACGACTTTTTCGCCGCCTTCCTCTTCCGTCCAGAGGGTTTTGCCAAGCCTGTCCTGATTGGCAGAAATCAAGCCAGATGCGCAGGCCAAAATATGTTCGGATGAACGATAGTTCCGTTCCAAACGAACAACTTTCGCTCCCGGAAAGTCTTTCTCGAAGCGCAAAATATTATCAACTTCTGCCCCACGCCATCCATAGATGGATTGGTCGTCATCGCCTACGACGCAAAGGTTTTTGGATCCTTGGGCCAGTAGGCGAAGCCATAGATATTGACAGACATTGGTATCTTGATACTCGTCCACCAATAGATATTTAAATTTACTGTGATATTTAGCCAATACATCAGGGTATTTTTGGAAAATGGTCAGGTTGTGTAACAATAAATCGCCAAAATCACAGGCGTTGAGCGTTTTGAGGCGGTCTTGATAAATAGCATAGAGGTGTTTGCCCTTGCCGCCTGCGAACCCGTATCCGTCTCCGGCTGATAATTTGTCAGGTGTTTTACCCTTGTTCTTCCAACCGTCAATTAAATGGGCAAGGTGGCGCGGTGTCCAGCGTTTCTCGTCAATACCTTCGGCTTTGAGGATTTGTTTTAACAGGCGAAGTTGATCATCCGTGTCCAAAATCGTAAAGGCCGATTTGAGGCCGACCAATTCAGCATGGATCCGCAGGATTTTGGCGGCTATGGAATGGAAAGTGCCGAGCCACGGCAAGCCTTCGACCTCGGTACCGATTAAGGAGCCAACCCGCTCTCGCATTTCTCGCGCGGATTTATTGGTAAAGGTTACAGATAGAATTTGAGAGGGATAAGCCTTGCCCCTCGACAATATATGGGCGAGGCGACAGGTCAGCACCCTTGTTTTGCCGGTGCCGGCCCCTGCTAGTACCAAAATGGGCCCATCCAAATGTTCTACGGCGTCTTTTTGTTCAGGGTTTAATCCTTCGAGATATGGGCGCGCCCTTCCGGCCAACATAGAGGCACGCGCACGCTCGGAAATCGACATCGAATCAGTTTGAGACATGGGGGGAACATAAGGCAAACATGTTCCGATTGCCAATTAGATTTTTCGTTGAATATACCGTAGTACCCAGAGGCGCAAATAGGCGGCGAGGCCATAGTTGCTGTCTTGTGCTGTGCGTTTGTCATCTAGGGAGGTAATAAAACTGGCAAGGGAAACACCGGCCGCGGCTTCGTCCAATACAGCCCAAAATTCAGGTTCAAGTGAAATTGAAGTTCGGTGCCCATGAATGGAGAGAGAGCGTTTTTGTCGTCCTTTATGCATCGTCTATTTTATGGCTATCAAGATGGGTTTTTGCTTTGTTATTATCAAAGGTATTTTTGGATTTTTCTGCCTTAGCTTTTCCAAATTTAACCCTATTTTCAGATGCTTGTTACTTTTTCTTTGCGTAAGATGCATGTTTTTTCGCTGTCTTGAAATGAATAATATTATCACTACTCATCTTGACTACCTAGGCTTTATCATCAATTCGGGGCGAACGACTTTATCAAATTCTTTCTCGGTTACAAAGCCAAGGCGTACGGCCTCTACGCGCAAAGTCGTACCATTTTTGTGCGCGGTTTTGGCAACTTTGGTTGCGTTGTCATAACCGATACTTGGGGCAAGTGCCGTCACCAACATGAGTGAGCGGTCAAGGAGTGCTTTGATTTGGTCTTCATTGGCTGTGATGCCGGAGACGCATCTTTGCGCAAAACTATTACAAGCATCTGATAACAAGCGAACCGACTGGATCATATTGTAAACCATAACAGGTTTGTAGACATTGAGTTCAAAATGCCCCTGACTACCGGCCATGCTCATCGTGGTATTATTGCCCATAACTTGTGTGCAAACCATTGTCATGGCTTCTACTTGGGTCGGATTAACCTTGCCTGGCATAATGGAAGAACCCGGCTCATTTGCAGGTAGGCTAATTTCGCCGAGGCCAGAACGGGGGCCGGAACCTAGAAATCGTATATCGTTTGATATTTTATACAGGCTGGCGGCCACCGTATTCAGGGCGCCGTGGGCCGAGACAAATGCATCGTGAGCTGCAAGGGATTCAAATTTATTCGGTGCGGTTTTAAATGGTAATTTGGTGTAGGCTGCCACCTCGTCCGCAAATGCTTTGGCAAAGCCGGGTTTAGCGTTTAGGCCCGTGCCGACGGCAGTGCCGCCTTGGGCGAGGGGCATGAGTTCTTTCAGGCCAGCCTTAACTCGCCGAATGCCATTGTCGATTTGTGCCACATAACCCGAAAATTCTTGGCCAAGGGTTACAGGGGTCGCGTCTTGCGTATGGGTGCGACCAATCTTAATGATTTTCTTAAACTCCTGAGATTTGTCATTGAGTGCATTGCGCAAAACTTGCAGGGCAGGCAGAAGATTATGGTGAATTTCTTCTGCGGCTGCAATGTGCATGGCGGTTGGAAATACGTCATTGGAAGACTGGCTTCTGTTCACATGGTCATTGGGATGAACGGGGTCTTTGGAGCCAATTTTGCCGCCCATGATTTCGATGGCGCGATTGGCGATTACTTCATTGGCGTTCATGTTGGATTGGGTTCCTGATCCCGTTTGCCAAATTGACAGGGGGAAATTATCATCCAATTTGCCTTCTGCCACTTCTGAAGCTGCCCTAACAATGGCTTTTGTCCGCTTGGCATCAAGGTTTTTGAGCGATTTATTGGCAAGCGCAGCAGAGCGTTTGACAATGCCAAGTGCGCGGATCACAGCATTTGGCATGGTTTCGATGCCAATCGGAAAATTTATCAAAGAACGGGCTGTTTGCGCGCCGTAATATTTGTCCGCAGGGACTTTTAATTTGCCAAAGCTATCGGATTCAACCCGCAGTGAATGGTTTGCTTGCTTGCTCATGTGTAGCCCCTATGTGTGTAAGGTGGTTATTTTTTTCGAAAAGCGTCTAGGCTGACAACTTTGTTCTCGTCAGGTTTTTCGTCAGTAGACGGTGTTTCTTCCGTAGGTTGGTTCTCGGATTTTTTAGCTGTCTTTGCTTTGGCCTTTGCCTTGCTCGGCTTCTCTTTTTTCTTTTTCGATTTTGGCTCTGGCTTAAGACGCGCTAGCGTCGGCGTTGTGGCGGCATTGTCTTGCATTTCCTCTGGTGGATCAAACTGCATGGCAAAGCCGACGCTTGGATCGTGGAAACGGGTGATCGCCAGATAGGGAACGGATAAATATTTGGGAACGCCGCCAAATTTCAGCGTCACTTCGAAGCTGTCA
>JAJRSG010000095.1 GCA_024278915.1 Alphaproteobacteria bacterium
CTCCACGCCAACAAGAATTTCACCCCGCATAACCCGCTCCCCAATAAAACACGTCCATAACGACGTCGTTAAAGACGGATCATAAATGCGGGAAAACCGGAAAATAAGGCGGCCTCTAGCGGCTGGTTACGCTTTACGGGCGCCCAAACCCACCTTCTACGCAAAGCTCATCAAAACTTGGTACGCCATTTGATCCCAGTCCAGAAGGAATTGTAATTGTGGTGATTTCATTCTCTTGGATAACAAGCCATACCGTAAAAGACTCGAAACCCGCATATGCGCCGTATGCGTTCTTGGCGTTTACCCATTCGCAGTATTCGACGAAATCCTTACCTGTTTCTGGAATGTTAGCCGTTGGCCACTCAAACACTGGGGAAAATGGATCGCGTAAGTCCTGCTTAACAATTTCTATAATCTGATCACGCTCAAGTTCAGTTAAATCACGCGCGATGGCATTAGTGGCTAATCCCATGATTATTGTAGTGGCGAGCGGGAATAGGAGCGATTTTGATCGCTTGGTTCGACAAATGCTCAACTCTCTAAGTTCAAGGATAGCCATGCGTGTTCCCTAAGATTTGAATTTCCGTAGATTTATCGTTTGCTGGTAAGATGTTGTACGCTTCGCAATCTTCGATCCCTTTTTCATACACAAACCCTTGGGCTGAAAACTGATTGAGTATTTCGATCTGCTCAACCTTTTGCATATCCATGCCATACAAGGGTGCGAAACAAATACCTGTTTGAATAACTGCCAAATAGATTTCCGTTGTAATTCTGCGTTGGGGCAGAACTACAGTCAGCGTATTATCAGAAAGAGTAATATTTACTGGTGCCCACATTTCCAAAAGTTGCTGGGCATCTCCGACAGTATCGGCGGCAGCATGCGTAGCCATTGAAATCATAGCTGCTGCAATCATGCATTTCTTCATTCTATTCCTTCTAGCTTACATCCCTATTTCTACGAGCAGATAGGGCTTCGGCTTGTATAATGCAAAGTTCAAGCTCATCTATGGTCATGCCTGTTGCAGAATTTGAGAACCGCTCAATCAGGCCAGCTTTAGCTTTGTCGTTCACGTTTCTTGGCAGCACTCCCAATAACCAATTAGGATCAGTCCCAAGTATTTCCGCAATATTCACAAGCGTTGCTAAATCTGGCTCTCGCCTACCGGATGCGTAATGTGCATACCGCCGTTCATCTAATCCAACTCGTCTAGCAGCCTCGGCATTTGAAATGCCCAGTTGCTTTGCGCGTTCCCGCAGCCTATTTGCAAATATATCCATAGGAACGATATGTTCCTGATAGACACAAGTTTGACCACGTACGTTATGTAGTGCCGCAAGAACATATTGTAGTCAAGAAGTTTCCATCCCTCTTGACAGCATACACATCTCTCCAGCTATTCAGCACTCATCTACTCCAAATCCAATGGGGCAAACCAGCCAAACTCTTCCTGAAAACTTCTTTATTCTTCTTCACTCTCAATCATATGATATTGAAAAGTAATTTGATTGCTAACTTTTGTCTTTCTTAGTGATCTACGGTTTTCGTATCATAAAGCTGTCATCCAAGCTCGGTCATGCGCTCTGGCCTGCGCATCGTAAGGGCCGACACATGGGTAAGCTTGTCTCACGACGAGGGTGTACGCAGCATATAGCAGATGATGCCTTTTGCATCATTCCTCATCACTTACATACTAAATCGGCGCATCGAATCTAAAGTGGATTTGCATTGCAAGTTCGCCCAATATCGTCGGGGAAACGGTGGGGAAACTGGCCAAGACAGGGGGATATTTCATGATCTTGTGTTGGTCAAGCCGAGTTTCCTAAAAAACACTTCGTTTCGCAGCTCAGCGTCACGGAGCATTTTTTTGAAGGATATGACGTGAATTGTAGCTTTGTGGTTTGGCGCAAAACCGAAATATCCTTCGCCATCTGGAGTTGCATAGGGGGCTAACGATCTTGACAGTATCTTCCGTGTCCCTTCCGTAAGATCACATACAATATAACACTCAAATGGCGTATCCTTTCTAATTTCTGAAACCACCTCGCCGTGTATATCCCTCACCGTCTTGCTCTTAAGCTTTTCAATATATTCAAGGACTTGATCTACGGGGTCTTTACTGGGCCTTTCATCACCTGGCCGCTTAAATTCGACCAATACGACTGGATCATTGGTTCCTTCGCGCCTAAATCCTAGTGGATTGAAGAATACAATATCGGGTTCTTTTTGACTTTCGGAATCCTTTGCAATCACTCGTATTTGCTTGTCGGAAGCAAAAAACTGATAGTAGGCAAGCAAATCATCAACAATCCAAAGGTTGTGTCGAGAATATTCTTCTGCCGTCAACATTTCGCCCATCGGGCAAATTAGCTCATGAATTGCTTTTTCGTAATGATATGCGTCTTTTCCATCATCTCGGTATCTTAAAAAGCTTCTCGCAAGTGTCAGCACCTGCCTGCGCTTGACAACAAGTTCAGCCAATCTATTTTTTGCTTGATCACTAACGCGCTCCAGCACTTTTTCAGCTTCTTGTTTGGCCGTATCGTCAAGTTGCTCAATTTCAGCAAAGTCACGGATTTTTTTCGATATTTTGCGCTCATCACGGTACAACAGCGTAAATAGGTTCTCGCCAATTTGTTCTTCATCCATGCCCGGAGACAATTTAGAAACATAGTCGTCCAAGTTTTTGATCTGCGCCGATAGTTGGGGATGTTCAGCAAGAAGTGCACCGATTGTGATCTTTTGCTTCCCTCGCAACTTCCCAATATGGTCTTCTAAAAACTGCGCAGAACTTTTCAATAGAGCATCATGTAATGCACTTTCTTGGCCTTTGTTTAACCTAAAACTTAATCTTTCTTGATCCACGCGTTCATTCAAGAACGGCCCAGAGGCCAAGCCTACATAGGCTTTGCGGCCTTCCAATTCATTGAGGGCATACTTTCTCGCCACAGAAATGGGATCACCAACTAATCGGTGATGGGCCGTAAGAAGAATCGAATTCTTCAACTCCTTTGAAATAGTTGAGTCGACATACATATGGGACATTGTCATTTCGTATCTGTGACCATCAATTTCAATGTTAATCGGTACGGTCACTGGCTCGTCAACTTTACCTTCAATAAAGTCGGCCAGATTACTTTTTTCCCCATTATAAACGACCCAGATATTTGGCATCGATTTAGCCATGAAATACGAAAAAAAGTGCAATGCGAGGTCGCGTAAAAAAGATACTTTCCGCACCTTTTCTTTCTGCCCTTCCCGCATATTATCAAGGAATACCGTTGCCCCATGGGGGTGCTCGTAATCCTTGTCGCGATCAATGTCTTGAATGGAATCCTCTTGTTCAGGCACAAAATTAAAATGAATAGATTTCTTTGTTCCATCGCCTAAGTAGGCGCTGCTAACCCTTATTGTTCTGAACACTTTGAGCCAGATAAGCCGCCCAACGCCCTTTCCGCCAATTGAAGCTTTGAACCTGCTGTCGCTGGTATCGAAAGCATCAAGGTTCTTCGGAGTAAACCCTGTTCCATTATCAGATATCGAAATCCTTTCGATAAATGCGTCATCATCAGTATCAACGCTAACGAAAATTTTTCCCTTTGTAGGGGCTTCGGATTTGAATTGCGCCTCAATGGAATGGACGGAATTACTTACAGCTTCATAAACCGAATAGAGAATAGCAAGCTTTCCGTCAGGCAATCCCATGTTGCTAATTCTGCCAAGAACATCAAATTTCATATGTCGTAACCAATATGTTTGCGCAGGCGCTTTATTAAACCGCTAATGATCTGCATGAATATTAATTGTAAGGCTACCAGAAAGCATTCAACAACAAAACCATTCGTTGTTGAATACTCTGCTGACGATGCAACCCAATGTAAAATTAGGATTTGTTTCGCATGAGTTGCCTGTGTTTCGCTAAATTGTTTCGCTAAAGTAGGGAGTTCGGGGGAGGGCTTCGTTCATTTGGACACCAAAATCCATACCCCTGTTTCCTCAAATAATTTGGGGAAACAGGGGAGAAACTGGCCATGACGCAACTTGGGTCAGTTTTAACCTTTGCCTTTTTCATTGCTCGGCTTCTTCGGATCAAGTCCAGCCATCGCCAAAATCCGCATCTCTCGTGCCGTTATCGTTGCTTGCTCCAAGTCAATCAAGCTTGGGCGTCCGATTGTAAGCCTCCCTTGTTTGCGTGTCCCTTCTATCCGGTACATCAGAATGTAACACTTGTAGCCAGTTGGGCGAACACGAAGGCCAAATCCTGGAAGGCCACCATGCCAAATGGTATATTCCGAGTCACGAGGTTGAGCTTCCGCAACAGCTTCTTCTGTCAATTCGGGGCGCACAAGCACCTCCAAATAACTGAAGTTTGTGCAATCTGCAAAAAGTATTTCTGACGGATCAAGGTCATCGAGATATTCACCCGATGTTTCCCTTTCCTGCCAAGAATATGATGGTGGTACATCCCTGAAAACTCGTATTGCTGCTGAATTTGGAAACCCTTGAAGCCGCAACGCCCAATAGGCATCATTCTTTCGACGTTGGTCTTGTATGTTGGATGGAGGGCGTCGGACGCGGCGTAGTGCTTGCTCTTTGGTCGGGTTCAATCTTTCTTTCATGACACTCCCTCCACAAATAGCCGTGCACCAACTGGCTTTGGCAGCGGTGCACGGTGGATACAATGAAAGTTGGCCTTAACGTATTTCTGCGATTTCAGCCCGCAAGTAACTTGCAATTTGTGGGATTGTAGCCGTTGTGTAGACCGATGGGCCGCACGCCAAGTAGATGATTGCGCCCTCATTGCCATTTGCACGGCCACCTGCAATTTGGCTGCGCCGCAAAAGAGCACCACCTCCAGATTTCGCGGGAATGAGAATGAAGTTGTCTGTATCTTGATCCATGACATAAGTCCTTTAACTAGGTTTTCATCATGGTGAGGCAGGGTTGCCTTCACCTCTACTATTAAACCAGACCCACAGGTGGTGTCAACTTTTAATTTCGCATAAGTTATTGTAATCATTGCATTACTCCATGCTCACCCAACCATTGTCAGCAAGCTCTTCATGGGAGTATTCCTCTCCATGCTCTGCCACTGATGATGTGGATTTCATCCTTCGTGTGGTGTTTTCTCTAATCCAGCTATCAAGGTCGGTGGGGTAATAAAAAATGCTCGATCCAATCTTGGTAAAGATTGGACCTCCGCCAACGCACCGCAATTTGGCGAGATATGCGCTGCTGTAATTGCAGCCGCAAAATGATTTGAGGTAGGTTATTGCTTCTCTTGCTGATATTGGATGTTGATCCATTTGGTCGTTCTCCTGATTTCGCCACCAGCCATTCTGGGGCTGTTGTAGATACCGTGAGCTGGATTTTCAGAGAAAATTATTGGATCACGTTGTCGTGATGGAACTTTAATCGCTCGTTGCTGATGACTTAGAAATAGCCTTGGTCATGGGCTGGCTCATCTCATCAAGCGCACGCTTAAGGGGACTTTCGGCAATATGCGCATATCTGGCAGTCGTGCTGGTTGATCTATGCCCTAGCAGCGCCCCTATCATTGGCAAGCTCATGCCGTGAGATACTGCATTCGATGCAAATGTGTGGCGCAAGTCATGTAACCTAACCCCGTTTAATCCTGCGCGGTCACAGATGCGTTTCCAAGGTCTTTTGAGATCGGCGCGTGGTTTATCAGGTCTGGAACCATAAATGACGAATGTTCCTGTTCTGGGGAGTGATTGCAGCACATCAATGGCACCTTCTGACAAGTAGACCTTTTTTTGTCCTGTTTTGCTGTCCGGGAGGTTTAAGATTCCGTGTTCAAAATCAACCTCGCTCCACCTTAGATGCAACACTTCCCGCAACCTGCACCCTGTCAACAAAAGTAGCCGGATCGCTCCGGTAACGTGAGGCGACATGACTTCATACATTTCTGCCTTGTCTTTTGGCCTGCGTTTGGTGCTGGATTCTGAATTGGTATCCCAAGGTAACCCTTTGGTTTCGGCTTCATTTAACGCTTTTCCAAGTCGCTGCATTTCATCGTCAGAAAGGAATTTTTCACCACTATTATCCTTGAAAAGCTTCACACCAGATTTTGGGTTTTTCTCGATATAACCTCGATCAACTGCATAGGTGAATATACCACCCAAAAGTCTAACAGTGCGTGTTGCGGTGCCTTTACCACCCTTAACAATAGAACGACCTTTTTTGGTTCGAATGTCTCTGGCTGTCTTGCCAATAGCAACGTCATTCAAAAACCTTTCAATATCTGATCTAGCCACGCTGCTGATACGCTTCTTCCCTAAAAGGGGGCGAATATGTGCATCAATGCGCCCAAGATCGGTTGCAATGGTTGATGGTTTTTTCTGACCCATTCCCAGTTTGATATACTCGTCGCAAAGCTGAGATACGGTTAGTTCGGCCTTCATCTTTCTTTCGTCCGCGACAAGATCATGCCCAAGCTGCGCAGCCGCCAGATACCTTTCGGCTTCTTTCCTCGCTTGCTCAACTGTGATCGTTCCAAAGGTTCCAAGGGTCTTTTTCGTCAAACGCCCAGCAACCCGAAACTGAATGATGAATACCTTCTTACCAGTTGGCCAAACACGGCAGCCAAACCCAGACAACTTTCCACACCAAGTCACGTATTCCACTCCGGTGGGGCTTAGCCTGTCGACGGCAGTCTTTGTGAGGCGTTCTTTGTTCATTTTTCTAACAGGTATCACATAGGTATCAATAATTGAGTAAATTCAGGTAATAGAGAAAGGCTGGCAAGTAGGTTCGTAACCTATATAAACACTACTTTACCCAATAAATCAACAAAATTAAGGATGTGTAGACAACCTCAAGAAATCTCTAGATATCGCATTCCTTGGCCCTCCGAAGGCAGAGGTCTCGCGTTCGAATCGCGACGGGTGCACCAATTTTTCTCTTTAAACACAAAGGCCTACGCGTTCTGGCGATTCCACCCATTGGCCCCGTGTACGCAGTATGTACACACTACGCCTGTTTTCGC
>JAJRSG010000096.1 GCA_024278915.1 Alphaproteobacteria bacterium
AAAGAATGCTTTTTGTACAAAGTCAGGGGTGGTTCTCAGCAAGCAGCCTACGCTGTGAGATAGAAAATAATTTTTTTGAATATGAAAGTGTTGATGCATTTTAAAACTGTGATTGGCTATGTTGTATCGGGAATGACCTTGAATAAATATGATGGCAAATGAATAGGCTAATTGCTTTCATGATTAGCTCCCCATGGGGGGGCGGTAAGGCGTCGCTTTCCGTCTGGCGTTCGCAATGTTCCCGGTAAGTCCATATCTAGTCGGTCCCAAAGTTGGCATGTTACAACTTTGTGCTTTTGATCAAGGCCTTCACAGTAATTAGTGTATTTGCATGTACGAACGGCTGCGCCGTTTCCTGTTCTGACTTTTAGGAACCAGTCCGGATCTGCGAGGCTTTGTCGTGCCATGCCAATGATGTCTGCTTGGTCATTTTGTAAGAGTGTTTCTGCTTGTTCAAAGCTATGTATGCCGCCAGCAATTACAATTGGGGTTTTGTAGCCGGCTGAATGCAAGGCAGAACGGATAGTTGCCGTTGGTTTAATGTTCCGTCCAAAGGGGCCTTGTTCGTCGGAAATAAAATGTGGCATACACTCATAACCGCTACGACCTGTATAGGGGTAGATTGCTTGTTTGTTTGCGGGGCGGGCCGCATCTTCAAATTTTCCGCCACGGGACAATGAGATGAAATCCATTCCTGCTGATGCAAATTGAATGGCAAAATAAGTGGCGTCTTCTGTATTACTTCCCCCATCAATACATTCATCGCTTAACATGCGGCACCCCACTACAAATTTTCCCCCAACGGTACTACGAACTGCGTGATAAACATCCAACGGGAGGCGGGCGCGTTTTTCAAGGCTGCCTCCATATCCGTCGGTACGAGTGTTTAATTTGGACATGAAAGATGCCATGGTATAGGCGTGGGCATAGTGAAGTTCAATTCCGTCAAACCCAGCTTGCTTGGCCCGCCTTGCGGCTTCGGCAAATAATGCGGGTAGGGTTTGGGGCAATTCTTGTATGTGTGGAAAATTTGTATCTGTAACCCGCTCGCGGTGGCCTCGTTGATAAGATTCGTATTCTCGAGGTGTGAGAATAATTTTTAAATCCTCATCATCAAGAGCCAAGAGGGCATCACGAATACCATTTTCATCTAGAAGATCAATGTTAACGGCTTTGCTGTGGGCGCTAGTAATTCGCAAATGTTGTAGGAAGTATTTTTCTTTTGTTGGGCGGCGACGGAGGGATAGAAAGTCAATAAGTTGTATGTAAAGCTTAGTCTCGCCATTGCTTGCTTTTTTGACGCTCTCTACGATTTGTTTAAGGCCGTCAATGTATCTATCGTGGCTAATTCGCAGGAGCGGACCAGAGGGGATATCACGAATACCCGTTGCCTCAATGACAATTGCACCGGGCTTTCCTTCGGCAAAACGTGCGTACCAATTAATCACATCATCGGTGACATCACCATTAAGCGCTGCGCGCCATGGTACCATCGCAGGTATCCAACTACGCGTTTGGATGTGCATATTGCCACTATCAAGCGGAGAGAATAGGGCGGATTTTTTAGCCGTTGCTGCGCTTGGCCAGCTTCCCGGGTTAGTCTCATGTCGGATGCGTTGAGGTGGTTTCCACATAGTTGTTAGGGCTTGCCGACAAAAGGAGAGCGGTTCAAATTATCACGCATTTTTGCTAGCGTCTTCATAAGCCGTTTTGCTTCCGCATCTGAGATGCCCTCAAAGGATTTTTTGTAAACATTGGCGGCGACAGCAAGGATTTTATCTAATGCTCGTTTGCCCTTTGCTGTGATTTTCACTTGCACAACGCGTTTATCTTCTTTCCAGAGGGAACGTTGTACGAGTCCATCTCTTTCCATTCGATCTAGCATCCGTGTCAGCGTTGACATTTTAAGAACGCCTCGCCGTGCAATTCCTGTGACGGTACTCGGGTTTTTATCACCCAAAATACCCAAAATTCGCCATTGGTTTTGG
>JAJRSG010000097.1 GCA_024278915.1 Alphaproteobacteria bacterium
TACATTCCAAAGGATGATCATCTGGCATTAGGGGATGGTGTATTAAACCGTGCGTACTTAGCTGCGTATCAGGGTGATTTTTCCACTGCCTTGCAAATTTTAGATGAAGAAAGCTCTTCCAGAGAAAAATCAAGTGATATTGCGGCTCTCAAAGCGAAAATAGGTTTGTATTCCGGCGACCAGTCCGTCATTAAAACTGCTTTGGGCATGGGCTTAGCCAAATACCCGCAAGATCCCGTATTGTTGGGTTTGCGCGCAGAGTATCGCGCTAATTATTTGGGGCGCCCTGATCTTGCGCTGGAAGATGCGCGTACAGCCGCTACATTAGCACCTAATAATGCTGATATTTCTCTCACTCTTAGCAAAATATATCTTGAACGTCGTGCAGACAAAGAAGCTCTGGAAACGATTAACCACGCGATTGCTGTTTCGCCCTTAAAGCCAGAACTATATGTACAAAAGGCAGAAGTATTTTTGTATCAAAACAAACCGAATGCAGCAAAGCAGGCACTTGAATTGGCATTCGAGATTGCGCCAAATTTGACCGTTGCTCGCTTAGGTTATGGGCAAATTTATGCGCTTAAAGGTGATCAGGACGCGGCGCAAACAGAATTTTTGGCGGCTTCTGCTGCAAATCCAGGTTATTCCCGAGCTTTGCTACGCCTTGCAGAAAATTATGGTCGTAAACGTGAAAATGATCTCACAGAGCAGCAATTAGATGCGGTTGATCGGCTTGATCCTAATTCTCCGCTCACACCATTGTACAGAACGGCGCTGGGTTTGGACCAATATCGAACTGGGGCCGCGATTGCGGGAGCCCAAGAAGCTCTTAGACGTTTTCAAGCTCGCGGTGGTATTTATGAAACCCTATCGGAAAACCGGGAAACTGGGAGTAACCTGTCTCGTACATTCCGGTTTATGGATTTACAGGCAATGGGCCGTTATTACGGGGATAGAGTTTTCGATAATTTTGAGGCCACGAGTTATTACGATCAGGTGCTAAATGAAGAAGCTGGGTTATTTAGCATTCGACAAGATACAACGAGCTTCAACCCTTCTAATGGCGATGATATTCAGCAAATTTCCAGTTTTTTGCAAGGGGTGTCTTTAGATCCTCTTGGTGTTGCAAATGCGGAAAGAGATTTTCAAATCTCGAAAGAAGCCTTTGTCGAAGCCAGTTTAGGTAGCACTTATATTGCGAGTCGCAACGACGACCTTAAACGCGGTAATGCAAGCCTGCAGGGGCGCCATTACACAAATTTTGGTAGCAAAGATTTGCCAGTTGCGTACAGCCTTAAGGGGCAAATTACTGTTTTTCATGATGATTTCCAAGAAGTGACACGTGATTCCTCTTCCTATGAAAGCTATATTGGAACTGAGATATCTGCTTCTGATAATCTTGCTTTTTATGGAACATTTAAGAAAGAAGACCGTCATATTTCCATTGATCAAACGGATTTTTTACAACGCTTTGGTGGGGAACATGATTTTGCAGAAGATCAAATCTTTGGGGTTGCGCTCTGGAACCATAGGATTGCTAACCGGAAAAACTTCACGGTTGCAGCAGGCTATGACGCAAAAGATGATTTGGATATTGTTTTTACGCCAACAGCAAATCCGGCGGTTAATACATTCAATAAACTTACAGAGTCTTATAAAACTAAGGTGTATTTGCTTTCTGGAAATTATGCTCATGATACAGGACGATTTGATTATAAGCTTGGCGGGGATATATTTCTGAAAAAGAGAATTCAAACGAATATTCTCGATACTATTTCTATTGCTGGCAATGTGCTAGCTTCACAAACAAATATATTACCTGACATCAGCGGTAATCAAACCCGTGTGTATGCGGATACCCGTTATCAACTCAATGATAAAGTCACCCTACAAGGGCAACTGAGTTACCTCAACACGAGCAATGATACGTTACAAGGTGGTCTAGTTGTGACCGAGAATAAAGATCATATAAACTACCATGCAGGTATAGCATTTGAGCCAACAAATGGGCATTGGCTCCGTGCGGCTGCAACAAAAGAAAATCGAACTGTCCTGCCATTTACTCTGTCGCCGCTTTATACAACTGGTCTGAAAGGTTCACTCATACCTGCCGTTGACCGTTCGGCAATCGAGAGTCGGATCTTGCGTTGGGACGCCCAGTGGAACAATAAATTTTTTACTGCTACAGAGTATCAAAATCAGGTCTTTGATGATATCTCCTACAGCACTCCAGACCGTGATGCGTTAGTGTTTGTGAAAGATGGAAATATCAACCAGTTCAGTGTAAGTGCAAATTACCTGCCTGGGGGCAATTGGGCTCTTAACGGGACGTATACATATGCTGATACGAATGGTGCCGTAGTCGGTGGTGCAAATCAAGCTCTTCCTTTTGTGCCGCAATCAACAGGCAAGGTGGGCCTGACATGGACGCATCCACGACGTATTAGTGCAAGGTTGACGGGGATTTACATTGGTAAAAGTGTAGACACATTGAACCGTGAACTTGGATCACATTTCAATGTTAATGCGATTGTGAGCTGGGAACCTTTGAACAAACGCATGCAATTTGAACTTGGTGTTTTAAACTTACTAGACGAAAGTTACGAAGTAAGAGTAGGCGTGCCAGCCCCCGGCGTTACGGTGTACACATCCGGAAAACTTAGATTTTAGTCTAGACAACTATTCAATTCGCCTTGTTTATGAAGACATGCCTCTACTGAATGTATTTAGCGCGGGTTATTTGCTTTTTACTTACCTTGCCAAGAAATAATTTCGTCGCAAATAGTGTTAGCGTATGAAAGTGAATCAGTGTGAGTTTTTTTCATCGCATTGAGCTGCTCACCACCAAATGCTTCATAGATCATGATATGCGCTTTCATTTGGTTTCTCAAACTTTGATACCAAGAATGCGGGTTGTTAAAGGATTGTAGCCTGCTTTTATCATTTTTCCTTTTAGCTTCCTCGAACCCATACTGCTCTTTTTTATATTTAGCGCGAAACTCTTGAGCTGCTTTATCAAAAGCTACAGGTAAAGTTTCAATATATAGCGGAATCGCTTTTTCAAATCTAGCAGTGTAATCATCAAGGTCTCTAATTTCTCTACCAAAATTTTTCATTCCAGATCGCGTTTTTCCCATAGCTAAGTATTCATTTAACAAGCACTTTGCTTGTCTCAACAATTCATTACGGTTTTTTATCGTATCAACAACCCCAATGATAGTTTCTTCATCCCAAATTTTAAAAATTCCGCCTTGCATTGGGTCATTGGCATTTTTTGGCCCCCTGCTAGAAACAGCCAAAAACCGCTTTGATAGACTAACCATAAGCTTGACATCGCCATTTTCTACTGCTGATAATACTGAGCCTTTTTGGCCTGTTTGGTTTGATGCACATGAAGACGTGCCATTGCCTTGTGTAGTAGTCGCGTTAACGTTTGAAGTAATCATGAATGCTCCTAGTGTAAGTGTAGATACGGTTATTAGTAATTTACGCATAGGTTTTCCTATAATTAGTGCAATTAGATCCGAGCGAATAGTTTTCAGTTGGAATCCTCTGCATCACAATGATGAAACGGTACGATAAATAGACTAGCTGTTCAGTTAAATCCCTAACTCTAGGCATATGCGCTATTGCGTTAATCTTGGTAATGTCACTGTGAGTGCAAATTTTATAAAGCATGCTTAACTTGGGTTATTAGTATTTCTCTGAGGATAAAGGCACCAAATTTTCAAGGTGAATGATGGCGTGCGCAGTCTTCAGTGAATCAGTATCATGCCTACAACCCTGTAAAAACTGTGTGTTGTATACAAAATCCTTAAAAAATTAACAGGGCATTTTATGTCAATAACAAGGAATTGTTTTAAACGAGCAGGAAGAACACTGCCTTATCTAATTATTACTGAACAAGTCCAAGAACTCTGTATTCAACAATAAGAAGCCCGTGTTCCTGCGCCTTCAGCGCCTGCGCTGCACTTTACCGCAGTAACTGTAATCAGACAGACACACCCAAGGCAACAGTGAAAAAACTTAGGGAATGACGAACTAATTTTTGTCGTTTACGAGTTTGATGAGGCGGAGAAGGATCATTATTGAATATCCTTTGACGCTGTACTCGGCGGGTTGCCCTCAAGAATATAGATAATATATTTAAGTTGAGCGACATTACCATTTAGGTCGCCGCGAGCGGACGATATATTGGAAAAATGAAACCAGAGATCATGCAGTAATTCGGGGTCGCTCAGCAATGCGTCGGCCGCTTCTGATAATTCTGCATCGGAGACATCTAAATTGCATTCGGTTTTAAATCCGGTGACGCCACCAAAATCATCGCGTACATCTCCACAACCCTTTCGAATTGCACTCTGAATTTTGTGTGGAATGGTTCGGCGTACGCGTTTTCGGTAAGTTGAATTCAACATGGTTCGCCGCGCATTTTCTGGGCCGTTAGCTCTAAAGTATGAAGCCAAGCCATTTTCCACTGCCGCTTGTGGCAATAGACTAATGTCACCAGAAGATATGACCTCGTCCCAAGTCGCTCGCGTGGCATTATCTGTGGCGTACTCTGTCGCGCGATAAGCATTGACAACGAGCTCCAGGGGGTCTGGCATTGGACTGCTCAAGAGTTGGACGGTACGTTCGGCACTGGCATTAACAGCATCGTAATAGGAGAGGAGGTTGCCGCGCGTTCTGATATCCTCCCGCATATCAATGGATAGCCGTTCTACATAGTCTCTTCCGCGGCGTTGATCCGCTTTGTCTTGGCTCCAATTGGATACTTGTAAACCAACAAAAACACCAATGACGACGATGAAGAAATCTAAGAATACAGCGAACCAGTTTTGGTCATTTACATGCTTTGTGAAACTGCGGAGGATCATTTTTGGATATCCTTTATATATTCATCGAGAAGGGCTGCTCGTTCGCGCATTAATTCAAAGGCGATGAGTTTACCATCCAAGTCGGATATGCGGCGGACAAGGTCATTACGAATGTCTATTGAGATGATTTTTCCAACGGCGCGCGTTATTTCATCAGCAGATAAAACTGGTTTGCAGTTTTCGGGCAGTTTAATATTTGGCTCCCCTGTTGGACTAGTTGATATTATGTCATTACAAACATTACGAATCGCAGCTTGGGCAGAGTACGGCATATAGGTACGGATGCGTTCACGGTAAGGCGTGGCGTCTTTCGTTGTAACGATAGCGGCTTGAATACTGCGGTAAAAATTGGCGAGACGCTTACGCACTGCGACATCTGATATCGTATTATTTGCTCCAGCAGACAGAATTTCGTCATATGTATCGCGCCCTAATTCACGCCTGAGGTGTTGGCTAGCTTGGTAAATGTCGATTAAAAATGGTAAATTAAGGGTTTTTTGTGGGCGATCCAATCCCTCTAGTGCGCCAAGGGCATGGGTTCTGACCTGAGAGAAATAGGCAATTCTTTGCGTAAGGTCATCCTGATTAATGACAAGGTCTTGGTGAATGCGTTCTATATAGACTTTCTCGGTTTGATCTTGTTGACGCACTGAGTTCCAATTTGAGACTTGCAAACCTATAAACACACCAATTACCACAATGAAAAAATCCAGGACCACCGCGAACCAATTTTGGTCACGCACATGTTTTGTAATACTGCGTAATCGCATGCCCTAACTCCCCGTTTTGTAGCTTGTAGCAATTTTCTAGCGGGTTGTCCGTATTAATTTAATGGGAAAAACAAAATACTTACCCTCCAACCAAACTCCGTTCATACTGACCTCACGCAATATAATGAAAACTCTTAGCAACAGAGCTATGGCTAATTGGAATATCGCGAGGTTTGCCGTCGGTACCAAGTAACAAAAAACATCACGGATAAACTAGCTTTATGAAGTTAATGTGACAAAGCCCTTGTTTGTAAGAGTTAGTTGAGGCGTCACAAATTGCTAGGTGGGTGGTGGTGGGAGAGAGACTTGAACTCTCGACCTCAGGATTATGAGTCCTGCGCTCTAACCAGCTGAGCTACCCCACCTCTTTTGTAACGGGTACAATCTATTAGACTGTAAGGGCGTCCGTATAGGCTAAATATTGTGCACTGCCAAGAGGAAAGACAAGGAAAATTACGTTGAATGCAGTGGTCGCGCCAAGGCGGCTAAAGCTGCTTCCATGACTGTTTCGGAAAGACTTGGGTGTGCATGGATAGTTCCTGCTAAATCTTCGAGAGTTGCATTCATTTCGATGGCTAGAATGAACTCTCCAGAAAGCTCGGAAATATGGCGACCAACCGCTTGGATACCTAAAATACGCCCCGTAGATTTAAGGGCAAGAATGCGCACAAAACCACCACCATCAGCTGTTCCTGTAGTAAGCGCTCGGCCATTTGCCGCCCATGGAAATTTTCCGACGGTCACTTCAACTTTTTGTTCTTTGGCCTGATCGGGTGTCATGCCTACACTAATAATTTCAGGGTCGCTAAAACAAATGGCAGGAATGGCGGCTGGGTTGAATGTGCGCTTATGACCTGCCAATATCTCTGCTACCATTTCACCTTGGGCACTCGCCTTATGGGCAAGCATCGGCTCTCCCACAAGATCGCCAATGGCAAATACACCGCGCATAGACGTTTGGCATTTGTTGTTCACTTGTATAAAAGGCCCGTCCATATCAATCGCCATATTTTCAAGGCCCCAACCTTGTGTGCAAGGTTTTCGCCCGACGGTGACTAGGACTTTATCTGCTTGGAGTTTTATCTCTTGGGCATTTTTATCCGTATAGGTAAGGATATGTTTGCCATTTACTGTGGCAACTTTTTTCGCATAACTTTTAGTGTGCACGGAAACTTGACGGCTTTTTAGCCATTTTGTTACGGGGGCAGTTAAACGTTTGTCAAACCCTGGTAGGATACGTGGCCCGGCTTCAATGAAGCTAACCTCTGATCCGAGCTTGGCATAAGCAATGCCGAGTTCCATGCCTATATATCCAGCTCCAATGACGGCTAGTTTGTTGGGAACTTCTGTAAGGTCAAGTGCATCTGTAGACGAAATAACTGCTCCACCAAATGGTAGATCGGGAAGTGCGACTTCGGTCGATCCATTGGCAAGTATAACATTTTTAGTCGATATCTTTATGTCGCCTACCATGCAGGTTTTGGCATTTTTAAATATTGCCCAGCCTGTAACAACCCGTACACCAGCTGCTTTGAGTAAGCCAGAAACACCTGTGCTGAGCTGGTCGGTAATCCCGTTTTTCCAAGTGATGGTTTTTTTGAAATCGAGGGTTGGCTTGCCTGCGCAAAGCCCAATTTCAGAACTTTTATTTGCATTCTGAACGGCTTGCTCAAATTTTTCAGCAGCTTCAATGAGGGCTTTGGATGGAATGCAGCCACGGATGAGACAGGTACCGCCCAGCCGATCGCTTTCGACTAAGACAGTATCAAGGCCAAGTTGCCCCGCACGAATGGCGGCTACATAGCCGCCAGGGCCGGCGCCGACGACTAATACATTACATGTTATTTGTTCGCTCATGGTTTAGTCCAAAAATAGAGTGGCTGGGTGTTCGAGCAGGCCTTTGACATACTGGATGAGTTCTGCTGCATGTAGGCCATCCACCACACGGTGATCAAAAGACGATGAAATATTCATCATCTTGCGGATGATGACTTGTCCGTCTTTTACAACGGGTGTTTCAACAATCTTATTAGGGCCAATTATACCAACTTCAGGGCGGTTGATCACGGGGGTGGTAACCACGCCGCCAAGCAAGCCTAGAGAGGTCAGGGTAATGGTTCCGCCGCTGAGTTCAGAAGCCGCAATCGTGCCGGATTTAGCCGCATTACCAAGGCGGGAAATTTCTGCTGCTATTTGCCAGATGTCCATGCTTTCCGCATGTTTAAGAACCGGAACCATAAGGCCGCTAGGAGTTTGTGCCGCCATACCGATATGAATGCCGTGGTGTTGGGTGATAATACCCGCTTCATCGTCAAATGTTGCATTGCATTGAGGCCAAAGGGCAAGGCCTTTGACCAAGGCACGCATGAAAAACGGGATCAGGGTCAATTTGGCTTGTTCTTCTTTTCGTGTTAGGTTGAGGTGAGCACGTAAATCTTCCAATGTTGTCATATCGACGGATTCTACATAGGAAAAATGCGGGATGTGTTTTTTAGAAGCACTCATCCGCTTAGAGATAACACGGCGCATTCCCACAACTTTGATATCTGTGCTTCCTGTTTTCTTTGTGTAAAGTCGATTGATAAGGGTAGGTCCGTTCTTTTGGAAGGCTTGCAAATCTTTATGGGTGATTTGGCCGGCTTTTCCAGTTGGTGTTACTTGTGTGAGGTCAATATCTTGATCCATGGCTGCTTTTCGAACAGCTGGAGAGGCAAGTGGTTTGGCACCAGAAGAAGCTGCTACTGGGGCATTAGTCTTAGGGGTAGACGTTTGTACAGGTTTTGGCGCTTCTTTTTTAATTTCAGGTTTTGGTTTTGTAGGTTTTTCTTTGGGTTTTGGTGTTGAAATTTCGCCGTCAGTTTGAAATACAACCAGATCGGCACCGATCGCCATGATTTCTCCTTCTGCGCAGCCGACACTGACGACGGTGCCGCTAACCGGAGCCGTGAGTTCCACGGTAGCCTTGTCTGTCATGGCGTCTGCGACGGGGGCATCTTCTTCCACAACGTCGCCTACATTAATGTGCCAAGCGGTAATTTCAGCTTCCACTACACCTTCACCAATGTCAGGCATTTTGAATTTATATTCAGACACTTTAGGCCTCCATGATGGTTTGTATGGCGGTTTGTACGCGTTCTATCCCTGGGAAATATTCCCATTCAAGGGCATGAGGATAGGGGGTGTCCCATCCGGTGACTCGTACAATCGGAGCTTCCAGAGCATAGAAACAATGTTGTTGTATTTCTGCAATTAATTCCGCTCCAAATCCAGACGTGCGAGTGGCTTCATGTAAGACGAGGCATCGACCGGTTTTGTTGACAGATTTTGTAATGCTTTCCAGATCGAGAGGAATGAGCGATCTTAAATCTAATATATCTGCATTGATGCCAGCAGCTTTGGCGGCGGCTTGTGCAACCCATACCATAGTCCCATAAGCAATGATGGTAAGATCAGTGCCTTGTTCTAGTAAACGTGCTTTTTCGAAGTTTACTGTATAATGGCCTTCTGGTACCTCACCAAGCTCATGCCCAGCCCAACTTACGGCGGGCTTATTATGATCACCGTCAAAGAGACCATTATAGAGGCGTTTTGGTTCCAAAAATAACACCGGATCATTATCCTCAATTGCCTTTATCAAAAGACCTTTGGCGTCATAGGGGTTTGACGGAATGATAGTTTTTAAGCCAGCAATATGGGTAAATAATGCTTCGGGGCTTTGAGAATGGGTTTGTCCACCATGAATGCCGCCACCAACGGGAGTGCGGATGGTGAGAGGGGCTGTGAACTGTCCGGCAGAGCGATAGCGTAAGCGTGCTGCTTCAGAACAAATTTGATCATAGCCCGGATAGATATAATCAGAAAATTGAATTTCGACAACGGGCCGTAGGCCATAGGCTGCCATCCCCACGGCAGCACCAATAATACCGCCTTCTGAAATCGGTGTGTCAAAGACACGGGTCAAACCATGTTTTTCCTGTAGGCCGGCTGTACATCGAAATACACCGCCAAAATAACCGACATCCTCTCCAAAGATCAGCACATCAGGGTCTTGGCTCAATTTTACATCAAGGGCAGAACGAATGGCCTCGATCATATTCATACGTGCCATGATTATATTCCCATTTCCTGACGTTGCCGTCTGAGATGTGCTGGTAGGTCTTCAAAAACTTCTTCAAACATACTTGCCGGATCAATCTTGGACGGAGAGGCAAGAGTGCCTAGGGCTTCTGCTTCTTTATAGCTTTCACGGACTTGGGCGGTGAGTTCTGTATGTAAAGCGTCATGCCTTTCTTTGTCCCATTCTCCGAGTGTCACCAAATGGCTGGCAAGTCTGTCGATGGGGTCTCCGAATGGCCAGACATCCGGCTCTGATTTTGGTCGGTACTTGGTTGGGTCGTCAGAGGTGGAGTGGCCCTCTTTACGGTAGGTGAAATGTTCAATCACAGTTGCGCCGCCTCCATTTCTCGCGCGTTCCGTCGCCCATTTAATGGCTGCGTAAACGGCTAAAAAATCATTGCCGTCAACCCGTAATGAGGCAAGACCAAAAGCAAGGCCGCGAGCCGCAAAGGATTTACTCTGTCCAGCTGCAATCCCTTGAAAGCTGGAAATGGCCCATTGGTTATTGACGACATTAAGGATGACTGGCGCGCGGTAAGTCGACGCAAAATTAAGCGCGTAATAAAAATCACCTTCTGCAGTTGCTCCCTCACCTGTAAAGGCGACGGCAATATCGTCAGTACCCTTATAAGCGCAAGCCATACCCCAGCCAGCCGCTTGGATCATTTGTGTACCGAGATTGCCAGATATAGAGAAGAAACCTAATTCGCGAACGGAATAAAGGACAGGAATAGAACGTCCTTCTAATTTATCACCTGCATTAGACAGGCATTGGCACATTAGCTCTTTAAGGGGCCAACCTCTTGCCATTAATATGCCTTGTTGACGGTAAGTTGGGAACACCATGTCGGTTGGACGCAAGGCCATTGCCGATGCGACGGCGATAGCTTCTTCGCCAGTGCTTTTCATATAAAAAGACATTTTCCCTTGGCGTTGCATGGAAAACATTCGTTCGTCCACACAGCGGGTTAGCATCATGTGACGAAGACCTTCGCGCAATGTATCTGCATCTAATTTTGGATCCCAATCACCGCACGGTGTGCCGTCAAGCTTGAGCACTCGAATTAGGCCGGTAGCTTGCTCTTGGGTTCCATAAGCATCAATCATTGGGTCAGGGCGTGAGGGACTATGCTCGGCAGGGATTTTTATGTGTGAAAAATCAGGAGTATCACCCGGCCGGTAAGGCGGTTCCGGCACAAAGAGCTTTGATCTGTTTTGCTTGGATGTCATGTTTTAATCCGAAAAATTGTACATTGGATAGGGGTGATATATGCACATGTGCGATAATTGGTAATTATTACCTTAAATATTGGCATTTATGTTTGCATAATTTCTGTATATTGCTTAATTATAGGGAAATAATTCTTATAAGCCCCGATATCGGAGGATAATTTGTCTATAAAAATCGATAATATTGATGCAAAAATTTTGCAAGAGATACAAAATGATGCAGCTCTTTCCGTAGCGGATATATCTGAAAGGGTTGGCTTATCTTCCTCACCATGTTGGCGACGGATTAAGCGCATGGAAGAGCTTGGTATTATTAAGCATCGGGTGACACGTTTGTCGCGCAAAAAACTGGGCCTAGACTTTGAGGTGTTTGTCGCGGTGAAATTGGCTCTACCCAACAAAGTAAATATGGAAAAGTTTGAACGCGCCGTGCAGAATATGCCAGAAGTCGTGCAGTGTGCTGTTGTAACAGGAGCCGTTGATTTCATGTTGAGAATTGTTACTAAAGATATGCACACCTATGATACTTTTTTACGCGAAACCCTTCTTTCTATTTCACTGGTATCGGATATTCAGTCACGAATTGTGGTTCGCCAGACCAAAGATACGACATCTTTGCCATTAAATTTAATTAGCTCTGTTATCCCTGCCCGTTAAGGCAGTTCTAACCAAATCCTGTTACCCTATTTGTTACTTTAATCAGAACAGGGTTCTTTGCTGTGTCAAACTATTGTGCCGAGATTGTAAAGCCGTCTGCCTTATCAGACGCACAAATCACCGCGTGGTCAAATTTTTGCTTTGGGAACGCCGATTTATACAGCCCGTATTTTCATTTTGGCTATACGAATATGTTGGCCACTATCCGTGATGATGTATATGTGTTGGCAATTTCTGGTGGCTCTAGCCCTGTTGCTTTTTTACCATTTCAGGCCAATGTAAAGGCAAATGGGAAGGTCGGATTTGCTCGAAATATTGGCGCTCCTATGACCGATTATCAGGGTATTATTTGCTCTCGAGAAACTTATAATGACCCCGAGTTTAATATTATAAATTGCATGGAAAAAGTAGGTATAAGTGCTTTTGGGTTTAGTGCATTTGTGAACTTGCCAAGCGGGCAAAAAATATTTGGGCGTGAACAAGTTGAATGTACTGTTATGGACCTTTCAGGCGGTGCAGAAAAATGGCGTGAAGAACGGTCATCCAGTTATCGTCGACATTTAAAAAGTACACGTAGGCGTATGCGAAAAGCGGAAGACTTGGGGGAAATCAGAACGGTTTTCAATTGCAAAGATCAAGAAGTCTTTGACCAGCTTATTGTATGGAAAAGGCAAAAATTTGCGCTAACGGGTAAGTATGATGTGCTTTCGACGGGATGGGCGGAGACACTCTTGAAAAAATTATGGCAACACGGCGCTGATGGATTACGTGCCGATATGCATGCTCTATATTTTGGAGATGAGCTAGCTGCCATTGATCTTGGGCTTACGGACGGGAAAGTATTTCATAGTTGGATGGTCGCTTACAATAATGATTTTTATCAACTCGCGCCGGGTATTCAACTTTTAGAAGCATTGATAGATGGGGCAGAACAACTCGGTTATCGGCGGATTGATCTCGGAGAGGGGATTGACGGGTATAAACGTCATTATGCCAGTGAAGATATAAAGGTGACATCTGGCTATATGACGACAACCGGCGGCGCTGCCACCTTTACTCGTTTTTATGGGGGGATGGAACAATTCACAGGAAACAAATTTGGAAAATTGGGGAAAGCCCCGGGAAAAATTCGCAGGCGCTACAGTCAAATTAGGGCGTGTGAAACAAGTAGGTTAAAACGTGTAAAAGCTTTTCTCTCAGCATTCAAAGGTGCACCGACTTCATAATAACGCAATAAAAAACCCGCGATAAAACGCGGGTTTTTGTACTTTTATCAAAGGGTGAGCTACCAGATTTTTACACGTTTTTCAGGTGGTAAATACAAAGCATCGCCAGGCTGTACATTAAAGGCGTCATACCATGCGTCAAAGTTGCGAACAATGCCGTTGGCTCTATATTCGCCAGGGCTATGTGGGTCGGTCTTAACTCTATTCCGCAACGCTTCTTCTCTGAATTTACGTTGCCATATTTGCCCGTAGGATAAGAAGAACCGTTGATCGCCAGTAAAGCCGTTAATAATTGGTGCTTCTTTACCATTAAGTGATTTTTTATAAGCAGCATATGCCATCGTAATACCAGTTAGGTCACCAATATTTTCACCCAAGGTAAGCTCACCATTTACGTGTAAACCCTCTAGTGGCTCGAATTGATTATATTGTGCGACAAGCTCTGATGTTCGGGCTTTAAATGCCTCTTTATCAGCATCAGTCCACCAATCACGTTGCTCGCCATTGCCATCAGATTTAGCACCTTGGTCATCAAAACCATGACCCATTTCATGTCCGATTACAGCGCCGATCCCGCCGTAATTAACTGCCGCGTCTGCACCAGGATCAAAGAATGGTGCTTGCAAGATCGCCGCAGGGAAAACAATTTCATTTAAGTTTGGATTATAATAAGCATTCACGGTTTGCGGTGTCATACCAAATTCTTCTCGGTCAATCGGACCGCCAAGATCTGAAATCATATCGTTCCATGCCCATGCATTTGCAGATTTAACTGTCCCGATTAAGTCATTCCGATCTATTTTTAGTTCAGAATAATCAGTCCAGTTTTTGGGATAGCCGATTTTAGGATAAAATTTTGCAAGTTTGTCCTGCGCTTCAACTTTTGTATCTGCACCCATCCACTCCAAATTATCAATACCTTCTTTAAAAGCACTGCGGAGGTTCGTGACGAGTGTATCCATTTGCTCTTTTGCAGATGGTTTGAAATGACGCTGTACATAAACTTGACCAACCATCTCGCCCAAGGTGTTGCTTACTTGCCCAACACCACGTTTCCAACGTGCGCGTTGTTCTTCGGTTCCGCTAAGGGCTTTGCCGTAAAAGGCAAAATTATCGGCATCAATTGCACTTGGAAGATAGGCTGCGTTTGCACTGATATAGTGGATGGTTAGATAGTCTTTGAGTACATCCATTGAAGTGTCAGCAAATGCTTTCGCTGTACCTTTGATTGCATCGGTTTCTCTAACGACGAAGGCTTTTTGTGAGCCAATACCACCAGCATCAGTCATAACTTGCCAATCAAACCCCGGTGCAAAGTCGATAAGCTCTGCCATGGTCATTTTATTATAGGTAAGGTCACGGTTGCGGCGTTTAACTGGTGCCCAATGGGCTTGGGCAACTTTGGTTTCATATTCCATTACGGCGGCGGCACGTTCTTGTGCATTATCTGCACCTGAAGCTTCGAGCATCGCCGTTAGAAACGTCATATAGTCTTTTCTAAGTCCGACAGATTTTTCATCTTCATCCAAATAATACCCACGGTTTGGCATGCCAAGCCCAGACTGGGTGATGTAGAAAATGTAATTTTCAGTGTCTTTGGCATCGACAGAAACCCACCCACCAATAATACCACGTACAGCCATCTCAGGGTCGCCCATAAGGGCGGCGACGGCTTTGTGGTCTTTTAGGCTGTTTATTCGATCAAGATCAGCTTTAATTGGTGTAAGGCCATTTGCTTCGATTGTATCCATATCCATGAAAGAAGCGTAGAGGTCACCGATTTTTTGTTCGGCGGAACCTTTCTCAGATTTGGTTTTGGATGCATCTTCAATAATGGCTTTTACCCGTGCTTCCGAACGATCTGCAAGGGCAGTGAAAGAACCATAATTGGATTTATCAGCCGGAATTTCCGTCGTTTTCATCCACCCACCATTCACATACATGAAGAAGTTATCACCTGGTTTGATAGATGTATCCATGAGGGATGTTGCAATCCCAAAATCACCTAATTCAGCAGGAATATGTTCCACTTGGGCAATTGTTTTTGTTGTTTCCTTTTCACTACAGGCAGATAATCCTGCTGCTAGTCCAAGCGCCAATAGGCTAGGCGCCATAATATGTCTCAGTTTCATGTAGTCTCTCCAGTTTTTTTTGAGTTGTTTTCTCTCTCTTATTTTTATTCAGCTAAACTAGGCTTTGAGTGATCGCTTTCGTTTAAATTTTCTTCTTTGAGTTCTTCTGCTTCAAAGTCTTCAAGAACAACCGCTAGCTCTTCATCGTAAGTTGCGCCGAGAGGTGGTTGTTTTACACCTGTCCAAGTACCAACAAACCCGCGCTTGATATCAACGCCAATTGCATACATGGCGGGGACTAAAATCAGGGTAAGGAAGAAGTCAAACAGAACACCAAATGCTAATGCAACAACAAGTGGCTTTAAAAACTCAGCTTGCACGGATGTTTCTGACAGCATAGGCATAATACCGACAAATGTTGTGACGGACGTGAGTAAAATTGGCCTGAAGCGGGATACGCATGCATCAAGTACAGCTTGATAAGCTCCGACCCCCTTATCTCGTAAACGATTGATGTAGTCGATTAAAACAAGGTTATCATTTACAGCCACACCGGCGGCGGCAAAGAAACCAAAGATAGACATCATCCCCAAAGGTACGTCCATGACCATTGAACCAAATACCATACCGACAAAAGCAAAGGGAATAGCAATCATGATCAGAAGAGGTTGTGCATAAGATCTAAAAGCAATAGCCAATAATCCGTACATCATGAGAAGAACAATTGCGAAATATAGAATTAACTCAGATTTGAAGGTTTTTTCCATATCATCATCTTCAACGACCAACCTAGCGGCTTTCGGATGGCGGGCTTCCCATTCAGGAAAGAAATTTTTCTCCATATCTTCTTTGATTAGACTTATGGCTTCTGGGCCACCTTTAACACGTGCGCCGGCACGAATGGTACGTTTGCGGTCACGTCTTGAAATTCGGGTGACGCCCGGTGCAAATGAGACTTCTGCTACAGAGTAGAGGGGAACCTCTACGCCATTGGCTCCACGAATACGAAGCTGCTCAAGACTGTCGACTGAATCTCGGGCAGCGCGTGGATACCGTAAAACAACACGGACGTCTTGTCCGTTTCGTGGCAGTCTTTGAACTTCAAGGCCGAAAAATGCCTCGCGTACTTGTCTGGTTACATCTGTGAGGGTGATACCATATCGTTCGGCACCATCTTTTAGAGAGAACTGCATCTCTTGGGCGGAACTTTCTAATGTGTCGTAAGTACGTGTGACATTGCTATATGAATTTAATTGATCTTTAAGGTCTTTTGTTGCTGCATCGAGAGCCGCAGGGCTTGCAGAGGTCACACCGTACATGATACCGCGACCACCAGCACTAAAACCCTGGTCAGCACTAATGCTAATGCGGTAAGCATCTGGAACTGGGCCAAGATATTCCTCTAGTTTTTCTGCAATTTTCTTGGATGAAACACTGGCGCGATTTTCTGCTTTTGCGAGTCCAAGGAAATATTGCACCCTGGTTCGCCCTGCAAATCCGCCGGGGGAAGTGATTAGTTTGAAGTCGACACCAAAATCTTTTTGTGCATTGGCATTTACTTTCTCGATAGCGACTTCCATGCGGTCTTTAACCTGTTTGATACGCTCGAAGCTTGTACCTTCGGGGAAGCTGATTGTTGTTTGGATCATGTCACCTTCAGGATTACTGAACATTTCCACTTTGGCTAGACCCGCGCCTAAAATTCCAGTTGATAAAATCATGAGGCCAATAAAGAAGGCAAAGGTTGCGTAACGAAATTTAATTACTTGCGCTGCAAATGGGCGGAAAAACGTCTTGGCAAATGTAACCAAACCATCTGATAAACTACGTTGAAAACGAGAAAAACGTCCCAACTCATTGACAGATTTCATTGGTTTTAAATGTGCCAAATGGGCAGGAAGAATAAAGAAGGCTTCAATTAAAGAAAAAATCAAGGCTGCCATGACGACCAATGTAATTTGTCTTGTGACAGCTACCATTGGGCCAGATAAGAGCATCCAGGGCATAAATGTCATGATGGTAGTAATAACGGCAAAGAAAACAGGTTTGACAACCATATTGGTGCCTGCAATTGCCCCGCGTTCACCGGGGACACCATTTTCAACATGAAAATGTATACTTTCTCCGACTACAATCGCGTCATCAACAACAATGCCAATAACGAGCAAGATAGCAAAGGTGGAGATCATGTTGAGACTAACGCCCAAATAATGCAAGACGGCCAAGGCGCCTGCAAAGGAAACCAAAATACCGGCAGTTACCCAAAAGGCGACGGCGGGTCGTAAAAACAAGACCAAAATAATCAAAACAAACCCCATCCCCATCAGCGCATTGCTACCGATCAGGTTCATGCGGGAATCAAATACGGTGGAGCCATCAAACCACATAGATAATTCAACACCGGGAGGAAGGTCATGGTTTTTTTGTTCTATATACCGACGAAAGCCTTGACCTGCTTTGGTGACATTCATTGTGTCAGGAGTGACAACCTGAAACATTGTCGCGGTTTCACCCTTAAATGTAGCTTCGAAATTATAGTCTTCAAAACCATCAATGACATTTGCAATATCTTTCAGGTAAACTTTTCCGCCATCTTGAGTTTGGCGGACGATAATGTTCTCAAATTGTGATTTTGTGTCTGCGAGATTTCTGGCTTTGAGTTGCAAATGACCGCTACTGGTTTTTACTGTACCAGCAGACAAATTTACAGAATTCCCTGTAATCGCCGCCGCAACTTGTCGGAAGGTTAGTCCATATTGCCTTAGCGCAACCTCACTAATTTCAATGGTGATTTCTTCTTCAAGCTTAGAAATGTCTTGAATAAGTTCACCGCCCGGGATTTTTGCCATTTCATCACGAATGTCGTTGGTTAGGCGTTGTAGCTCGAACCTATCCATATCGCCATGCAGAGCTAAGTACATATAATCCGCTCTGGCTTCCCAACGCTGTACATTAGGGCGGAAACTATCAGGTGGAAGGTTATTAATACCGTCTACACGTACTTTAACTTCGTTCAGCAGTTTATCGTAGTCAGCCCGAACTTTAGTGCGGATGTCAACTTGCCCAAACCCTTCGCGCGCCGTCGCTTCAATGTAATCAATTCCATCAAGGCCTGAAACTGCATCTTCAATACGGGTGATAAGTTGCTCTTCCACATCACTAGGTGATGCACCTTGCCAACCGACTGTGACACTCATGCCATTAACCGTCATGGTAGGGAAAAATTCTCGCTCTAATTTATTAAAGCCGACAATCCCCATTAAAAGGATGGCGATCATCAATAAATTTGCGGCTACACTATTTTTTGCCCACCAGGCGACTAAGGCTCGCATTAGTCTGCTCCGTTAGATTTTTTTGATTTTTTCTTCTTGTTCTTTTTTGCTTGTTGGTTCGCTTTTTGCATTTCTTGTTTGTGCTTTTTCTTGAGAGCAATCAATTCTTTCATTTGCTTACGCTTAAGCTCTTTTTTGCTAAGGACTTTTTCATCTTCATCCTTTTTTTCTTCTTTTTTGGGCTCGACTAAGATGACACTTGGGTCGTTCACATCTAGGGCTTTAAAGTTTAGGCTGATTTGTGACTTTTCCAATGGGGATAAAATGACTAGCTCTCCAGGTTCGATACCACCTGATAAAACTGCCCGTTGTGGATTTGTGTCTAAAACAATTGCATCCCGACTTTCCGCAATGCCTTCTTCATTGACGATATAGACCTTGTTTTCTGGACGAAGGCCATCACGAGGGATTACGATGACATTGTTCATTGTTTTTCCTGCGATTTGAGCGTCTACGAATAAACCAGGTGCCAAAGGAAAGCCGCCTTGTGCCGCCCCATCACCATAAGGGTTTAACACTTCAGCTATGGCAAAAAGAGACCTCGTTTGCGGGTCATACGTTGCAGCAGTTCGCATGATCCGCCCATCCCATTCACGTAATTTTCCCGCAATAATCGCGCTCATACGAACTTTGGGGGCTGCGTCCCAAGATTTTGCAACATAGGCTACGGGGATATTTAATCGGCTTAAATCAACATCGCTAAGCGCCAAGCGAACTTCTGAAACATCTGTAGAGAAAATACGGCCTAGTTTAGAACCAGGATTAATATATTGGCCAAGGTCTGCCAATTTTTCACGCACGCGGCCATTAAATGGTGCTTTCACCTCTGTACGGGCTAAGCGGAGCTTCGCGTTTTCCAAATCCGCTTGTGCTGATTGAAGGTTGGCTTGAGCTTCTAATAATTGGGGCTTGCGCAAGGTAAGGTCAGAAGCTTGACCTTGGCCTAAATCTTCCCAATCACGCTTGGCAATATCACCTTCGACTTGTTCGCGAATGAGCACTTGTTTGGCGCGTGCAATCGCTGCATTGGCTTTGATGATCGCTACTTGGTAATCAGCATCATCAATTTTATATAACACATCACCTTTTGAAAATACGCCGCCAGTTAAAAACTTTGGTGAAACATATGTAACTTTTCCGGCAACTTCTGGCACGAGATCAATCTCTGTTCGAGGGCGAGAAACGCCTTGTACCGTAACATTTAACTTGACCGTTTCATTTACAGCAGGCGTTGCCATGACGGCCAAGATTGGTGACCTTCGCTTTGTAATTTCTGGCTGCTTTTTTAATGCCTTTAAGGCATTACTCATACCTATAAATGCAATGATAATGACAACAGGGATTGCTACTCGCAATAATAAACCACCTAGGCCGGTTTTATGTTTGCCGATTTGAAATTCCATCTAATTATTCCTTACCACATAGAATATGGCCCATTCCCGTTAAGGGATGAGCCTCTGAATTAACTTATACTTTCGCGTGTGCATTTTGCATACACACGAATGCATACGATGTTCGTCCTTTTTTACAAGCCCCCTTGCCGAGAATTATGGCGAAGGTGGTAGGTTTGTAAATTTTGGCAAGCTTAAATTAGGTGTCGGTAATTTCTCTCTCGCCATTTCTTGACCATATAAGCCGCCCCCAAGCGCCAAATGTAGCCTCACCCGATTTGCAAGTCTTTCCTTGCGGGCACTGATGAGTTGCCCCTCTGTACTGATACGCCGTGATTGGGAATCTAACAATTGCAAAATACTGGCCAATCCTTCACTAAAGCGTTGCTCTAAGCGCTCTTCAGCTTTTTGGGCTTCTTCCAGAGAAATAACGAGCGCGGCTTCTCGCTCCGCCAGTAATCCTTCAGCATCTAGCCCGTCTTCCACTTCACGGTAGGCAGTTAATGCAATGCCAGCATAAGATTCCATCTGTTGTTGGAGATTGGCTTCATTGCGAGCCACCTCAGCCTTCAGGGCGCCGCCTTGAAAAACAGGGGAAGTTAAGCTACTCGCAAGAGACGCGGCTAGCGCGTTCAAACTAAATAAACGTGTTAGAGAGCCACCACCGGAAGAAACACTCCCGTCGAGACTGAGGCGAGGAAGCAAGTTCTTTTTTGCGATGTCGACACGTAAACCTGCCGCTTGCATTCTGCGTTCTGCGGCAAGTAAATCAGGACGGCGTAAGAATACATCCTTTGGAGACCCTGCGCCACTTAAAGGCGGTAGAGCTGGAAGTGTATTCCTTGTTTTAAGGGCGTCTTCAGGGTAGCGCCGTAAAATAGTTTCTAGTTGTCGGGTTGTTGAGTTTTGAATCCGTTTACGTGCAGCAAGACTTGCTTGTGCATTCGCGAGAGCAGACCGTGCGAGGCGGTAATCGGAAGAACCAGAGATACCGCCGTCAAACCGTCTTTTTGTCAAACGCAAAGCTCGTTCTTGAGTTGCCACATTACGTGTTGCCAAGTCAGTTTGTAGCTGTGCTTCGATAAGATTAAACCAAGTTTGCGCTGTCGCTCCTGCAATGGCTAATCTTGTGCCGGCATAATCAGCATTGGAGGCTTGCGCGTCCAGATCGCCTGCGTTGGCTTGATTGCGTATGCGTCCCCACATATCTACTTCCCAACTAACAGATCCACCAAGACCCAGCACCGTCGTGCCAGGGACATTACTGCTAACACTCTCGTTACGGCGCGCACTGGCGTTAACGCCGACACTTGGGTATAAGCCCGATCGTGAGGCAGAGGCACTGGCTTCTGCAGCAGCAAGGCGCGCTCTTGCCCCCTGAACGTCTGTATTAGAAGACATCGCCTCTTGTATCAATTCGTTGAGCGTCGGATCTCCGAAATTGGCGACCCAATCTGTTGATGGTAGGCGATCAGCAGAAATTTCTGTCCAGTCTTGTTTTCCTGATGTTTCGTTAACAGGGGCATTGGGCACATCTGCGCGAGCAATGATATCTGCTGGCGTGGATTGGTTGGCTCCCATGCTGGCGCAGCCCGACAGGCTGGCAAAACTAGCTGTCAATAATAGGGATATTGCATATGTTCGCACGATTTCGTCTCCTTTGCACTATACATACCAATGCAATAGTGAAAGTCAATCAATTATTATTGAAAAACGATAATAATTTATATTTCCTTTTCAGAGCGATTTGCTAGCGAATGGCGCGACGTTTTTGCGCTGCTGCAATGGCAGGGCTCGGAACACCACGTCTGCGGGCTGGTTGGTAAGCAACCTGTGAATGCGCTTTACAGTAAGGATCGCCCTTGTCTGCACTGCGTCCGCAAAACCTGAAATCTGAAGTAGATGGGTCGCCAAGTGGCCATTTACACATATGATCTGTAATTGTCATGATTGTGGCAAATTCACCAGACGGCAATTTCTTAGCTTCGATCGGAACTGGTGAAGGGATAATAGCCGTTCGCCTTGGCATGCGCGGCATACTTGGTGCCGTTGTGCGCGTTTTGGCGGTGGTCGTGCGCGGTGCCCGTTTTGCGGGCTTGGATGTTTTAACTCTGCCGGATAAGCCCAGTCTATGTACTTTACCGATTACCGCGTTACGGGTAACGCCGCCGAGAAGCTTTGCGATCTGACTGGCACTTAGCCCGTCAGCCCAAAGTTTTGAGAGTGTTTCTACACGATCTTCAGTCCATGCCATTGCAAATCCCCCTGCTAGCAAATTGTTGACGCCTATGCGCGAAATTCGCACTGCACACTATATGTTGTGCCTACGCGTTAATTTTTAATAATATATAGCTCTTAATGTCCATATATCGTAGCTGTTTTGCAAATATATACAAGATAGCTATGCCAACTATCCACAGATTTCTATATGTTGTGTGTAAGATTTGGCAGTACGCAGGTTTTTTGTTGGCATATTTTCTCCAAATTACGGGTATTTTTCGGGTTGGCGAGGTGAAAATGCTATGATAGAGCCGAGAGAGAGTTTGGAGCTAAGTTATGAAACTTAGTCAATGGATATTGTAACGATGACCAGTCAAGAAAATACACAAATATTGCCGAAATCGGACTTATCAACCCTCGCCCAAAGAAATGTGGCAAGACAGTTCGGCCTCATGAATTGGTTGGGCTTGTGGACGCTTTACAAAAAGGAAGTTCGACGTTTCATGAAAGTGGGGCCACAAACCCTATTGGCTCCTGTGGTGTCCAACCTTCTTTATATGACCGTTTTTGTGCTTGCCTTTGCTGAAAGTAGACCGGGTGGGCCAGATGAATTTATTCGGTTTTTGATACCGGGGCTTATCATGTTAGGCATTTTAAATAATGCGTCTGCAAATTCGTCTTCTTCGATTATGACGGGCAAAGTAATGGGCAGTATTGTCGATATATTGATGCCGCCTTTATCATATGTTGAACTCACACTTGGTTATGTCGGCGGGGCCGTGACTCGTGGTGTATTGGTGGCTTGTGTAACTGTTGTGGCTCTGTCTTTATTTGCGGTCATTATCCCTGTGCATATGTGGGCGGTATTATATTTTGGATTATCGGCGGCGACCGCAATGGCTATGATCGGATTGTTGTCAGGGGTCTGGGCTGAAAAGTTTGATCAACTCGCCGTCGTGAACCAATTCATTATTTTGCCACTCAGCTTTTTGTCTGGCACATTTTATCATATCAATAAATTACCTGAAATGATGCAAACTGTTTCATTGGCTAACCCATTGTTTTATTTTATCGATGGATTCCGGTATGGGTTTTTAGGTGCTGCAGATGGTAATGTTTTGGTCGGCGTAATATATACTTCTATTTTAAACGTAATTTTATTTGTAATATGTCTTCTGGTGCTTAAATCTGGATGGCGTCTAAAAGCTTAACCCTAAGAAGGAAATTCAAATGTCTGAACATGATCATATTTATAATTGTTACGCGCCGCCAGCTGAGGAATTCGTTCGGGGTGAGGGGGTTTATCTTTATACAGAAGACGGTGAGAAATATCTTGATTTCATTGCCGGTATTGCAGTGAACGGACTAGGTCATGGGCACCCATCCATTGTGAATGCCATCAAAGATCAGGCTGATAAAGTTATTCACCTCTCAGGTATGTTTCGGGTTCCTGCCCAGTTTGAACTTGCTGAAAAATACTGTGCAGCGACCTTTGCTGATAAAGTGTTCTTTACTAATTCCGGTGCCGAAGCCGTTGAAACTGCCATTAAAACTGCGCGTCGTTGTCAATTTGTTGAAGGTCATGAGGAACGTTACGAAATTTTGACCTGCAAAGGTGCCTTTCATGGGCGGACAATTGCCACGGTGAATGCAGGCGGAAACCCAAAATACATGGAAGGATTTGGACCAGAGATGCCTGGGTTTACAAATCTACCATTTGGTGATTTGGATGCAATAAAAGAGGCAATAAATGAAAATACGGCGGCAATCTTGCTTGAGCCCGTACAAGGGGAAGGGGGAGTTCGCCCGCTCTCTGTTCAATTCTTAAAAGATGTTCGTAAGTTATGTGATGAGCATGGTCTCGTTTTGATCTATGATGAAGTGCAATGCGGTGCGGGTCGTACTGGTAAATTATTCGCGCATCAATGGGCTGATGGTGAAGCTGATCCTGATGTGATGGCTGTGGCCAAAGGCATGGGCGGTGGTTTCCCAATGGGGGCTTGCCTTGCGACAGAAAGGGCAGCAGCTGGCATGGTTGTTGGTACGCATGGGTCGACCTATGGCGGTGGCCCTCTTGCAATGGCTGTTGGCAATGCGGTGTTTGACGAATTAAATGATCCTGCTTTTCTCGACCATGTCGTAAAAGTTGGTAATTATCTGAGCCAGCAATTTGCAGCCTTAAAAGATGCTCACCCTGATGTGGTAGAAGAAGTGCGTGGCAAAGGTTTGTTGTGCGGGATGAAACTTAAAAAGAAAGCGTTGGATGTTCGTAACCTTGCTAGGAAACATCACTTATTGGTCGGTAATGCCGGTGATAATGTTTTGCGCATGGTGCCGCCGTTGATTATTACAGAAGAACATGTTCGCGAGGCCATCGGCATTTTGGACAAAGTATTCACCGAAGCGAAAGATATGGATGACTTTACCGCTTAAACATTTCCTGTCACTTGCCGATATTCCGGCGAGTGAACTACGAGCAATTCTGGACGAAGCCCATGTGCGTAAAAAAGCGCGTGCAGGGTTTCCGAAAGGCAAGGTGGATACAGACGCGCCATTGGCGGGGCATACTGTGGCTTTGTTGTTTGAAAAAAGTTCTACCCGTACACGGTTCTCCTTTGATATGGGGATGCGGCAACTTGGTGGCACAAGCATCACAGCAAGTGCGGCTGACATGCAGCTTGGGCGAGGTGAAACCATAGAGGATACGGCGCAAGTTTTGTCCCGGTTCGTTGACGGAATAATGCTGCGCTCTCATTCTCACGAGACAATTGTTGCTTTGTCTCAATGTGCCAGTGTGCCAGTGATTAATGGTCTAACCGACTATAATCATCCATGTCAGATTATGGCGGACTTGCAAACTTTAGAAGAGCAAGGCCGAGACCTGAAAGGTTTGTCTTTAACATGGGTTGGCGACGGCAATAATGTGGCCATGAGTTTTGTCAATGCTGCGGCGAAGTTTGGCTACAGACTAGTTTTGTCATGCCCTGATAATTATCAGGTACGTGGGCAAGATGTGGAACGGGCACGAAGTGCTGGGGCACAAATTGAAATTATTCAAGATCCTAAGAGAGCTTGCGAATCCACAGATGTAGTGATTGCTGATACATGGATTTCCATGGGCGATACGGATAGTGACCAACGCTTGAAAGATTTAGCGGGTTGGCAAGTCAATGAAGATCTGATGAACAAGGCTGAAAAGGATGCTTTGTTTTTGCATTGTCTGCCGGCTCATCGCGGTGAAGAAGTAAGTGCTGGCGTGATTGACGGACCGCACTCTGTTGTTTTTGACGAGGCAGAAAATAGACTGCACGCCCAAAAAGCAATCTTAAAATACTGTCTAGAGGCATGACAAAAATGCATGATAACCAAACCGCAGCCGTTCAGATCGGTGAAGGGCAAGTTAGAGGGCGTATTATTCGCCTTGGTGACGCGCTGGATACCGCCATCGGGCATGGGAACTACCCCGAGCCAGTTGCCCGTATTTTGGGGGAGGCCGTTTTAATTAGTGGTTTGGTGGCAAGGTCTTTGAAATTTGAAGGGCGATTGTTTGTTCAAGCGCATGGCACCAATGATGGGGCAGTTTCTATGCTCGTGGCCGAGTGCACAACGGCAGGAGATGTGCGGGCTTATGCCCGCTTTGATGAGGAATCATTAACTCGGATACTTGCAGATAATCCCAATCCAGATGCAACGACATTATTAGGTGGTGGTACATTTGCAATGACGATTGACCAAGGCAAAGA
>JAJRSG010000098.1 GCA_024278915.1 Alphaproteobacteria bacterium
TCGATAACCGAGTGAACCAAGGCAGGGGCATAACCTTTGGCGATGGCACGGGCTGTGAAATCTTTCTTCCACGCTAAAAAGGTTTCCGCTTGGGTCAGTTTTCGGGGCGGGGCAGTGTTTTGAGCAAGCTGAATGCGGGGCTTGGCTTTCACAGTTTTTGGCGGCACCGACTTTACAGGGGCGCTGGCACAGGCGACTAATGAAATGCTAAATACGAAGGAAACAGAGGTAAGTAATTTTATCATAAGACGAATCTAGCAAGCCATAAGGGCACTTGCTAGCTTAACTTATCGAAAACGCTGTAATTTTCTTAAAAACAGCCTGTTTTAGGGGCGGAAATGTCCTTGACTTCCCTGATATGTCCTTCTAGGTTCCGCCATCGAATTTAGATAGCGGGCCGCCTTTATAAGGCCCATAAAATACAGGTAGAGCCATGAAAGTCCGTAGTTCTTTAAAATCATTGAAAAACCGTCACCGGGATTGCCAACTTGTTCGCCGTAAAGGCCGCATGTATGTGATCAACAAAACCAACCCGCGCTTTAAAGCTCGTCAAGGTTAGCATTGCTATGGGCGATATGTTCGCCTCTACATGTGACAAAAAGAATATGATGACGTCTCTTGCAAAAATACGCGAGAGGCGTCATTTTACGTTTATGCATAGGCTTTTTACCATTGTCGGGTTTGCTTGTTTGAGTTTGAGTGCAATTGCGCAAGAAACCCCACCAACAGAAATACCGGCACCTGAACTTGATGGGCCGATCATTGATGTGCCGGAAAACCCGACACCCAAATCACCTGAGCTGCCTGCAATCGAGCCGGAAACGCAAAACCCTGTTGCTGAGGCAGGGAAAGACCTAACCGTTCGTTCCGAAGCCAGTCGGCAGGAAATGCTAAAAGAGCTCTTTGCAAATTTAAAAGTAGCCCCTGACGCGGAAAGTGGAAATATGGTCGCCGAAGAAATTTGGGCGGTATTTTTACAATCAGGTAGCGCGTCGATAGATTTCGCTTTGTTACGCGGGATTGCCGCCCAAACCCAAGGCGACCAGAAATTGGCGAGACGCATGTTTGATCATGTTACCCGACTTCAACCCGAATTTGCCGAAGGTTGGTCACGTTCTGGCAGGCTAGCTATTGAAGAAGGGGATGTTAACCGAGCCGTTTCGGATATTAGCCAAAGTCTCACCCTTGAGCCTAGGCATTTTTATTCGCTTTGGATGCTGGGCAATATTTTGGAAAAATTGGGCAAGCAAGATAATGCTTATGAAGCTTATACCGAAGCTTTCAAGCTCTACCCTGAACATAAAGAGATTAAAGAACGGATGGAACGGTTAAAAGAAATCGCGCTAGGTAAAGCTTTATAGAGGCTTTCGTCCGTTGGAGCGATGAGGGTTAGCTGGCAATCAAACCCAGCTTCTCTGTCCGTGAAAGCTTCTTAATTGCTGCTTCCCGCTTTTGTGCCTCGCTTCGGTTTTGGGCACTCTCTGAATAGACCATCACCACGGGGCGTCGAGCCTTCGTATATTTCGCCCCTTTGCCATCATTATGGGCTTTCAAACGTTTTTCCATGTGATTGGTGACACCGGTGTAAAGACTATTGTCCTTACATCGGAGAATATACACAACCCAGTTATTCATCCGGTAGATGTTTCAGGAAGTAGGCAATTTGATTTTCGCCCATGACTTTGGCGATGTCGGCTTCGCTCATGCCTTGTTTGAGGAGAGCGTCTGTGACGGCGACCAACTCAGATGTATCAAACGCAGTTTTTACGGCACCGTCAAAGTCAGAACCGAGAGCAATATGATCAACCCCGAAGGTTTTAGCGCCGTGAATGAGCATTTTTGCGACTCCTTCTGGTGACGTGTCACACACAGCCATTTCCCAATAACCGA
>JAJRSG010000099.1 GCA_024278915.1 Alphaproteobacteria bacterium
GGCGTCTCTGATTATGGGCTTGGGCTCAACCGTCAGTGACTTATTATTAAAAGGCCTTCTGGTCGGTTCCTTGTATTGGGTATGGCAATACCGTTTTTTTGACCTAGGAAGTTCTCTTTGGGTAATTTTACTTGCCCTCGTTTTGATGGATTTTGTCTATTACTGTATTCATTTTGCCTATCATAAGTCTCGTTGGTTTTGGGCGACCCATGTGGTGCACCATTCCTCAGAACATTTCAACCTCACCACCGCCTTGCGTCAACAATGGACGAACGGCATATCAGGCACGGTCCTCTTTAAATTTCCATTAGTTCTCCTCGGTTTTCACCCAAACATTCTTGTTTTCGTTATGGCTGTAAATTTAATATATCAATTCTGGTTCCACACAGAAACCATAGACAAAATGCCAAAATGGTTCGAAGCCATCATGAATACCCCTTCTCACCACAGGGTTCATCATGGACGTAATGCGCGTTATTTGGATTGTAATTATGCTGGTATTTTTATCATTTGGGATAAAATGTTCGGTACATTTGTGCCTGAACAAGAAGATGAAAAACCTGATTACGGGATCGTAAAACCACTCACCACCTATAATCCCATCATCATTGCATTTCATGAATTTGCCGCCATCGCCAAAGACGTGTTTTCCAAAGGCCCTAGTCTAGGACAAAGAATCAAATATATTTTTGCCGCCCCCGGTTACTCTCATGACCAGAGCCGCGAGACTGTCGCCCAAATTAAGGCGGCGTATCTTGAGGAACATCCAGATCAAATTGGAACGGCAGGTTTCCCCAAATCTTAAGAAAATATTAGCCATATTTCTCAATAATATCCTTTAATGTCTAACTTTATGGCCTTGGAGGTTATTATGGGATTCTCAAAAGGAATTTTTATTATTGCAGGCGCGTTGGTGCTCACAAATTGCTCAACAACACAAAGCAATCCGATCTATCAGCAATCCACCAAATACAAGAGCAGTAATCCATATGCCCAAAACTCAACGGTAATGAGAGAAGCCGATGCACAAACGCAAGCGGCGGTTCCGGTTCGCTATGTAACCGAGGCTTCTGCTCCCTACCAATCACAATCAGCTCATTACACCCAAGTCAGCCAAGAATGTCTTTCCAAGGAAGCAAATAGGAAAGTTCTAGGCACACTTGCGGGCGGTGCCATTGGCGCCCTTGCTGGCCGTAAGATCAGCGGAGACAAAAAAACCTTTGGAACAATTGCAGGCGCAGCTATTGGCGGCGCAGCTGGATACGGTATTGCCGATAAATCAATTGCCTGTTCTCCACAACAAGTTCCCGTTAATGATGCCCTACAAACAGCAACCATTACACCTGCCTATCCATCAGTACCACAAGCGGAAAATGTATATGCGGCTTCCGCCACGCAAATCCAAAATCCCGTCGTCAGCGCAAACGGCATTGAAGAAAATGTTGTGAGCCTCGGAGAAGAGGGCACGCCCGGATATTACGCCGTACAAAATATGGAAGCCCCACAAGCAACTACAAAGCCAATCAATCTTGCTGAAATCAGTCGTCAGCAAACGATATACCAAGAGCCGACATTATCAGTGCCGCAAGTTGCAACATCTGAATCCATCATCATTGCGCCACCACCCGTGAACGCCCTCACCCATACTGTCGTAACAGGTGATACTGTTTATAGTCTTGCCAGAAACTCCTGCGTCAGTGTGGCTGAACTTAAACGCATCAATAATATTAATGACAATTTTTACATCCGGGTCGGCGACAAGATCACCATCCCGGCAAATACTTGCAACCCGTAAAAATTCTTGCCCTCCATTCTCTAAACCAATGTAAAAGAGAACCATATGCGTAACCGACTCGCCAAAATCCTCGCAACTGTCGGGCCTGCCAGCGCAGCACCGGGCAACCTTCAGCTTCTACATGAAGTCGGCGTGGATGCTTTCCGTCTAAATTTTTCTCATGGTTCTCATGAAGATCACGCCAAGGCTATAAAGGCAATTCGCGAAATCGAAAAATCCAGCGGTCATTTCATTGCGATTGTTGCAGATATGCAAGGCCCTAAAATCAGGGTTGGGACTTTCGAAGATGGTGAAATCGAACTTCGCTATGGCAAAACGGTAAGAATAGAAGCAAGTAATGCTCTTGGGAAAGAAGGCCTCATTCGCCTCCCCCACCCTGAATTGATTTCGGCTTTAGAACCGGGTCATATCTTGAAATTTGACGATGGTAAGTTGAAGGTCACCATTACAGAAAAAGCAAAAGATCACTTAATTGCCAAAGTTGATGTACCGGGAATACTCAAAAATAAAAAAGGCATCAATGTCATTGGCACTATCTTACCTGTATCTGCCATGACCGAGAAAGATAAAATCGACATGCAATTTGCCTTGTCGCAAGAAGTTGATTATATCGCCCTTTCCTTTGTGCAAACCCCCCAAGATGTATTAGACGCCCAAGCCGTTATTAAGGGACGGGCGCAATTGATTGTAAAAATCGAAAAACCATCCGCCGTTGACGACCTTGATTCTATTCTACAGCTCGCTGACGCGGCGATGGTAGCTCGTGGTGA
>JAJRSG010000100.1 GCA_024278915.1 Alphaproteobacteria bacterium
CCCGAACCCATTCCCGAAGTTAAAAGGCTATCATTTCGGGAAAATAGATGAAGACTTTCGTGAGATATTTTTAAACCTTGGCGGGGGTACCACAGACGGTGACGGTATCTTGGAGTTGGGCATAAGTTTAGATCAGGAAGCCATCGAGACATCTCATCCGCTTCGGGCAGAAATTACTGTTGGTACTGCGGAACCTGGTGGACGATATGTGAAAAACAGCACCCGTATCCCCGTGCGTACCCAAGATATGTATATTGGGATTAAACCGGGCTTTGATGGACGTGTCGAGCGCAATAAACCGTTTAGCTTTAATATGAAAGCTGTTGATTGGCAGGGCAAACAAGTCTCTTTGGATAATGTTGAATGGATCTTAGTTGAGGAAGATTGGCATTATAATTGGTATCGTCATCGTGGAAATTGGCGTTACCGTCGTGAAGTCCGTGATATTGAACGGGCACGAGGCAGTATTGATATTAGTAGCAATGGAGCAGATATTAATCACACTCTGAATTGGGGGGATTACCGTTTAATTGTGCGTGATACGGCGAGTGGTGCAGAAAGTTCTTACCGGTTTTATGTTGGCTGGGGGGGATCCTCGACTTCGGACGCTCCCGATCAATTAAAAATTGGTGTGCCCTCACAACCTTCCCATTCGGGAGATACGGTTACGCTGACAGTGAAAGCCCCATATGCAGGCATTGGTGAGCTTGTTCTTGCCAATGATGAAGTTCGTAGTATTCGCACAGTTCAAATCCCGCAAGGTGGTTCTGATATAAAAGTGAAACTGAACGGAGATATAGGCGCAGGGGTTTACGCCATGCTTACCGTCTACACACCTCGCAGTATTGACGAGCGACCAGTGCCCCGTCGTGCCGTGGGAATTGGCTATATTCCGATGGATGTAGGCAAGCAAAAACTGAGTGTAAAAATTGCAAACCCGGAAATTGTAAAGCCACGTCAAACGCAAAAAATCACTGTTAATGTAGACAATATTCCGCGGGGTGAAAAGGTATGGATGACATTAGCGGCCATTGACGAAGGTGTGTTGCAAATTACAAAGTATAAATCGCCAGACCCGCAAGATTGGTATTTTGGTAAGAAAGCTTTGAGTGTTGATGTACGGGACGATTATTCTCGCTTGCTAAACCCGAATTTGGGCTTGGCAGCATTGGCAAAAACAGGCGGCGATAGTTTAGGCGGTGAAGGGTTAACGGCGACACCAATTAAAGTTGTCTCGCTTTATCATGGACTGGTCAAAGTGAAATCAGGTAAGGTTTCCATTCCGGTTGACCTCCCTGATTTTAATGGCGAGCTTCGTTTGATGGCCGTTGTCTGGAGTGAAAGTGCGGTGGGGAGTGATAGCCAACCAATGAAGGTAAGAGACGAAGTGCCAACACTACTGGCTTTGCCTCGCTTTATGGCGCCTGGTGATCGCGCGATTGCAACACTTTCCCTTGACAATGTTGATGGTAAATCCGGTGCGTATAATGTATCCTTATCAGGTGATAACGCCTTATCTATCGATGGAAACACCGACAAAGTAGAGCTTGCCGTGGGTGAACGAAAAACGGCAACTCGTGAAATACTGGCAAGTTCAACCGGTGTGAGCGAAGTTGTCTTAAATGTTAGAGGGCCAGGTGGATATAAAATCAATAGCCGTTTTGATTTACAAACCCGCTCACCATTTTTACCTATTACACGCATGGTGACCCAGCGTTTGGAATCTGGACAGTCTTTGATCCTTGATCAGAGTTATTATGAAGGGCTTGATCCAGGCAGTGTTGATGTAAATGTCTCCTTTGCAAACACGCCAAACCTTGATCCGACTGCATATGCGGCGTCGGTTGCTCGTTATCCATATGGCTGTACGGAGCAAACCATTAGTGCAGCCATGCCATTGCTATATGCTAATGACCTTGGTGGTGTAGCAGGAATAAGACCTGCCCAAGCTAGGGAAGCGGTGCAAACTTCGATTGACCGTATTTTAAACCGTCAAGGGCATGACGGGGCTTTCGGGCTTTGGCGTGAAGGTGACGGTTACGCCAATCCATGGATTGGTGTTTACGCGACAGATTTTATACAGAGAAGTAAGGATAAGGAATTTCTTGTAAATAGCTCTGCTTTGAATAATGCGTATAAAGCCTTAAAAACAATCACAAAAATGGAAAATTATCCAAATTTGAATTATCAATGGCGCCGTGACAATGACAAACGAGCCACACGAGAGGCAAGGCAAGCAGAAGCTGCTGCCTATGCCCATTATGTTTTAACAAAAGCGGGGAGAGCTAATCTCAGCTCACTACGGTATTTCAATGATAATCATGCCAATAAAATGAACACACCATTGGCATGGGGGCATCTTGGCGCGGCCTTATCCATGATGGATGATAAGGTAAGGGCAAAACAAGCTTTCGAAATGGCAGTCACAAAACTGGGATATGAAAATAACAGAGATTATTACCAAACATCCTTGCGCGATTCAGCGGGTTTAATGGCGCTTGTTAATGAAGTGAAGGCTAGTGCAGCGATGCAAGCGGTGCAAACGTCATTTGAAGATAATTTGAAGCTCCCTAGTCGGCTTAACACGCAAGAGAAAGTGCAAACAATTTTAGCAATCCGCAGTTTCTTGTGGGGAAGTGAAGATGTAAATATAAAAGCTAAAAATGCTGAAATTCAGAAGGTAAAAGGAATTGCAAAATCCCATATTCTCGGGACTGAGCTACGGGACAAGCCGTCATTTACTAATAAAAGTGGAGCCGATACTTGGAGTTCTGTCATGGTCACAGGTTCGCCGTTACAAGCGCCTTTGCCAAAACAAAAAGGATTCGTTGTTACGAAATCGATTTACACAATGACGGGTGATAATGTTGATCTAAGTACAATTCATCAGGGTGCAAAATTCATTATCAAAGTAAGCTTTAATTCTACGCAAAATAAATCAAGGCAAGCCGTCCTCGCAGACTTGTTACCTGCAGGCATGGAAATAGAGACAATCTTGTTGCCTGAAGATGGGGCCCTGCGTAATGGTAAAAAAGGTGCATTTGATTGGCTTGGTAAATTGAGTAATTTTCAAACAAAAGAAATGCGTGACGACAGGCTAGTTACCGTTGCGGAAACTTATGGCAAAGAGGAATATGCGATCGCCTATATCGTTCGTGCCGTGACAGCTGGCGATTTTATCTGGCCAGGCGCGGTGGTACAAGATATGTACCGTCCAGCCGATCAATCAAATACGAAAAGTAAGCGTGTGGTGATTAGTGCGGATGTAAAAGGCTAAGCTTGGAAATGAGCACGGTGAAGACATATATAAAAATCCTAATTTTTATAGGTGTATGTTTATTTGCTGCTAATATTGCTTTCCCGCCGCCCTTAAAAAATGCGTATGAGACCTCTGTGCTGCTTACCGATAAAAACGGTCAATGGCTCAGTGCCTTTGCAAGTGAAGAGGGGCGGTGGAGAATAAAAGCTGATTTGAACGAAATCGACCCTCGCTTTATTAATCAGCTTTTGGCCGTTGAAGACAAAAGGTTTTACCGACACAGCGGTATTGATCCAATAGCAGTTGTACGGGCAGCTCGAAGTTGGAAGCGGTCAGGACATGCTGTTTCTGGGGCTTCTACGTTAACGATGCAGCTTGTTAGAAAGTTAGAACCTCGGCCTCGCACCTTACGATCTAAAATGATTGAAACGGTGCGAGCCGTGCAAATTGAGTTGCGACTATCAAAACGGGAAATATTGGAACTCTACCTAACCCACACGCCATATGGTGGTAATATTGAAGGTGTTCAGGCCGCTGCACGAACTTACTTTGACAAGTCTGCCGCGCAATTAACCGACGCGGAAATTGCTCTTTTAATTGCATTGCCACAAGCTCCTGAAGCAAGGCGGCCTGACCGGAAACCCAAAGTGGCCAAACTGTCCCGTGATCGAATTTTAAAAAAGTTATATGACAATGGGTTGATTAGCCAAGTTCAATATGAAGAAGCCATTGAATCCCAATTAATGTCAAAGCGGCACCAATTTCCGCACCTTGCTTGGTTAACTGGAAATAAGCTGAAACACCAAACTTTGAAAACTAATACAAAAATCAACTCCAGTATTGATAGTGCCTTGCAGCAAAATGTGTCGCATTTGGCGAAAAACTTCACCCAAAGCATGGACTTTAATGTTGCCGTCTTAGTGATTGAAAATGAAACAATGAAAGTCCGCGCACATATTGGTTCAGCGGGTCGGGACCGTCCGGGAGGATGGATTGATATGGTGTCTCGCCCTCGTTCACCAGGGTCAACTCTAAAGCCATTTATTTACGGGTTTGCCTTTGATGATGGGTTATCGGCACCAGGTTCGTTCATCCTCGACATTCCAACTCGGTTTGGTAGTTATCAACCGGAAAATTTTAATCGGCGGTACCACGGCCAAGTACGTATTTATGAAGCACTTTCTCATTCTCTGAATGTGCCTGCCGTGATGGCATTAGATAAAGTTGGAACAGACAGGTTTGAGGCTGCGCTAAATTTAAGTGGGTCGCACATTAAAAAGCCATCTTCCATATCAGGTGATACAGGTTTGGCTCTGGCTCTTGGTGGTGTCGGTATGCGCGTTGAGGATTTAGCCGTCCTTTACGCAGCGCTAGCCAATGAAGGTAAAGCTAGGCCATTGGTCTGGCTTGAAAATAAGAAGCCCGCGACCAAATATTACCAGTTGATGCAAGAAGCGAGTGCACAAAAAATAACGGATATATTGCGCCAAGCCCCGACACCCGGCGGTCGCGTACCGCACTGGCTTACGCAAAATAGTCACGATATCGCTTATAAAACTGGAACTTCTTACGGGTTTAGGGATGCTTGGGCGGCAGGGTATACAGATAAATGGACGGTAATTGTGTGGGCTGGTAGGCCAGATGGCGCACCCCGTGTTGGTAAAACAGGGCGCCAAGCAGCAGCACCTCTTTTGTTTGATGTATTTGCCACACTGCCTGACGCTAATACTCACTATGCCTATCAAAAAATTACCGCCGCCCCACGTGGCCTGCAAGAATTTGGTGGGGCACAGCCTGACAAACCGGAAATTATTTTCCCGCCTGACGGGGCCGAAATTGCTGTTAGCACATTTGGTGAGAAAGGGCGCGGACTTAGTTTTGCGGCGCGCTCCATACAGGGGACACACCTTAACTGGTTCGTAGACGGAGAAAAAATCATCCCGCAACAAACCTCTGGCAAAGCAATCTGGCGTCCGGCCACCAAAGGGTTTTATTTGGTGAGCGTTGTTGACAAGACAGGTGCGAGTGCATCTTCGCGTATTCGGGTTATGGCTTTTGAATAACAAGCAGTATAAACAGGCAAATTACAATATTGATTCTGTGTGAGTGTATTATGCAAAAAACTGATTTTTTTACCCATCTAACTAACGAGCTTGAGCAAATCAAGACCGATGGACTGTACAAACAAGAACGGATTATTTCTGGGCCACAGTCTTCCAATATTACGGTTGATACAGGGCACGGTAGTCATGAAGTGTTGAACTTTTGTGCCAATAATTATCTCGGTTTAGCTGATAGTAAAGAATTGATTGATGCAGGTATTCATGCCCAAGAACAGTATGGGTTCGGCATGGCGTCTGTTCGTTTTATTTGCGGCACACAAACCGTTCACCGAGAGTTGGAACAAGCAATAGCGCAATGGCTAGGCTATGAGGACAGTATTTTATACGCCGCTTGTTTTGATGCCAATGGTGGCGTATTTGAGCCATTACTTGGTAAAGAAGACGCTATTATTTCCGATAGTTTGAACCATGCCTCAATCATTGACGGCGTACGCTTGTGTAAGGCCATGCGTTACCGTTATGCCAACTCTGATATGACAGATTTGGAAGTTCAGTTAAAGCAGGCTCGTCTTGACGGGGCACGGCACATTTTGATTGTCACGGATGGTGTGTTTTCCATGGATGGTTATATTGCTAAATTACCTGAAATTTGTGATTTGGCAGATAAATATGATGCCTTGACCATGGTTGATGATTGCCATTCAACTGGATTTATGGGCGAAGGTGGGCGCGGTACGGTAGAACATACTGGGTGCCTCGGTCGCATTGATATTTTAACCGGGACTTTGGGCAAAGCGCTCGGTGGTGCTATGGGGGGGTTTACCTGTGCGCGGCAAGAAATTATCGACATGCTCCGTCAGCGGTCACGGCCTTATCTGTTTTCAAACTCCCTAGCACCTTGTTTGGCCGGAGCGAGCTTGATGGCGATAGAAATCGCTAAAAACGGAGAGGGTTTGCGGGCAAAACTTTTTGATAACGCTAAACAGTTTCGCAGTGGTATGGAAGCTGCAGGCTTTACCTTACAACAAGGTGATCACCCGATTATTCCGGTTATGCTGGGCGACGCCCAATTGGCGCAGGACATGGCGGCTAAATTGATGGACGAAGGAATTTATGTTACGGGGTTCTTCTTCCCCGTCGTACCCAAAGGTAAAGCGCGCATTCGCACACAAATGAGCGCCGCCCATACACCAGAACAAATTGATCGGGCCGTGAAGGCCTTTACCAAAGTTGGCCGTGAGTTGGGAGTGGTCTCATGACAAAAACCATGAAGGCTCTCGTCAAAGCTAAAGCCGAAACTGGCCTCTGGATGCAAGACGTGCCAATTCCAGAGATTGCACCCAATGAAGTACTGATTAAAATTCATAAAACAGCCATTTGTGGCACGGATATGCACATCTATAATTGGGATGAGTGGGCGCAAAAAAACATTCCCGTTCCCATGGTGGTTGGGCATGAATACGGCGGCACGATTGCGGCCATTGGCTCAACCGTAAAGCGGGTGAAAGTCGGCGACCGTGTATCGGGCGAAGGTCATGTGGTTGGTCATGTGTCGCGTAATGCGCGGGCCGGGCGCTACCACCTTGATCCGCAGTCCAAAGGTATTGGGGTAAACCTGCCGGGCGCATTTGCCGAGTATTTGGCCCTACCAGAATTTAACGTTATTCCGCTCAAAGACGATTTGCCCATGGACATTGCCGCCATTCTCGACCCGCTCGGCAATGCCGTTCACACGGCGCTTAGTTTTGATTTGGTTGGTGAAGACGTCATGATTACGGGCGCTGGCCCTATCGGCATTATGGCGGCGGCCGTCGCACAGCGGGCAGGCGCACGACGGATCATGCTCACCGACATCAATGATTGGCGACTAGATCTGGCACAAAAAGTTGCTCCCGGTATTCGTACGGTCAATGTTACCCGTGAACATCCTCGCGAAGTCATGTACGAAATGGGAATGAATGAAGGCTTTGACGTGGGCATGGAAATGAGTGGTCAACAATCGGCTTTCGAAGGCATGATGGATTTGATGATCATGGGTGGCAGTGTGGCGATGCTCGGCATACCTTCCAAACCGTTCCCCGTTGACCTAGGGGCTTTTGTCTTTAAATCTTTGACCTTAAAAGGGATATATGGGCGGCAGATGTATGAAACTTGGTATAAAATGCTCGCCATGCTCGATAGCGGTCTAGACATGACCCCCATGATTACCCACCATTTTGACGCAGAAGACTTTCAAGATGCCTTTGATTTGATGTTAACCGGCAAGGCTGGAAAAGTAATTTTGGATTGGACAAATATTTGATCAAAATACGTTCAGTCACCCTAAGTACTCAAATGAACCTACTTTATAAAACTATGTTTTTGTTTGCCGTTGGGTTAATTTTTGTAGTTTCATTATTTGGTGTCGCATGCTGGAAAAATGCGGGGGAAATAATTAAGGTATCTGGTCTTGAGGTTAGTCAGTATAAAGATAGACTTAAGGCACTTACGCCAGCAGAAACAGTTATAAGTAAAGTATTATGGGGTGCTCAAATTGATGAGTTTTCAAAAATTTGCCCTTCTTTACCTAATATAATAGATAAGAAGCCTAAAATGACAGTAGCGGGGAGTTTAGCTGCGCAGTTACAATTCAAATTTAGACCAAAACGAAAAGTATTCACATCTCAGTTTGAACGTTTACTTTTAACATGTCGGCTTGAGAGTAAATTCAAACAACAAGATATTATTGGAATGTACCTATCACGAGCTTACTTTGGAAATGATGAATATGGTATTGAAGTTGCTGCACAATCACTATTTAATAATCCTGTTTCAGCACTAAATGAGGAAGAATTACTAAAATTAGCCGCTCTTATTCAGTACCCAAATTTACGTGAAGCCCCAATAAAATTGGTGAATCACGTGAACTTACTAAAGCAGAAATACAAAAATCAATTCCCCAACTAATGTCTGCCTGAATGGTTAGGCAATCGTAGAGAATAAAGTTCTATACGCATTAGCTTGTTTTCATTTGCAGGAAAAGTAAGTCTTACTTAGGGTTCATTGTTCGTAATACGGAGTTAAATACATATGAAACAACCTGAATACACATCATTAACTGGATATTCTGAATACTCTGAAGACGAGATGTTTATGCGGGCGCAGGGGGTTTTGCAGGTGCTTAATTCACGTCGCACGATTAGGGATTTTTCCGATACACCTGTACCGCAAAAAATAATTGAAACTTGTATTGCAGCCGCAGGGACAGCGCCTTCTGGTGCTAATCATCAACCGTGGCATTTTGTAGCTATTTCCAACCCTGAGATTAAGCGCAAAATTCGCATGGCGGCAGAGGAAGAAGAGAAAGCTTTTTATGCAGGGAAGGCGTCTGATGAATGGCTTGATGCTCTCGGGCCTTTGGGAACTGACCCTGACAAACCATTTTTGGAAACGGCCCCGTGGCTGATTGCCGTATTTGCCCAAAGGCGAGGCGGCGTAGAGGTTGGCATGGATAAGAAAAATTATTACATCACGGAGAGCGTTGGCATCGCTACGGGTATGTTAATTACAGCCTTACATTCTGCGGGGCTTGGTACGTTAACCCATACACCTGCACCTATGGGTTTCCTTACGGATATTTGTGAACGCCCCAAAACCGAGAAACCTTTCGTGTTAATGGTAGTCGGTTATCCTGCCAAAAACGCTACCGTGCCCAAACATGCTCTGATAAAGAAATCCATCCAAGATATATCGACATTTAAGCTATAAGGGAGGCTAAGACTTTCCCCTCATGCCTTAATTGGGATTCCTTGTTCTCTTGGTATATATTTCCATATATTTTTTTATGCTTGCTTATGATCGGAAAAACAGATGCAGTTTCAAATTATCAGCTACCGTGTGCTTTATCATTACTTTATGCCCTTTGCATGCCTGCCGTTGACACTTCAGCCTAAAACGGCCTAGCGTAACCCCCATGTCCGCTGCACTTGATTTGATGAAATCTAACCCTTCCGAAACCTACCGTTGGGAAGGCCTCAATACGCCTGCCAACGATAATCAATACCTGTACTTAGATGGCAACCTGAAACGGGTAAAAAGCACGATTAATGACCAAGCAGGGTTTACGGGCCACATCAAAGACAGCGCCACGGGCTTAAATTATATGCAAGCACGGTATTATGACCCACTCATCGGCAGGTTCCTGAGTTCCAACCCAATCGAGTTTAGTTCACAGAGGCCTGAGATGTTCGGAAGCTACACATATGTGGGCAATGACCCTATCAACTTGATTGATCCTGAAGGGGAGAGTGCACGAGCTGCTGCAAAGACTGCATTAGCTGGAATAGCTACTGATGTCGCAATTCCCGAACCTTCAGATGCACTTCCGCACAAATGGGTCGGTTATGCAATTCTTGGAACTGTAGCTGGCATAACTCTCGCAGTTACGAACGAGAGTCATTCTAAGGGAAAAACTGATGTAGCTCCCATTACAGGCGCAAAAACGAATACCGACAGCAAAAGAGAAGATTCTTTTGTAGTTCGGCTTCAAGCTCACACAAGCCTTATTGATGAGCCATATATGGCAATGAAATACATGGATTTGGCTGAAAGGGTAATTGAGTATAGAATGGACAACCGTGCTGTTATCGTTGATCTTTATAATGAACCAGTTCTTGATTCATTCTTTGGAAATATTGGAGCTGATGATTCAATCAGGGTTTAACAATATTTACTCCTAACACGGATGAGATACTTAGAGAAAGCATCATTAAAACTTGCATTGCTTGGGTTTTTACTAACAGTGATGAAGATGAAGCTTTGAGTTTAATTAAGGGTTAAGGAGAGATATTTCAGCAAAGGTTAAGGAATTAGGAATATAGCAAAAAATCAATACACAAAAGGCCGACTACGTTTTTTTACGTCAACGGGGCAGGCGCAAATTGTTAGTCCAAACTCATCTTATGGAAGATTGGCCGCACAACAAGGAAGGCCAGTTCCTGAAATGCCCAAGTACGAAAATTTGAAAATATTGGAAACGAAGTAATGATATTAAAATTTGCTATGTTCATTGACGAGGTGTTATCGCTCCTTTCTGGAACGAATTATCTCATAGAATATAGGATAGCTGGAGACGCTGACCATACAGGAGCTTTCCTAGATGTTGCGACTCCTGACGCATTAATTAGATTGACAGTTTTTGGAGATGGCTCTCATGAAGTTACTGCTGTTGGAAGTAAGACAGGTGTGGAATATTTCCGTAAAGCCCTTGGCTTGATTGATCTACAAGGTGCGGCAGAGAGAACTTTGGAGCATATTGATAAGGCAAACGGATTGAGTAATAAAGGCGATAATGGTTGTTAAGCAAGATAAAGCGAAACGCCATTCTGGCCCATCTCGCGTCTATCCCCGCCTTCGCGGGGATGAGCGGTGACCTTGTTTTTCACCCCAAGGGCATTTCCTCGCTTCGCTCACGGCACGATCTAATTTAGAGATGGAGTGGACGCTCCCTCCTGCCGGCATCATTTATGTGCCATAATGGTGGTTCAAGGAGCCACAACAAAAAGGAGGAAGCATCCATGAGTGAAGTTAGCATAATAGGTATTGATCTGGCAAAGAGAGTTTTTCAGGTACACGGAGCGGGGCCAAATGGTGAGGTAGTGTTTCGTAAAAACTGCCCAGGGCGCAGGTGTTAGAGTTTTTCCGTAAGCATCCCGTTTGTATTATTGCCATGGAGGCTTGTGGGAGTGCTCACTATTGGGCGCGAGAAATAGCCCGGTTTGGCCATGAGGTAAAAATGATCCCCCCAATTTATGTCAAACCTTTTGTTAAACGCCAAAAGAACGATATGGCGGATGCAGAAGCCATTGCGGAAGCTGCTTCGCGGCCAACTATGCGGTTTGTTACTGTTAAAACGAAATCACAACAAGCCCAAAGCATGGTTTTTAAAACCAGAGATTTGCTCGTGCGTCAGCGTACACAAATGGTCAATACTCTACGTGGCCATTTGGCTGAATATGGTGTTGTTGCGCCGCAAGGTGTTGCCAATATCAAACAACTTGCTGACAAGATCAATGATGGAATGACCAATATACCCGACACAGTTCGCACTTTGGGTGCTATGATATTGGAACAAATAGCTTTTAATAATGACAGAATAAAGGAGCTTGAACAGGATATTCACAAGAGTGCCCGCGTTGATGAAAATGCCAATCGGTTAATGTCAATTCCAGGTGTCGGGCCAATTACAGCTATGGCGGTTCAGGCTTTTGCTCCCAGTATGGAACACTTTCGTAATGGTCGTGGCTTCGCTGCATGGGTTGGTTTGGTGCCCAGACAAATGTCCACGGGTGGTAAAACGATTTTGGGGAAAACCTCCAAAATGGGGCAACGGGATATTAGACGATTACTAATAATCGGGGCTATGGCCGTTATTCGCTCGGCAATAAGAAAACCGCCTATGGAAGGAACGTGGCTTCATCACATGTTGCTCCGTAAACCCAGAATGCTGGTTGCCGTCGCTCTAGCTAACAAGATGGCGCGGATGGTTTGGGCACTGACAACGAAAAAAGAAATCTATCACAGTCCTGTTCCGGTGAATTAAGTTCACAAGACAGCATAAGACAGTGGTACACAAAATGTGAGTAGGACGGAGGAAGTAAGGAACAACGATCATTGAGATACGGTAGGTTAAACCAGTTTTGGACTCCGGGTATAGAAACCCGATTTAGAGATTTGGAGCTTATCGGCGCATCTCCATACAGGCCCGTGGTGTTCATCAAAGCCGCCATAAAGGCCGGACACAAGAACGCACCTGATCACATGTTCCTAAATTCCAAAGAAAAAGCTTGCATTATGGGGAGCGTCCACACAAGTCCAAACTGGGTCACGCGAAATGGCCCCTCATAGCCCTGTTTTAAGCACCGCCATCACGTAAAACCCAAGCATCCTAGCCCTGTCAAAAAAACATCATTCATAGAGCCCCAAAATTACGGTGACAGTAACCGAAACTATCCCCTATTTTTACATCAAATAAACACGTCCTACTGCATATTTGCCAAAATCTATCCACGCCCTCTCAACCTAATCTATCTTGTACCTGTTCCCCCGTCACAGGCGTCAGGCTAGTGTAGGTTTGAGGCGTAGGGAAGGTGTCTGCGTTTGTATGTTGGAAGTTTACATACCAATATACCTGCGTCGCTGCGAGAGCTCAGAGGGCCGTGGCGGGAAATGTGTAAGTTTAAACACGTTTCTGAACAAATAAAAAAGGACATCTCCGCGTGGCTTTGGCCTTGCGAAACATTTTTCATCACCCCTCGGTATCCGGCAATGTCGGGGCCACGCGGACAAGCCTTGTCTTAAGGGCTTAGGAATACAGCAAACGGTCGGGATTTATATCCGCGCCGCCTATTGGTGTGTCTGTCGTTGACACTAAATGATTGCTTCCAAATTTTTCTATATCTTTTATATCGTTTATCGATATAGTGCGAAAAAATATAAAATGCGGAGGTAAGTATGAAAAAGCAATTATTGGGTGTGGCGTTTGGTGCAATGATGTTGTCATTGTCAGGATGTGGGGGAAATACCAAAGCACCCGTTTCACAAGAAGCAAGTCAGACTGAAGTTAAATTTGAAAAATATACGCTTCCAAATAGTCTGGACGTAATTTTACATGTTGACCGTTCTGATCCGATTGTAGCCATTAACCTGGCAGCTCATGTTGGTTCTGCCCGCGAAATTGCCGGGCGGACGGGATTTGCTCATTTGTTTGAGCATCTCTTGTTTTTGGATTCAGAGAACCTCGGCTATGGTGGACTTGACGAGATGAATACGCGGATTGGTGGAGAAGGAACAAATGGCTTTACCACCAATGATATGACCCAATATTTTCAAGCTGTACCTAAAGACGCCCTAGAGAAAATTATATGGGCCGAAGCTGATAAAATCGGGTATTTCATAAATACAGTAACTCAAGACGTGATTGATAAGGAAAAGCAGGTTGTTAAAAATGAAAAGCGTCAACGAGTAGATAACCGCCCTTATGGACATCGCTGGTATATTATCGGCAAAGCTCTTTACGGCGAAGATCACCCATATAATTGGCAAGTTATCGGATCATTAAAAGATTTAGATGCTGCAACATTGGAAGATGTACGTAACTTCTACAAAAAATGGTATGTGCCAAATAATGTGACCGTGACACTCAGCGGTGATTTCGATGTAGAACAAGCCAAAATATGGATTGAGAAATACTTCGGAGAGATCCCTCGCGGCGAAAAAGTAACGCCGGTTAAGCAACAAGCGTCAGGAATAACGGAAACGAAATCATTCTATTATGAAGATAATTTTGCCACGACCCCCGAGTTGAGTATGGTATGGCCGACCGTGCCACAATTTCACCGCGATAGCTACGCGCTAGATGTATTAGCAATATATTTGGGTTCTGGGAAACGAGCGCCGTTTAATGAAGTGATGATTGACGAAGAAAAAGTGACATCATCTGTCGGTATTTTTAAGAATATGAGTGAAATTGCCGGAGAGTTTTACGTTGTGGTTGATGCGAAAGAGGGAGAGGATATCGATGGCTTGGTCGAAGGTATAGAGAAAAGCTTTGCCCGATTTGAAGAAAACGGAATCAGTCAGGCCGATTTAGACATCATAAAAACGGCGCATGAAGTCAATTTTTATGACAATATCCAAGGTGCATTGAATAAATCCATTGAATTGGGACAGTATAATACGTTCACTGATGATCCTGACTTTATCAATAAAGATTTGAAAAACATGCAAACCGTCACAACAGCAGATGTGATGCGGGTTTATGAAACCTATATAAAAGACAAACCTCATGTGTCGCTATCAATTGTCCCGAAAGGGCAGGCTGAGCTCGCTTTGGAAGGCGCGGTTCTGGCTGAAATAGTTGAAGAAAAAATTGTACAAGGGGCTGAAAAAGAAGTCGTGGCAAGTGATGATAAACGTGATTTTCCACGAACAGATTCCAGCTTTAACCGAACCGTTGAACCTGAATTTGGGCCAGCTTATGATCTGCCTGCCCCTGATATTTGGCAAGATAAGCTTGAGAACGGCGTCGAGGTTTACGGTATTGAAAGTAATGAAACTTCATTAGTCTATTTTTCACTTTCTATAGATGCTGGACGAGAGCGAGGTGATGTTGCTAAACCTGCCGTCGCGAATTTGACCGCAGACATGTTGAGTAAAGGGACGTTGGATAAGACTAATGCGCAATTAGAAGACGCGATAAATGCCCTTGGTTCGTCCATTGACATTAGTGC
>JAJRSG010000101.1 GCA_024278915.1 Alphaproteobacteria bacterium
AAATCTACGAATAATATAGATTTGGTGATTGTTAACCTCACTTCTGAAAAATTTGACGGTTTGCGGTTATGTGCTCGGATGCGTTCAAATGCAGTGACACGGGAAATCCCGATTTTGGCAATCGGGAACCCTGAAGAACAGGCCAAGTTGGTACGGGCTTATGACATCGGTATCAATGACACGTTGATGCGCCCCGTTGAACAACAAGAACTTTTGGCGCGCGCCAATACCCAGTTAAAACGTAAGTTTTATGCGGATAGTTTAAAGGATGATTTCAACACCAGCATGGAAATGGTGGTGACAGATCCATTAACGGGCCTTGGGAATCGTCGTTATTTTGATAACTCCATTATACCATTATTTGACGAGCTATCCGAATCTGGCACACCTTTTAGCATTGTTGTATTTGATGTAGACCATTTCAAACGGGTCAATGATATTCTTGGCCATGATACGGGCGATATTGTTTTGAAAGAAATTGCGGCGCGTTTGGCATCCAACATGCGCAGTATTGATATTGTCAGCCGTTACGGCGGGGAAGAATTCGTCGTTGCGATGCCGGAAGCAACACAAGAAGCTGCATTGTTGGCAGCCGACCGTATTCGTTCCCTGATTGGCGGTACGCCGTTCAATGTTGATGGGCAGGCTTTAAGTATCTCTGTGAGCGCAGGTTTATCCGAAGTGTATAAAGGCGATAAGTTTAGAGACGTGTTCAAACGTGCCGATGATGCTCTTTATAAGGCCAAACAAAAAGGCCGAAACCGGGTTGAAGGTTCAAATACACAAAAAGCCGCTTAGAGAAGCGGCTTTTTTTATACAAAGATGCTTATGCAAAGAGGCGTTAGACCTATTTGATTTTGCCTTCTTTGAAATCAACGTGTTTACGAACAACCGGGTCATATTTCTTTTTGACCATTTTGTCGGTCATTGTCCGTGCGTTTTTCTTGGTGACGTAAAAATATCCGGTTCCCGCTGTCGAGTTCAAACGGATTTTAACTGTGGTTGGCTTCGCCATGACTTTGTCCTATTTATTTAATCTTAGGGCGCGGAAATAAGACAGGAACCCGACCATGTCAACGGTTAAAACGCAGGCGGCGCATAACAACAACAGAAAGTCCCACCCCGCCTAGTCCCGCCATGGTCCACATAAAGCCTTGCGGGTTGTAAATGTCCATCATTTTACCAGCAATTGGCGGCGTAATCAGGGAGCCAATCCCGTATGAAATGATAAATCCGGCGTTGGCGGCGGCGAGTTTATGCCCTTTGAAACGTTCCCCCAATTGGACAAGGCCAACCGTATACAGGGCTGTGGTTAATCCAATATAGAAGAAAGCCAGCGTGGCGAGGGCGAGAAAATTGCTACCGACCATGGCCATTAACATCGGCCCGAAGCAGGCCACGGCCATCAAAAAGATCGTGAGGCGGTTGCGATTTACTTTATCGGCCAATATGCCCATGGGGAATTGAAACAGGGCATTCCCGAGGGCGGCAATGAGTAGTAAAATACGGGCCGCGTGCTCTGTATGACCAAGGCGGGTGTCATAGACGGGCAGAAAATAGATCATGCTTTGTTCAATCGCGCCAAAGACTACTCCGCAAATCATAATGGCAGGCGCGGCAGCCATCACCATGAAAATAATCTTTAACCCGGCATCTTCTTTTGGGGTGGGGATAATCGGGGTTGCTTTGCGCCAGATCATAAATGGCAATATGGCGGCTAGATTAATTAGCGTACACAGGATAAATGGCCACCAGCCATCAATGCCCGTTAACACAGCAAGTCCACTGCCGATTCCCATGCCGCCCGCCAAGGCCGCACCGTAAAGCCCAAATATTCGACCACGTAAATGTTCAGGGGCAAGTTGATTGATCCAGATTTCTGCTACCACAAAAACCACAGTAAACGCACAGGAACCAATAAATTTAATTGCGAACCAAGCAGCCGGATACATAAATAGTTTCAAAGCCGGAATGGTGAGTGTGCCAATGAGCAAGGTGGTGATAATAACGGATTTGGGCTTATACAAACTCATTAATTTCGGAACGAAAGGAGTCGCGACCGTAGTGGCGATGGCCGCCAGCGAGATCAGCCAGCCAAGCAGGGCGCCTGAACCCGTCATGCGTTCTAGATGTTGACTAATGAGCGGCGAGGACAATCCCCAAGATAGGGCAATGAACCCTGTGCAGGCAATCGCCGTGGTGATCCCGTGTTTTTGGGCCGTCGTCAAAGTGGTGTGTGTGCTCATGCAGGGAACCGCGCAAAGCTGAATTTGCCGCGTACAACCCGAGAGAAGAACACATCATAGGGCGGGTTGCCGGTTTCCAAATATAAAGACAGCTGCCCAAGCATCATTTGTGTGGCTCTGTGCATCTCCAGATTTTTAATTTGGGCAAAGGTAAACCAATTGGTGTCGACCAACTCTGCACTATTTTGAAACGGACGGTTGGCGGCTTCATGGTTCAGGCGCGCCACGAAAAACCAAGTGTCAAAGCGCTTGTTTCTGTGGGGCGGTGTGATGGCGCGACCAAATACATCAATGTTGGCGAGGGTCGGCAAATAGCCATTGCGGTGAAATGCTTTCCACGAAGGATCATTAATGGCTGTGCGGGCTTGCCCTTTATCGCCCAAAATCAATGATGTTTCTTCGAATGTTTCGCGTACCGCCGCAAGCACACAAGCACGAGCGCGAGCAGGGGACATGGCAGCTTCTAAAATGGCACTTGTCCGTGCGTTTGGATGATCATGAGCAGGAGCATAGCTGTCAGCAGGGTCCACACGCCCACCCGGAAAGACATAGACGCTGGGCATAAAATCATGCTTGGCCGAGCGTTTACCCATTAAAATTTCCGTCTCGCCATTGTTTTCGCGCACCAAGACAATGGTCGAAGCTAGCTTCGGGCGCGGTGCAATTCTACCGGGGATGGGTTTAGGAATAGGTATCATGGCGCTCTTTTAAAGGGGGGGGCGTCATAAGTATATTTAAATCTTTTTTCTCGTGAACTCGTTGCCGCCGGTCAGACGGATAAAAGGCGGGTGAACGCGACTGTTCATAATTTTGCCCCACTGTTATTGTCACACACCGATTACCGGACACACCAATAGGCGGCGCAGAGTTTCCTCTCGCTCATTTGCTATAATCTCAAGCCCTTTGGGTAGGCTTGTCCGCGTGGCCCCGACATTGCCGGATACCGTGGGGGTGATGAAAAATGTTTCGCAAGGCCAAAGCCACGCGGTGATGTCATTTTTTATACGTTCAGAAGCTTGTTTAACTTTACAAACCTCCCGCAACGGCCCTCTGAGCTCACGCCGCGACGCAAATACATTGGTGTGTAATCACCCAACATACAAACGCTGACACCTCCCCCCGCCTCAAACCTACACTAGCCTGACGCCTGTGACGAGGGAACTAGGTCACTATAAATTAAGTTTGGAGGGCGTGGATAAGATTGTTGAGCACAAGGAATAGTTTCGGTTCACCCAAGGGCATTTCCTGCGGTCACTGTCACCGTAACTCAGAGCTGGTATCACTATCATAGGCTTAGGAGCGGTTCATAGGGCGCGGTAGCGACCCATGAAATATTTAGTCTACTGGATAAATATAGCGTAGAAGTGAATGCCGACGCGAAGCGGCGACTGTTTATTGGTGCGAGCGGGAGTCGTGTGTCTACCCGCCACAAGGCGGGGTTAGTGCGTTAAGCATCCGCGATAGCCGATACATTTTTGTCTTAATCGTCGATGAGCAGGCCAAATTCATCCACGTTGATTTGTCCGTCTTCATCTTTTTCTGACGGGAATGACCCTTCGGAAAAATCAATCGGCCCCAATTTTTCACCGAGCAAGGCCAGCAATTCATTCTTCTGTTTTATTTTGTCATCAAAGTAGACTGCTCGAACACGTGCCCTGCGTCTTAGTTTTTCCAAATCCCCTTTATAGCCTTCCTTGACATATTTGACACCCAAATCAAAGCGGGCCCGATTGCCAACCAAAACCTCCAAATGTGTCGCCCCACCCAAACCTGGCGGACGAAAAGCTATATCGGCACCATTTTTCAACAAGACCTTATAGGGCTCGTGGTGGCCATTAAGCTCAATGTTAAAATAAGCCTGATCAAGGGCCGTAAATGATCCTTTATGGTCATAGGTATTTACATCCCCGCCATGATCAATCAACATCTGTACGATCTCCCCGCTTGGGAAGGTCGGCGCTGTAAACATGACCGAACGTCCTCGGGCATAGAGGTTGGGAACAGCCCCGGCTTTTAGCAAAGCCATAACCCCCCTTTTGTTCTGGCAGGCTACTGCCCAAATCAGCGGGGTTATACCCTCATCGCCAACAGCATTCACATTAGCTCCTCCCCGCATGAGGTTTTGCATATCCTTGACCTGCCCTTTACAGGCGGCCACAGTTAAAGCCCGGTCTTCCGGTCGCTCGAAAACCTGTCCTTTCAGGGTCTTTGGTAAAATGTCAGCACAGGCGGTCATGGTGGATGCACTCGCTAAAAGAGTAGAAAATATGGCGATACGAAAAACCCTGTTCATTGCGGCATTCTAACGACGGCGCCCGAAAAGCCCATAGTCATGAAACAGACCCCGGATCGCGGCACTGGGACTGTGTAGTTCCACACTCGGCACGACACGTTCAAATATACTAAACCGGGTAGGTTTCCGGTCAATGGCATTGTGTTGCCCGTTTCGATAGGTAGGAAATGTCCCCGGGACGCTGACCCGTGTTCCGAATGACGATGGGAAACCGACAATTCTACCGCTTGGGAATGTAACGTTATTACCATTTGCCGCATTCAGTGCCTCACCGGTCACTACAACCCGCGTAATCAAGCGGTTTGCCCGGTCTTGGTCAATGAATTTAACCCCAACCGTATTGGCATGCAGGCCCGCCGGATTGATGACAATGGCAGGCCGTCCAACAACATAGGCCTGTGCACTGGCCAGACCACCGCCCAGGGAGTGCCCCAAGAATGTAATATCACGATTGAGGTTAGCATCTGACAATAGTTTAGCATTTCCAATTGCAGTTTCATACTGCGCCGTCAATTTCCCCAGGCCTTGATTCACATTATCGTCACCGTCAGTGCCAAGGAAATCATCTGTGCCGCGATTGACATATAAAATCTTTGCCTTGCCTGTAGAGTCCCGTTCATCAAAGTAAACAGCCGCAAAGTAACCTGAAGCATCGTCAACAAGCGTATCCGGATCAAGGCCGAGACCAGACACACCAAAAGGCGGCGCAGGGTAGAATTACGGTGACCGTTATCGAATTGATTGTATAATGTGGCAATGTTGCCTTAGAAATACCGTTAAGTCAAAAACTGCAAATCGTGAATGGGCTTAATTTCGGTTACTGTCATGGTAATTCCGTCCTTAAACGCGATTGTCACATCCAAGGTAGCCCGGTCTTCATAGCGGAACAGCTCCACCACTTGCTTGCGGTGCACCAAAGGCGAATTAAAATCCTCATCCTACTGTATCTAGTCTACAGGTGTTGGATGTCCTTCGTGGGCAGCATCATAAACTTTGTACCATAAAAAATCGGAAAATCGAGAATCATTAGATAACAATTTTTGAAAAGTTTGCAAAAAATCCCTAAAAATATCTTTTCCTCTAAATAACTGAGAAAATAATGACGAGTTATCATGGATTTCAAATACAACCTCATCTTCACAAATAACAGAGGCTAATATCCAAATTTTTCTGTATTGCCAATTTACATTCAACTCCCATGCATGATGCTCTAAATCTGCTTCAACCTTTGTTACTTCCATTCCATACTCGCAAAGAATACTCGTTACGGCGTGAATTAGCGCAAATCCGTTTGGGCGAAATTTTTCCTGCCCATCATCACCAATAACATCAGGGGGAAAGTCGGCACTACAAACGAGGATATTTCTAATTTCCAAATCACTCTCCGTTATTTAAGTACCAATATGCGGCATCTCCTGTCGCTACAGTTCCAGTACCCAGAGCAAACTTCAAAGGTGTAGGACTTTCATACCACAAACGACCAATCTGTCCATATGGTTGTATACCTAAATCAGTTCTACTCCACCTCTCACCCAATACTGATGTTCCTCTAAATGTGGGACCTACCTTCGTATGTAAGGTATAAAAGTCACCACGGGAAATACCCTTTGGTTTAAGTAGATTAAAAGGACCGTCACTAATACTTTTTGATAAATTTATCTTAAGTTCTAGATTCGTATATGGAATTTTCAACGGACGATTCGAATTAAGGTGACAGTAACCGAAACTATTCCCTAAATTACGATGCAGTTATCGAATTGATTGTATAATGTAGCTAGATTGCCTTAGAAATACGGTTAAGTCAAAAACTGCAAATCGTGAGTGGGTTTAATTTCGGTTACTGTCACCGTAACTCGACTTTTAGCAAATACTTGAGTAATAATGGGGTTAAATTAGCTGGCCCTAAATGATAGAGTAGTTAAAATAGTTTGGAGTAAAATTTTGGAATTTAAAGACGAAACACGGAAGCAACCAAGAAGCGCAAATCCAGATGCAGAAAAAAACAATACTTTATATCTTATTAAAAACGTATCGAAGCTTAGAGCAACGTACCAAATTAGACTATTGCTTTTCCGAGCTATACAGGAGAATAAGAAATTAGTTTTGGTAGTCCCAAAAAAATGTAAAACAATGCCTGATTTAGCGATGTTAATATCGGGAAATAAAACTAACAATTTTATTGCAGAGGAGATAATGGGATTATACTTGACAATTTTCGATAAAGACAAAGAACTAGAGGGAATAGAAATTGGTTCATATTCTGACCTAGAAAAATTTAAAATTTTAATTGCGAAGACTATAGAGAATGGAAAATTTGGGTCAAAATACCCAGTATTTATGCTTCACAATGACTCTGACGGCGAATGGTCTGCCCAAGAAGCTGTTGCCTTGGAAAAAGAACTTGTGGAAATTCAAAGCAAATTTAAAAAACTTCCTCCTTTCATGTACAAAAATTGCTGGCAAGAACTAGTAATTAAGTCAATGCGGCTAAAAACCCGAAATTTACAAGATTGTTTTTTTGACATTGACGGAGAACCTTTATTCGATAGGTTAATTGCATTAACCAGACTAAGCCAACGAACTAGGCTACCAATTTTATTTCAATAAGTAATCTTTTGGTAAATCGGTGACAGCTACCGAATTAAGCCTTAAATAGCATCCAATCCCACCATTTTCAACAAACTAATCCACGCCTTTAAGACCTCATTTATATTAAATTTGTTCTTCCACCGTGGGTAGGTTTTGTACACGTCGACTTGGTTGGTGAAGGACGGTGTTGGGCCTAAGCATCTGGAATTACGGTGACAGTAACCGAAACTATTCCCTCAATTACGGTGACCGTTATCGAATTAATTATATAATGTAGCTAGATTGCCTTAGAAATACCGTTAAGTCAAAAACTGCAAATCGTGAAGGGGCTTAATTTCGGTTACTATTACCGTAATTCCAAAGTTTCACATCAAAATCAAATCTTGCAAATTAATGGCTTTCCTCTGACAATACCACCCAAGGATAGGACAAGAACAATACTATTAGATCGTAGAAATAATTAGCGGTCGGTTAGCGGGTGCAGGCAATAATGATTAAATTTATGTTTTTATCATCCATTTGCGTTATGCTATCATCATGCCATGAAAACATGGAACAGCGTTGTTTAAGCCAATATGGCATAAGCAGTGATCAAGTTCAAACTTCTATATCTTCATTAACGAACCAGCCCAGTTGTTATGATAACCGTTATGTTGAATTTTCTGGAGTTATGGGGGTAGGACATGGAGCCAGTATTGTTATATACCCGACAATGACTGATTTCAAAATGAATAATGTCGTCACGGGCATATCTATAAATTCAAAACTATCACCTATGAAAAACAATCAGTTAAAAGAAATTCCACAAGGTACATATGTTACAGTTCGGGGTACCTTTATCTCTCCTTACCATATAAACATTACAACTCTCCCTACCGAAATAAAAAAATAGCCGATCGTTAGACATTTGTCTTTCTACGGCATGTAAGTGTCGGGTGTTAAGCATGAATGATTGAATGCATTATTATGGTGGTTATGTCACAAGCGTATAGATATTTAGGGGTTGGGCGCGGCCTCTGACTTGGATGGTGCCGAGGTCTTTGATGTCATCGGCAAGTTTGACTCGGGCGAAGGTGTTTTCACCAAAGATGATGGGTGTTTTCTTTTCTTTGGTCATGCTTTCCAGTCTCGCGGCGACATTGACGGCGTCGCCAAGGACGGAATAATCAAACCGTGATTTTGATCCCATATTCCCAACGACACAATCGCCTGTATTAATGCCGATTCCGATACGGACGGATAAGTCTTTATTGTCGCTTAGTTGTCCCGAGATATCCTTGTTAATTTGCGGAATTGCCGCCAGCATTTCTCGGCCTGCGTCCAGAGCGTTTTGCGCGTGGTCAGGATCGTCAAGCGGAGCGTTCCAGAAAGCCATGATGCAATCACCAATATATTTATCAATGGTGCCGCCATTGGCCATTACAATATCGGAAAGCGGGGTGAGGATATCATTAATCAAGCGGGTTAATCCTTGCGGGTCCTCTTTGAAATGTTCTGAAATGCCGGTAAACCCGCGAATGTCGGCAAACATTATCGTGAGGTTTTTACGCTCGCCGCCAAGGTTTAGTCGGTCTGGGTCTGCAATGATTTTATCAACCATGGCCGGGGCGAGGTATTGGGAAAAGGCACCTTGTATTTCGCCACGCATTTTGCGCTCGAGGGCGAAATCCCGTGCTGCCATTACCATCATAATGCTGATGGCACCGGCACCCATATCCCAGAGAGAAATCCATACGCGCCCATATTTCAAGCTTAACCAGCTTAGTAAAAACAAAAAGGTCAGTACGGCAAAGCCAGCAAGTGCCTTGTGCAAGGGCTTTTGCATGCGGACGGCGAGGAAGCCAAGCCCAATACCAAAAACAAGCAAAGCAAAGCCGAACCAAGTGGGGGGATTGGCAATAGAAAGGCCATTTTTGTAATTATCATAAATGGTCGCATGTACTTCGGAGCCATAGGTTAAATGTCCGGTTTTAGCTGTATAGGGGGTTGAAAATGCATCTTTGCTATCGGCGGATATATTGGGGGAGGCTTGCAAGGCGAGGCCGACAATAATGACTTTATCTTTGAAAAAATTCGGGGGGAGGAATTTGTCAGGGTCTAAAGCTTGATAAAAAGAGGCGCGAGGGTAGCTCCCATTTGGCCCAAAATATTGAATGAGGCGCTCGCCTTTGACAAAGGGCAGGGTGTCTTCTCCAGCCGCTTTGAGGAGTTGCCGCATGAAACTGCTTTCATAAGGCGGCATTTTTCGCACGATGCCGTCCCCGTCAAGCCTGACGCCGGCAATGCCTGTTGTGGCGCCGTTCTCGAGCAAGAGAGGCAAGGGTTCCGTTTGTACCCACATGCTGGCATTGGGGTTTTCTATGAAGGTCTCGTCGGTAGCGAAAACCGTATCGCTCAGGGCTTGGGCGGCGAACCCTTTGTCATCGGGTGGGTATGATTGTTCTGCAAAGACAATATCAAAGGCTACGGCTTTTGCGCCCGCGGCTCGCAAGGATTTGAGTAAATCGCCATAGAGGAAGCGGGGCCACGGCCATTGTTGTTTGATTTGTGAAAAGGAAGGTTCATCAAGGGCTACCATGACAATGCCCGGTTCGGACGGTCTGGCAGGATAAAGGGTAGAAAGTTGATCAAATGTCCGCCCGCTCATACCTGCCCACAAACTTGAAAGTTTGAAAATCGCCAAAACGATAAATACACTCACGGCCCAGATAATTTGTTGTCTTAGATCGGTACGCTCCTTGTTGAGGTTGGGTACGGATTTTGCCATGTTAAAACCTTGCTTGGCCAGAAACAAAAAGAGTGCGCCCCGAGGCAAGCAATCCCAAGGTTACCTCATAGGTATTATCAAATAAATTTAGTAAGCCAACCTGCATTTGAAATCTTTTATTATCTGATTCCCACCGTAATGTCGCTAGCGTTTAAATTTACTATCCTTGTATACGCAAGGCAAAGGGAATTGGATGACTGTAAGTTTGCCCTGTTTACCTCTTGGGCGGGGTAGGTTGTGTTCATTCTGGAATGTTTGGTATTCGTTTACGTGTGTTGCTGTATAGTGGTTTTTTTGATAGAGTTGGTCTGAAATGAATAGGGCACTGAAATGAACGAAACTGTATTGGTCAACCCATCCCGAAAAAAACTGCGTATGCGTCCGATAAAGGCCTATAAGCATTTTCGCAAATTAGTTGCCGATAAGGAAGATACCGAACAGGTGTTCCATATTGTTCGGGCGCTAAGCGGGAAAGCCTTAATGCGCGATGTAAATCGCTTTGTTAGCTCGGAAGAGGGGCAGGCGCGGATTAAAAAAGGTTTGTACCTTCCGCCGCTTTTGGATGACCATGACGAACTTCGAAAACTACCAAAAGGCAGTGTTGGAGAGGCTTATATTAATTTTATGGAGAGCGAAGGCTTAACTGCAGCAGGTCTGGTCGAAGAGTTCGATCGGTTCAACGCGCAATATGAAGACTTTGACGATATTATTGACTGGTATAGCAACCGCTTGCGGGACACCCATGATCTCTTACATGTGTTAACCGGTTATGGCCGTGATTCATTGGGTGAAGCCTGTGTCTTGGCATTTTCAAACGCCCAAACCAAAAACCCAGGTGTTGCCTTTATTTCTTTCATGGGCGGACGGGAAATCAAAAAACATGTGCCAAAGGACGCGCCTGTGATGAAGGCCGTTTTTGAAGGCAAACGAAATGGCAAAGCTTCACAAGGGATTGCCTATCAAGATATTATGGCATTACTAGCAGAACCGTTAGAGGCGGCACGGGAACGGATGGGGATTAAGCCCCCGACGATTTACCGCCGTGTGCATGAGGTTTGCCGCGCCCAAGGGATTGATCCTTATATGACCTTGAGTGCCGCCGCTTAAATTTTACCTTCTGCGGTTTCCCTTGCCCTTACCTTTATAGCCAGTGCTGCTGCGGCCACGGTAGTGGGTGCGTGGGGTGTGTTTGGGCCTTTTTCCTTTTTCAGGTTGGCTGAGCATTTCAAAAATCAGGCCGCCTTGAATGGGCTTGACTTCAAGCAGGCGTACTTGCACTCGCCGCCCGAATTTATAAGTGCCGCCTGTGTCTGCGCCGATGAGTGATTTTGATTTCTCGTCAAAGATGAAACGCTCAATACCGAGGTTGCGGGCAGGCACAAACCCGTCAGCACCTGTGTCATCAAGTTGAACAAAGAGGCCCGCGCGGGTCACGCCCGCAATGCGCCCTGAGAACTCGGCGTCGATTTGGTCTTGAAGGTAACTGGCGATATAGCGGTCTTTTGCGTCTCGTTCTGCGGCCATGGCGCGGCGTTCCGTATCGCTGATATGTTCAGAAATTTCTTTTAATCGTGTCGCTTCTTCATCGCTCAGTCCGTCTTCGCCAAGATTATAGGCTTTGATAAGAGCTCTATGAACAATGAGGTCGGCATAGCGACGTATAGGAGAGGTGAAATGAGCGTAATGTGTGAGATTAAGGCCAAAATGCCCCCCGTTTTTCGGGGTGTAATAAGCCTGCATTTGGGTGCGTAATACCGACATGGAAATGGTTTCTGCTAAATCCTTTTCCCGTGCCCGTTCAATTAGGCGGTTAAAGCGTTTCGGCGTAACTCGTTCACCCATGGTCCATTTTAAATTCATAGTGGGAAGGAAATCAGCCAACCCTTGAATTTTTTCCATACCGGGTGGTTCATGAATGCGGTAAATTAGGTCGGCTTTTTTATGATCCAAGGCTTGTGCCGCGGATACATTGGCTTGGATCATGAACTCTTCGACCAATTTGTGGGCATCAAACCTGTCGCGTACGGTGATGGAGCTGACATTGCCTTTGGCGTCTACTTTGACACGCCGTTCTGGCATATCAATTTCCAAGGGGCCTCGCCGTTCTCTGGCGATTTTTACAGCCTGATATGCGGCGTATATATCGCCAAGAATATCAGTGACAGGTAGGGCTGCTTTGGCTGTTTTAACGCCTTCATCGGGGTTGAAAACACTTTGGGCTTCGTCATAGGTCAGGCGCGCGTGGGATTTCATCAGGCCCCGTACGAATTTATGTCCTATTTTGTCGCCTTGGGCGTTAAACTGCATACGTACTGCCAGACAGGCGCGGTCTACATTTGGTTTCAAAGAGCACAGGTCGGCTGATAATTCTTCGGGCAACATCGGCTCGACCCGGTCCGGTAAGTAAACTGAATTACCGCGCTTGAGCGCTCCTTTATCCAAGGCACTGCCGGGCCTTACATAGGCGCTGACATCGGCAATGGCGACCCAGACAATGTGTCCGCCCTGATTTTTTGGATTGTCATCTGCGTGGGCAAATATGGCATCGTCAAAGTCCTTGGCATCATCAGGGTCAATGGTCAGTAAGGGAAGATCACGTAAATCCTGACGTTTGCCTTCAAGTGTCGGCAAGGCATGGGACTTTGCTTCTGCAATCTCGTCAGCACTAAAGCCAGTTGGGATATTATGGGCATATAATGAAATGATCGATGCGGAGCGTGGGTGGTTTGCGCTACCAAGGGATTCTATAATTTTAGCGATTTTATTGCCTTTGTGGCGAGCAGACGTAAGTTCGTAAAGGACGAGGTCCTGATCATTTAATGCCAAGTGTTCAATTTGGCCTCGCCCCGGAATATGGTCATAGCGCGCGCCTTTTTCTACAGGCCGCACTCGCCAACCACGTCCCCCTTTGATAATAACCCCGAGTTGCCTGCGAGGGCCTTCTCCTAATGTTTTGATAATCTCCCCGTAAAACATATCATGCTGTTTGCTGATGCGGAACAGGGCTCTGTCGCCTATGCCCAGCCCTGATGTGGCTGATTTAGATTTAGGGTGGTTTTTCTTATCTTTGATGATGATAGATGGCGGTTTACCATTTCCTTCCCACCGAGCAGGGTGGCCAATGAGGTCGCCTTGGTCATCAATATGGTCAACCTGCAATACCATTACATCTGGTAAACTATCGGCAAGACGATAGGTACGGCGGTCCGTTCGAATAAAGGTGCCGTCTTCGGTTAGTTCTTTTAAAAGAATGCGTAAATCTTTGCGTTGATCGCCTGATAAACCAAGTTCGCGTACAAGACCGCGCTTGGTGAGGCGACCACCGGTCTCGCGAACCGTTTTAATCAAGGTATCGCGGTTGATGTTCATGAATATCCTATTTGCCCTTTATTTAGTTTTTGTGGGCGCTTTCTTCTTAACGGGTTTCTTTTTTGCCGCTGGCTTTTTCTTGGCCGCAGGCTTCTTTTTCTTGGCGGGGGCTTTTTTCTTTTTCGTTCCTGCCTTTGCCTGTTTTGCGGCGATGTATTCCAATGCCATTTCTAGGGTGACATCTTCGGGCGCCACACTTTTGGGAATGGTTGCGTTGATTTTTTCGTATTTAACATAGGGACCGTAGCGTCCGCTCATGACCCGGATTGGTTTTTTTGTATCAGGATGGTCGCCAAGTTCTTTAAGGGCAGATGCGCTACCGCGTCCACCACCTTTAGCTCGCTTTTCGGCTAGAAGGGTAACGGCGCGGTTGATGCCGACTTCAAACATTTCGTCTATGTCGGGTAGGTTGGCATAAGTGCCTGCGTGTAAAATATAAGGGCCGAAACGACCAAGCGAACCTGTAATCATTTTCCCGTCTTCAGGATGTTCCCCGATTTGACGCGGCAAGGATAAAAGCTTCAGGCCTTTAAAGAGATCCATGGAGTCATATGGCCATGTTTTTGGCAGGCTGGTACGTTTTGGTTTTGGTTTAGTTTCTTCGCCAAGTTGTACATAGGGGCCATAACGGCCATTTTTAAGCCAGACATCAAGACCTGTGTCTGGATCAACGCCGAGAACTTTATCTTCGCTCGGGGCCGCTTCGCCGCCTTTTTGACCAAATGGTCTTGTATATTTACATTCAGGATAGTCAGAGCAGCCGACAAATGCACCAAAGCGGCTCACTTTTAGGCTCAGTTCACCCTTCTTACATGACGGACATTGGCGCGGCGGGGTACCGTCTTCATTTTCAGGGAAGACCATGGGGCCGAGCGCAACATTAAGTGCGTCCAGAACCTGAGTAACCCGTAGTTCCTTGGTTCCGTCAACATGGGCGGAAAAACCATCCCAAAAATTGAAAAGTAATTGTTTCCATTCCAACTTGCCGTCTGAAACCAGATCAAGTCGTTCTTCCAGATCCGCTGTGTAATCATATTCCACGTATTTTGTGAAAAACTCTTCGAGGAAAGCCACAACCAGACGACCTTTGTCATCGGGGATGAAACGGCGTTTATCCAAGGTGACATAGCCTCTATCTTGTAACACTTTCAAGATAGACGCATAGGTTGACGGGCGACCAATACCCAATTCTTCCATGCGCTTGACCATAGAAGCTTCGCTGAAACGAGGCGGTGGTTGCGTGAAATGTTGTTCGGCCTCTACTTTGTCGGCCACGACCATATCACCAGCCTTTAAAGCCGGTAAAAGTACATTGTTTCCGTCTTTTTCAGAACCACTCTCTACATAGAGGGTCAGGAAGCCATCAAAACGAACGACACTACCTGTGGCGCGTAACCCGACCGTTTTGGCTTTGTCCTCAATGGTAATGGTTGTGCGTTCAATTTCAGCACTGGACATTTGCGAGGCGGTCGCCCGATTCCAAATTAGTTGATACAATTTGGCTTGGTCACCTGAGAGGGATAGGCTGTCAGGTGAGCGAGTGAAACTGGTAGGGCGAATAGCTTCATGAGCTTCTTGGGCATTTTTTGCTTTGGTTTTATAAACCCGCGCCGAGGATGGTAAGTATTTTTTGCCGTATTTGTTTTCAATGGTTGAACGGGCTTCGGAAATGGCCTCGCCAACCATGGAGACACCGTCAGTACGCATATAGGTGATCAGACCAACGGTTTCGCCGCCAATATCTACACCTTCATATAGTTTCTGGGCAGTTTGCATGGTTCGGGTCGAACTAAACCCTAATTTGCGACTGGCTTCTTGTTGCAAGGTGGAGGTCGTAAAAGGTGGTTGCGGGTTACGCCGTACTGGTTTGGCTTCAATCGAGGATACAGAGAGAGAGGCTGCTTTGATGGTATCGCGGGCGCCATGGGCAAGGGTCTCGTTATTAAGTGTGAATTTTTTAAGCTTCTCACCGTTCAAAGAGACGAGGTTGGCAGGAAACGGTTTTTCTTTTGCTGCCGTTATATTGGCTGCCACGCTCCAGTATTCTTCGGAAACGAATTGTTCGATTTCGGTTTCGCGTTCACATATCAACCGCAAGCATACGGATTGTACCCGCCCGGCAGAGCGCGCTCCCGGTAGTTTTCGCCATAATACGGGTGACAAAGTAAAGCCCACCAAATAATCAAGGGCGCGGCGTGCCAAATAGGCATGAACCAATTCCATGTCCAGTTCACGAGGTGATTTGATGGCGTCGGTGACGGATTTTTTGGTAATGGCATTAAACACAACCCGTTCGACTTGTTTGTCTTTTAAGGCTTTCTTTTTATTCAAAACTTCAAGCAAATGCCAAGAAATGGCTTCACCCTCCCTGTCCGGGTCGGTTGCGAGGATAAGCTTGTCTGCATTTTTCAAGGCTTTGACAATATCATTAATCCGCGTTTTGGATTTTGTATCCACGGCCCAATCCATGGCGAAATCTTCGTCTGGGCGTACGGAGCCTGTTTTGGAGGGCAAGTCTCTGACATGACCAAAACTGGCAAGAACCTTGTAATCTTTACCAAGATATTTTTCGATGGTTTTGGCTTTCGCCGGCGATTCTACAATCACTAAGTTCATTTTGACACCAAATTTGGAGGCTAGGCCGATAAGAAATTTGGGCGATATGGACGGAACTGCTCCCACTTGTCAACAGAGGCAAGGTAAATGAGTTGAATATTACAGTAAATACACTAATAAGATGTATAATAATAATTGCTATTATAGGTATTATTACCTATAGATAGCTACTCATAGATAACAAACAGGGAAATTATACATGAATGAAAATGATGAAAAAACCAGAGAATATATTATTGACATGTTAGCGGAGCTTTGTGTGCTGGCACAGCAAAACCAGCAAGAAGATATTTATCCCTTATTGAGTTTAAGCTATCGAGCGATCA
>JAJRSG010000102.1 GCA_024278915.1 Alphaproteobacteria bacterium
ATTTCCATTGGATTTAGGTGCAAGAGGCTCGTGTACCATCGGCGGAAATATCGCAACCAATGCAGGCGGCAATCAAGTATTACGTTACGGCATGATGCGCGACCAAGTTCTTGGTTTAGAGGTGGTCTTAGCTGACGGTACTATCATCACCTCGATGAACACATTACTTAAGAACAACACAGGATATGACCTCAAACATTTGTTTATTGGTAGCGAAGGTACGCTTGGGATCGTCACCCGCGCCGTATTGCGGTTACGGCCAAGCGCCCTTAGTACCAACACCGCATTAATTGCCATCGACTCTTTTCAAAATCTAACCCGTTTTTTTGCACTTATCGGCGAACAACTAGCGGGAGGGCTCACAGCCTTTGAAGTCATGTGGCAAGGTCATTACAGCCTAATTGCAGTTCAGTCAGGCCGCCACACGGCACCGCTCCCTGCAAGCCACCCTTTTTATATTATTGTCGAGCAACAAGGCGCACATCCAGAACGAGACAGTGAACAATTTTCTGCCGCACTAGAACTCGCCTTTGCGCAAGAACTCGTTGCCGACGCCGTACTAGCGCAATCAGAGGCACAGGCGCAAACCATTTGGAATATTCGCGAGGATATAGAAGGCCTTGTCATGGCACTTATGCCAGCTGTCGTATTTGATATCAGCCTTCCGATTAAACACATGGACACTTATATCAATGACTTACAAAAAAACGTCACGAACATATGGGGCAAAGCTGCCAAAACCATTGTCTTTGGTCATTTAGGGGACGGCAATCTTCATGTGGCTATATCTGTCGGTGACGGGAGTGAAGAGGTTTCCCGTAAAATTAAAACAATGGTTTATCATCCACTGCAAGCAATCGGCGGCTCTGTTTCAGCTGAACATGGGATTGGTTTGGAAAAGAAAGACTATCTTGGTTTGTCCCGCACCCCCGCAGAAATCGCTTTAATGAAATCGTTTAAACACCTTCTGGACGCGAAAAACATTTTAAACCCGGGAAAAATATTCTAGGTTTAAGAAAGCCCCCAAAAAGTAAAGAAAAGAGTGGACATGAATTTCGGAGAGAAAAATGGATGCAGATCTTATAGAAAAACGAAGAGCCGTTGTTATTGAACATTTTGAAACGGAAACCGCACAAGAGTTTGACAAAACCCTGAAGACTTTTGACCACCCCCGTTACGAGATTATGGCTAACAATCAAGTCTTTGACGGGCCAGAAGAAGTGATGGCTTATTATATTGCAACTCGAACGGCCTTCCCAGACCAGAGACACGAAAATGTTCGTTTGCATTTTGCTGAAGATGCCGTCATTGCAGAGTTTGACTTACTCGGTACCAATAGTGGTGAATTTTATGGGCGTGAGCCAACGCACAAATCTTTTCGCGTGCCAATTGTTGCTCTATTCTTTTTTAAAGATAACAAGATTACCAATGAGCGTATTTATTTTGACACCGCAAGCCTACTCGCGCAAATTGGTCATGAAGATTTGCTAAATACACCGATTGAATCTCTCAATAACCCATAAACCTAGTCACACAAAAATGACTTTTACACGACTGCCCATTGCAGAAGGAAAACGAATGTTCAAACATATGCTTTACGCCATAGCAACCTTTGGTTTGTTAAATGCCTGCGCGCCTGCTCCAAAAAATACCGTAGACACACCAGAAACATTCGCGCCCGTTAAAGCAGATCCCGTCTTGGACTTTTCAAACCGGGCCGATTTTGAAGCCGCAGATCGCGGTTTTATTGCCAGTCTTGACAAAGGCGGAATCAGGAATGCAGACGGTGCACTGGTCTATTCTCCAGAAGCTTATGACTTTTTAAAATCAGATGTGCCTGCCACAGCGAATCCTTCTTTGTGGCGACAAAGCCAGTTAAATGCAAAACATGGTCTATTCGAAGTCATGGACGGTATTTATCAAGTCCGTGGTTTTGACCTTTCCAATATGAGTATTATACGCGGCGATAAAGGGTGGATACTTGTCGACCCATTTATCAGTAAAGAAACGGCTAAAGCCGCTCTTGATTTAGTCAACAAAGAACTAGGTGCCCGTCCTGTAAGCGTAATTATCCTAACCCATTCCCATATTGATCATTACGGCGGTATTCGGGGGGTAACGGATATGGAAGCCTTAAAGGCGGGAGATTTGCAAATTATTGCCCCTGAAGGTTTCACCCGTGAAACCGTATCCGAAAACATTCTTGCCGGCAACCAGATGGCTAGGCGGGCAGGATATATGTTCGGCGCTTTTTTACCCAAAGGCCCAAAGGGACATATTGGCTCTGGTCTTGGGCAGGGAATTAGCCTTGGAAACTCTGGCCTAATTCCGCCGACCATTTCCATTACCAAAACAGGGCAAACCCTTGAGATTGACGGGGTCAAAATGGTTTTTCAAATGGCTCCCGGTGCGGAAGCTCCCGAAGAGTTCATGTTCTACTTACCCCAGTTCAAAGCTTTTTGTCAGGCTGAAGAAATGAACCATAATCTGCATAATCTTTTGACGCCGCGCGGCGCTAAAATTCGCAATGGCCTCGTTTGGAGTAAACATATTGACCAAGCTATTGATTTGTTCGGCAAAGATATTGAAGTCTCATTTGGCTCACATCACTGGCCAACTTGGGGCAATGACAATGTGATCGACTTCTTCGAGAAACAGCGTGATACCTATCGTTATATCCATGACCAAACTTTGCGCCTTGCCAATCACGGCGGCACCATGATTGAAATAGCCGAGCAAATTAAATTGCCAACATCCTTAGCTTCCGAGTTTTACAATCGAGGATATTATGGCACTGTCAATTTCAATTCCAAAGCTCAGTACCAATTTTACTATGGTTGGTTTGACGGCAACCCTGCACATCTGAACCCGTTACCACCCGTCGAAGACGCGCAAGAAACCGTACGGTATATGGGAGGAAGCACAGCCATTCTCGCAAAAGCACAAGAAGATTACGACAAAGGTAACTACCGCTTTGTCGCCTCCGTTCTAAATAAATTGATCTTTGCAGAACCTAAGAACCAAGACGCAGCCGATCTCTTGGCGAAGGCATATCGCCGCTTAGGCTATGCCTCTGAATCTGGGCCATGGCGGGACTTTTACCTTACGGGGGCACAAGAACTGACCATGCCGCTACTAACCGACATTTCCATTAAAACCGGAAATCCGGACATGATTGCCAATTTACCCCTCGATTTATTTTTCGATTTGATGGCGGTAAAATTAAATGGACCCAAAGCAGAAGGTCTCGATATGAAAATAAACTTTGCCTTCACAGACACTGGAGAGAGAGCGGCCTTGCACTTAAAAAACAGCGTTCTTAACACACGTATGGGCCGCCAACATGAGCAAGCCGATGCAACCATTACTTTATCTCGCACCAGCCTGAACCAAATCATGTTAAAGCAAGCTAGCTTTCCTGCATTGATGAAGTCAGGTGATGTAAAAGTGGAAGGTAGCCTGTTGCGCTTGCGTAAGTTCATGAAGTTACAAGATGAATTTGATTACTGGTTTGAAATCGTAAGGCCTTAAAGACTAGTTTTGCGTTTGCGCATATTGTGCGTCCAAAGCTTGGTAAATCGTTTCGGGAGACTGGTAATAGGCCAGTTGTCCCGCCCCCAAGAGTGGTATCATAGTAAAATTGGACTTGCTTTCAGCAAATTCTTGCACTGTCGACAATGGATACACATGGTGCTGGTTTCCATGAACCAAAGTAACCGGACAATGAACCCCGTCAACTAAATGCCCCCAACGGCTAGCTTCAATTTGGGCATTGCGCACAAAAGGCATATAGCCTTGTGTTGTATAAATTGGATAAGCTTCCCGCATCAACTCACCAAGTTTTGGGTCTTTTAGACTTTCCAAATCAGCAGGTGAATTTTCATAATGGGTCAACAGAAATTCTTCGTCATAACCTGCATCCAGTTTAGAAAGCATAGCCCGTACCATCATGGGTAATAATAGTGGAGAATAACGCGCCAATAAAATATGTACGCGCGGTGACGGATCCATCAACATGAATTGTTTACGCGACGTGATCGGGATTCCCGTACTACAATTGACTAAACCAATAATACGATCTGGCATGAGCTTCGCACAACCATACCCGTAAATCCCTCCTTGGGAGACACCCAGAATTTGGCATTTTTTAATCTTTAAATGATCCAACAAATTTTCAATGTCTGTTGCAAATCTTTCCACCGCCCCGCGAACTCCTTCATCAGGACTCGTGCCTGCAAAATACGGTCGCCACACCATGATCAAACGAATATTACGTTGCGCCAATTGGTCACGAATTTTTTGCGTTACCATCAAGCCGTCAATTAAACCATGAAAATACAAAACGGGTCGACCTTTTGGTGGCCCCACCATTTCGTATTGCATTTTCCGGTCATTAGGCAAATCTAGGAAGGCGATATTACGCCAAGCTTCCCGTTTTGGCTTATTGGTTTGAGTCGTAACCGGAACGTTTAAATTAAAATGCGTAAATGCAGAATACAAACAAGCAAGCTCCACTTGTGAATGCAAACCAAGTTTGGATAACAAGGCCTTGGTTTGTGTGCGAATGGTGGCAAGGGAACGTCCTCTCTGTTTGGCCAGATCTTTTAAACTTGTTCCTGAAATCACCGCCTGTGTAATGGCTATATCCACAGGGGTTAAACCCAACCCTTCTTGAAATTGCTTTCCCCGCTCCGGCACCCATTTAATGTGGAAGCTACACAAACGACCAATGGGATTGTTTTTATAGTCGATCGCCTTCGATAAAGCCATTTTGATATTTTCATGACCATCTGAGATCGATAAATTATAGACCGAGACAATCTTATCCGTATCATGTTTAGCGATAGTTTTAAGATCATTTAGGAATTTTTCATATTGCCCCGGTGCAAAATTGGCAGCTGATATTTGTGCGTCTTTGACAAACCCCAAAGCTTTCACCGCTGGCTCATTCGCATGGTAAATCGTACCATCAACCCGCACCAAGGCACTGGGTTTACTGTCGGAATTGATAAATTTCATAGAACCTGTCGCATAATCAAACCGCCGCCCTTGCCTCTCCAACAAATCAAATGCGTGTTGAAAATGGGTAGCAATATTATTCAGATTTTCCAGTGTTTTTGGATCGGCCTCTTGGCCGTCTTGTGGTAATTGGCTTAATGTATGGGCTCTGGCATTCAAAACGTCAGTGAAAGCAATAAAACGTTGTGGCTCGACAGCCATGGAATAGGCAAGATTTATCAATTCCTCATTGGAATTTTTATCCATTGTTTTCGTTGCTAATGTCATGGTTCCCCTGTAGTCAGCGCCCAGATTAGCAAATCAATCACAAAATAGCCAATATTTTCTACCCCAATACCCCATATGGTGTATTTTTCCCTTGTAAAGAGTATGGCATACAGATGTCGTAGTCAGACTACATTAAATATGCATAAAA
>JAJRSG010000103.1 GCA_024278915.1 Alphaproteobacteria bacterium
CCATCAAGGCAAAACTGATGTAAAATGGGTGCCGGGCGGAGAACGCTAATTCTCCCTCTCAATCCACTCATATCTGTGGTGGCAAGCATGAGAGGGTGAGAAATGATACCAAAAACAATATACTTTTCTCTGTGCCAATTATACGCTACCCTTCCCCCATGACAGATATGACACCTAAACAAATTAAGGCGGCGCTGGAAGCGGGGATACTTACGGAAGAACAAGCTGAAGCCATGCGAAGGCAGGCAAAGCTTGCCTCGTCAGAGACAGCAGCTCTGATTGGAAACGAAGAGGATATGCGGTTTGTCCGCTCTTTTTCAGATGTGTTTATTGCCATGGGGATCGGCATTTTATCCCTTGGCGTTTTTACGCTTTGCAGTCTACTTGGGGGCAAGGTTGCCTTCTTTCTCGGTGCAGGGTTCATGTGGATGATGGCGGAATACTTTGGCCGTAAGAAACGCGCCCATCTGCCAACGCTTCTCATCGCACTATCTTTCCTGTTTTTTGTGCATACAGGCGCGGGTTCCGTTATTTCGGTCTTCCCTGCCTTTATTACACTTGCTGCTATGCTGGTATTTTATTGGCGATTTAAATTACCATTCTCCATTGCTTTAATCGCCATTTCATTGGTCACATTAATCTATAGCTTCGTGCAAGAAATTGTACCGATTGGTGGATTTATGCTATTTAGCGGCTTCGCTCTCTTTGCGACGGCACTTATCTATGATGCTAGAGATACTGGTCGCCTCACCCGTTTTGCAGACAATGCATTCTGGTTACATTTTACGGCTGGCCCCCTCATTTTAAACGGGATTGCATTGCAAATTCTTGCTTTAAAAACCACCAAATTTGCCAGGATTATTCCCGTTCCCACTTTCGATAAAGGGGATGCGGTTACCATGCTGATTATCATTGGCATACTTTCCTTGGTGGGCCTTGCAATTAATCGGCGAGCCCTTTTGGTTTCTTCCTTTGGCTATGCAGGTTTCTCTCTGATTATGCTGATAAAAGGAACGGGTCTTGATTTTGGCGCCATCTTGGCCGCCACGTTTTTACTCCTTGGTGGCGGCATTGTATTTCTCGGCGCAGGATGGCATGGCGCACGGAGCGCTATATTAAAAATACTCCCCACCAGCGGCATTTTCGCAAAAATTTTCCCACCTGAGAAATAGCTTATTTTTGCCTTGAACTTAAGAAGCTACCTCTTATCTATGAGAGATAGGAAAAGGATTATTTATGTCTGAATTTTCACCCAGAGAAATCGTTTCTGAGCTGGATAAGCATATTGTGGCTCAATCTGCAGCCAAACGAGCCGTAGCAATTGCTTTGAGAGGGCGCTGGCGCAGGCAACAAGTAAGTGGAGATTTACGAGAAGAGATCACGCCTAAAAATATTCTCATGATCGGGCCCACAGGTGTTGGGAAAACCGAAATTTCACGCCGCTTGGCTAAACTTGCCGGCGCCCCCTTTCTCAAGGTCGAGGCAACCAAATTTACAGAGGTTGGATATGTAGGGCGCGACGTAGAGCAAATTATCCGCGACCTTGTCGAAATTTCGATCAGCCTTACTCGGGAAGCTCGACGAAAAGATGTGGAAGCCGCCGCAGAAGCAGCGGCCATTGAACGTATACTTGATGCCTTTGTCGGTGAACATTCCGGTGATGCAACGCGTGAAAAATTTAGGAAAAAACTTATTGCAGGCGAGCTTGACGATAAAGACGTAGAACTCGACCTTGCTGATAACAGCTCGCCGTTCCAAGGCATGGAAATTCCGGGGCAACCCGGGGCAGGCATTGGCATGATAGAACTCGGTTCTATTTTTGGCAAAGGGGGCGCTCGCACAAAAAAACGGAAAATGAAAATCAAAGACGCCTACGCACCATTATTGGCTGAAGAAGCCGATAAGATGCTAGATGAGGAGACATTGGTTAAGTCTGCAATTTCGGCTGTGGAGAACGACGGCATTGTATTCTTAGATGAAATTGACAAAATTACTGCCCGTTCAGACGCTCGTGGCGGCGGACAAGTTAGTCGTGAAGGCGTGCAGCGCGATCTTCTGCCTCTCATTGAAGGCACCACCGTTTCAACCAAACACGGGCAGGTAAAAACTGACCATATCCTATTTATTGCCAGCGGCGCATTTCATGTTGCCAAACCTTCGGATATGTTGCCTGAGTTGCAAGGGCGCCTTCCCATACGCGTAGAGTTACGCGCCCTAACCCGCGAAGATTTTGAGCGCATCCTCACCGAGCCTGAAGCAAGCCTAATTAAACAATATACCGCCCTGATGGCGACAGAAGATGTAACCCTTGAATTTACCAAAAACGGAATTGCAGAAATTGCTAAAGTATCTGCTGACGTAAATGCTTCGGTGGAAAACATTGGTGCCCGGCGGCTACACACTGTCATGGAGCGCCTGCTCGACGACATTAGTTTCTCCGCCACAGACAGAGGTGGCGAGTGTCTAAAAATTGACAAAGCCTATGTCCGTAAACACGTCAGCGAAATGGCAGAAGATACGGACTTATCCAAGTTTATTTTGTAGGTTAATTGACGCTCTCATGCATATTATGCCAATAATCCCATAACAGAACAGGAGAAGTTATTGGTTAGGCACCGCGCACAAGTTAAACCCGACCATGTACATGGCAATTATAAAATTGCTGTATGGGCAGATGCGCAAGGAGACCTGCTTGACGATCTTATCCACGCTCTAGAGCCACTTGGTATTCTATCCATCACAGAGTCTAGTGAGTTGCCAGGTAAAGGATATGACTATTATTTTGAAACTGAAAAAGGGGGCATAAACCTTATCTTTACGCGTCCGAGTGCCATAGATAGTGACATTACCTATTATCTCAGCCCTTCCTCTAATGACGGTGATATTTTACCCGTCAAACAGGCACTAAACCGTCACCCCAAGTTTGATATTATGGAGAGTGAGTAACATCTTTTTCGTGCCACTTGCTATCACGGTCATAATTCTCGCACCAACGGTGATGTAAATACAAGGTCAGCATATTTAGTTGCGGATCAGCCCAATTCTAACCGATAGCCGCCGGGTTCCGTCATAAGTAATGTGGCATTACCTTTTTCCGGTTCAATTTTTTGACGCAGCCGGTAAACATGAGTTTCAAGCGTATGGGTTGTCACACCTGAATTATAACCCCAAACTTCGTGTAAAAGTTCTTCGCGGGCCACAGGTTTACCCCCGGCCCGATAAAGGTATTTCAAAATATTGGTTTCTTTTTCGGTTAAACGAATATCACGTTCCCCTTCTTGCTCCAGTTTCTTAAAGGCAGGTTTGAACGTATATGGACCGAGCTGAAATACAGCGTCTTCACTCTGCTCGAATGAACGCAAATGCGCCCGCAAACGTGCCAACATGACAGCAAAGCGAAAAGGTTTAGTAATGTAATCATTTGCTCCGGAGTTTAGCCCTAAAATTTCATTCATGTCCCCATCATTACCTGTCAACATCACGATAGGTGCGGCCACACCTGCTTTTCGCATTAATTGGCAAGCTTCAGTACCTAACATATCGGGGAGGTCGACATCGAGCAAAATCAAATCATAATCTTTGGCCTTTGTTGCTGCGATGGCTTCACCGGCCGTAGCAACGTCATCAGTATCAAATTCGTCATATAAGGCGAACTGTTCTACCAATACGATTCGTAGGTCATCATCATCATCAACAATTAATAATCTTTTCTTGACGCTCATCGAGGGCTCCTTAGTTTACGGCCTTATAAACTTGCCTTCATCTCTATACTAATGGCAATGTGCATACAACATATCACGAAACCGTGTAGTTAACATGGTATGGGACAAGGCCAACGAGAATGAGGTAAATGTGAATATTATTGTAAAAACATCAACATCTACCCTAGAAATTGATGGCAATTCCTATCCGTGCGCAATGGGAAAAAATGGTATAACCTCCATTGAAAATAGTCGTGAAGGCGACGGAATGACCCCGCTCGGGCATTACCCCTTACGCTATGGTCTATATCGTGATGACAGAATATGCATCCCGCCCTGCACCTTACAATTCCACCAAATTCGCAAAAATGACGGCTGGTGTGATACACCACACGACGATGCCTATAACCGCCCAGTACGCTTGCCATATCCAACCGGTGCTGAGAGCTTATATAAAGACAGCCATGTCTACGATATTATCATTGTCCTTGGACATAATGATACCCCCCCTATCCCTGATATGGGCAGCGCCATCTTTCTACATATTGCCAGAGATGGTTACCAACCAACACAAGGATGTGTCGCCATTCATAAAGATGATATGCTCGAACTTTTGCCTCAATTAACGCCCGAAACGACAATCAACATTATAGCCTAGGCCCAAACAAGGCACTCCCGACCCTAACATGAGTAGCCCCAAAATCTATTGCCGGTTCAAAATCAGCGCTCATCCCCATCGATAAGTTTTTGAGGCCATTCGCATCTGCCATTTTATTAAGTAAAGCAAAATGTGGTCCAGGAGCCTGCCCAGGGTGTTGACCTATATATTGGGTAAAGGCAGGCGGAATACACATTAAGCCTTCTGGCTCAATGCCGTAAACTGTACGAAGCGTTTTAATAAAACTGTCTAATTTCGATGGAATGATTCCAGCTTTTTGTAGTTCTTCTCCCGTGTTCACCTGCACAAATAAACGCGGTAATTCACCTTCATTATCGCGTACTTTCACAAGCGCTTTAGCCAGTTTTTCACGATCCAGAGTTTGTATAACATCAAACAAGCGACAGGCATCTGCCGCTTTATTGGTTTGTAAGGGGCCGATTAGGTGCAATTCGAGCGGCCCTCGTTTATCTGCAAATGTATCTGTCCAACGTTTTTGCGCCTCTTGCACACGGTTTTCACCAAATACGCTCTGCCCTGTCTCCAGCATCTCCTTGATACGCACATCTGGTTGTTGTTTGGAGACAGCAATCAAGCAAATATCGCTTGCCGGCCTGTTTGCTTGCTTGGCGCGCGCTTGAATGCGGTCTAAGATGGCAGTTCTGGAAATAGAGATAGGTGTTGTCATGTCATGGGCATATCTTGGAAATGAGCCGCTCGCAAGAGCTGCGTCGGCTTTGTATGCACAGCGCCCCCGCTTCTGTGCCCTTTCTCCCTATATTTTCATGACAGACCCAAAACGAACGCCTGATGTTTTAAGAAGTGCTGCCAATTTACCAGATCATAGCACACTCATTTACCGTCACTTTGGTGCAGACGATAAATACCCTATGGCAATTGCCCTACGCCAAATTTGCTTTGCCAATAATGTTCAGTTTTTGATTGCCCGAGACGAACAATTAGCAATGGAAGTTGGTGCGGACGGCTTGCATTTGCCAGAAAAATTATTAGGTCACGCGGCAAAATTGCGTGCACGATACCCAGATTGGCTCCTCAGCGGTGCTATACATTCAAAAGAAAATATAATGAATATAAAAGGCTTAAATGCCGCCATCTTATCGCCTATATTCCCCAGCAATAGTCCAAGCGCTGGCAATCCGATTGGGGTCAAAACCCTAACCCAAATCGCGAAGATCGCCCCACTCCCTATTTTTGCACTAGGGGGTATTAACTCCCAAACAGTCTCCCACCTTGCCAATAGCGGCGTGGCAGGGATTGCAGGTGTATCTGCATTTGGAAGAACATAATGATAAAGCCCTTAATACTATGCCATAGTGAACACATGGCCGCATTACATGCGCAAGGTTTTGAAAATTCTTGGCCAAAATTAGATTTTGAAAACCACATGAATAACCCGTCGGACTTGGTAATTGGGTATTTCAAACACACTAGGTTATGTGGCTTTGTTATTGTTCGCATCCAATATGACCAAGCAGAAGTTATAACCATCCTCGTAGAAGAAACACACCAAGGTAAAGGCATTGCCTCCACATTGTTAAACGCAGCTGAACAACAAACCCTTGGACAAGGAGCTTATATTTTATTTCTTGAAGTTGCCAAAGACAATGTAGCCGCCATACGTCTTTACCAAAAAGCTAATTACCTGCAATGTGGTTCCCGGCCTGGATATTACAGGCGCAGCAATGGCCGGGTAGACGCTCTCCTTTTTCAAAAACATTTGAAATAAATTAGAATGAGAATAACTTGCACTTACCCATAACACCTCTTAAGCTATTCCCATGAATTGGATAGAACAAAAATGCAGTGAAAAGGGTTTACGCATGACAGAGCAGCGCAAAATTATTGCGGCTGTCTTGTCAGAAGCTAAAGACCATCCCGATGCTGAAGGCGTATTAGCAAGAGCTGCGAAAATTGATAAAAACATATCTCTCGCCACCGTCTACCGTACGCTCCGTCTCTTTGCCGAAACAGGCATCATCGAAGCACATGATTTCAGAGATGGGCGCGCACGTTACGAAGCAGCTGATAATGATCATCATGACCATCTCATTGACTTAACGACAGGTGACGTTATCGAATTTGTGGACGAAGAAATTGAAGCCTTACAAATCCGCATTGCCAAAAAACTAGGCTATGAACTAGTTGACCATCGGTTGGAGCTATATGGGCGACCTTTGAAATAGGGGAATTACATGCGCCAATCAGTTTTTGATTATGTAGGTAGCTTAAATACATTAATTGCGGTTTTCATCGGTGCAATCCTTGCAACAGGCGGCGCCCTGCTCGCAGAAATAATTCAAGAGCGAACCAATCGAAACCGGAGAGAAAGAGATGCCGCCCGTTTTTTTGGCGACATTCTTCTTTCGATAGACCAAATCATCAGCTTTGCCTTTCGCTCTCAAGACATTGGTCGGCCGTGGGGTAATGTCACCATGCGTCTATTTAAAACGGCACTAAAGGAAGCTAATATTTACGAACGGAACCGAGAACGGTTATTTGACATTCGCAACATGCAGTTACGATCACGTATCATTCTCACTTTCTAACTGAAACCTTTCCCCTTGAGGCTCTAATTGAAAACACAGTAGAGATCGTAAGTCTTCAAAAGATGTTAGATGATGACATTAAGCCATCTCAAAAACGCAGCGATGTTGCCAAGGCTAGGATTACCGAATTAAAAGCTGCCAGAGACGCAGGGTATGCCGCCCTCAAACGCGAACATGCTCGTACGGTCGATATTTGTGCCCAGTTAGAAAAAATTGCCAAAATCAAATTCGACACCATCACCAATCAAGATAATTTGCCGCTGCCACCAACGTCCTCATCAGAAACCCGTAAAGAATGATACGCCATACTCCAACTATATGGCCCTACAGCACTCTTCTCTTGCTAAAACTTGAAATTTGAGGTTTATACGCGGCTTGCATATGGTATAGTGCCATAAATTAAAATACAGGTATCACGGCTTATGGGCCAACACACATCACAAGAATTTGGTGGGGCCGCAGACAAAGCGACATCAGTTAAATCTAAGAACACAAAAAAACTCTTCATAAAAACTTATGGCTGTCAAATGAATGTCTATGACAGTGAACGCATGCGCGAAGTGCTGGCACCTGTTGGCTATGCGCCGATTGATGGACCAGAAGGCGCGGACATGGTCGTGCTTAACACCTGCCATATTCGCGAAAAAGCAGCGGAAAAAGTATATTCTGAGCTTGGCCGCATCCGAAAGCTAAAAGAAAAAAAGAAAAAAGCAGGTGACGGGGAAATGGTCGTCGTTGTTGCCGGCTGTGTTGCCCAAGCAGAAGGCGAAGAAATCATGCGCCGCGCTCCCGTTGTAGACCTAGTACTAGGGCCACAAACTTATCATAAACTACCGGAAATGATTGCCAAGGTTAGCCGCTCACGCGGAGAACGGTTGGAAACAGATTTTGACACCCAAGAAAAATTTGATGCGCTTGCCCCTGCCCGTATTCCCAAAGGATACGCATCCTTTCTAACCATTCAAGAAGGATGCGATAAATTTTGCACATTTTGCGTAGTTCCCTATACACGTGGCGCAGAGTTTTCCAGGCCGGTTGACCAAATTATAGCGGAAGCCCGTTCATTAGTTGCGCAAGGCGTGAAAGAAATTACTTTGCTTGGCCAAAACGTAAATGCCTATCTAGGAGAAGCCCCTAGCATCGAAGCAGGTGAGCCTTGGGGACTTGGGAAACTTCTCTCCCATCTCGGTAAAATCGGCGGGCTGGAACGGCTTCGTTTCACGACGTCCCACCCGCGAGACATGGACGCAGAATTAATTGCCGCCCACGGGGAAAACAATAAATTAATGCCTTACCTGCATTTACCTTTACAGGCTGGTAGCGACCGAATTTTGAAAGCCATGAACCGTGGGCATACCTATGCCCATTACCGTGACCTTATTAGGAAAATTCGCGAAACACGGCCAGACATTGCTTTGTCATCAGACTTCATTGTTGGATTTCCCGGCGAAAGCGAACTTGATTTTCAACGTACCCTCGATGCCGTCGAAGAAATCGGTTATGGTTCTGCTTATAGCTTTAAATACTCAGTTCGCCCTGGCACACCGGGGGCCGCTTTGCCAGGTCAAATTCCAGAAGATATAAAGTCCGAACGCTTAGCTAGGCTACAAAAATTACTATCCAAACAGCAAAAAGAATTTAACGAAAGCCTGATTGGCCGCACACTGGAAGTCCTTGTGGAAAACACCACAAAAACCGAAGGCGAATTATTTGGTCGCTCCCCTTACTTACAAGGTACGCA
>JAJRSG010000104.1 GCA_024278915.1 Alphaproteobacteria bacterium
AATAATGAGCGTACGTATTGATCCTGTTGTTCTGCATATTCGTGGTTACGAAGACACCGTTGATATTAATAAATCGCTCAGTGATATGACAGAACCCTATTTATTTCATTGTCTCGTGCTGGTACAAGACAATGGCACAGCCAGAATACAAGGCCTAAGTGATGGTATTGGTATGAAGTATCGTTCGCAAATTAAACAAAAACTGAAACTTTTTGGTGTTAAAGAAATAAGCTGGCGACACGCGGGGCGTGAATGCAGCAAGGTGTTGTAATGGGCAGAAAATCAACCATAGATTTATTACCCGAACCTTTTAAAGACGCACTGAATGCATTACTGCGTGACCCTGCCGTTACTCAATTAGAAGCGGCTGAAAAGGTTAATCGCCTACTGGTTCAAGCCGGTGAAGAAGAACGGGTGAGTAAATCATCCGTTAATCGCTATGCCATGCGGATGGATAAAATCGGCGCAAAGCTTAAGCAAAGCCGTGAAGTGTCTAAGATGTGGATTGCCGAATTAGGCAGTGCGCCCCAAGGCCAAGTCGGTCATTTACTAAATGAAGTGGTCAGAAACTTAGCCTTTGATACAGCAATAGCCCTATCAGAGGGGGAAGATATCGTCCCCCCAAAATTAATCAGAGAACTGTCTATTGCCATTAATAATATGGAAAAGGCATCTTCTGAAAATGAAAAGCGCACCGCTCAAATCAGGCAGCAAGCCAGAGAAGAGGCCGCCGTAGAGTTAACCAAAGAACTTAAAAACGATGGGATTAGTGAGCAAGTAGAGGCCAGTATTAAACGTATTTTGCTGGGTGCAGGGTAAGAGCAGGTGAAAGGTACAAGGCGAAAGTTTTCTCATTCCCACCGAGGACGGTGGGAACGAGACACGCTAAATTAAAAACAAAGAGGCTGGGATAATGACAAATCAACAATGGTTACTTTGGCACAAGCCAGAAGCCACAGCTGCGCAACTATCAATCTTTAGCCAACGCGTTAGCACCTTACTGACGGCCCGTCATTCCTTATGCCGTGCCCGTGGCTTGGCACTAGAAGCTATTAATCATGAATACTGAAACAGTCGAATCCTTAGCCTCGGCAGATTACTTCCCCGCGGATCAACCTGTATTGCTAGGGTATCAAGCGCGTTGGTTTGCGGACGAATCGGAGATAAAAATTGCTGAGAAATCACGTCGTACTGGGCTCACTTGGGCTGAAGCTGCTAGTAATGTGGTTACTGCCTCAAAACCCAAGCGTAGAGGCGGTAGAAACGTGTTCTATGTCGGTTCACGTCAAGAAATGGCACTTGAATATATTGCCGCCGTCTCTTTGTTTGCTAAAGCCTTCAATCAATTGGCTGGAGAAGTGCAAGAAAGTATCTTTAAGGATGAAGATGGTAAAAACGAGATTCTTACTTACACCGTTCGCTTTCCTAATTCTGGTTTTAAAATTTCCGCCCTCAGCTCGCGGCCCTCCAATTTGCGCGGAATGCAAGGCGATGTGGTGATTGACGAGGCCGCCTTTCATGATTCCTTACACGACCTGCTAAAAGCCGCGATGGCCTTAACTATGTGGGGAGCCAGGGTACGCATTATCAGCACTCACAATGGGGTCAATAATGAATACAACCATTATATTGAAGATGCCAGAGCAGGCAAAAAGAAATACAGTATCCACAGGATCACACTTGACGATGCCTTAGACGAAGGGCTTTATCAGCGTATTTGTTTTGTCACAGGCAA
>JAJRSG010000105.1 GCA_024278915.1 Alphaproteobacteria bacterium
CCTGCCGAGCTGTTTGCGTTTACAACGTTCCCGTTTACATCCGGGCCATCCGTATCAATGAACAAATAGATGCCGTCATCCAACTCTATGCGCCCCGTGCTATGGGTAGTGGACCCTGTGGTGGCAACGGTGGTCAAGTTTAGCAGGGCTCCCGAAACGGGATCAATTTCTGCCAAAAGGGCCGAGCCACCCAATGTGCTGGTAACGGCTGCTGTGCTGGTCGTGGTTTCATAGCGTTGCGGCGTGTGAGAGCTTGGCCCACCAGCGGTTGGGCGGGTTATTACGGTGGAGCAGGCCGAAACCGATGCGACAGCAAGGAACAAGATTGGAAGTTTCCGGGCTGCTTTATTTTTTGACTTAAAAATATTCATGGGTTTTGGGGTCCGTTTTAAGTAAGCTCTTCGCCAAGGCTAACCCGAGAATAGTGATTGTGAAAAATCGGTCTTATGCTCGACGGTTGGCGATTGTAAGGTATTTTAACAACCGCAAATATTATGTCAATTACCATTTTCGCGCTGCATATAAAGGCGATTCTGATGTAAAGCGGCACGTATATGTGTGATTAGTGAAAGCTGACTTTTACTCGGCTTTTGGCGGCAACAGGGTGTTTAAGGGAGGGGTGCTAAAAAATTAATCGGCCACAAACATGCCGTAAACCAGCCCATTGCTACCATCCATAACGAACACGCCGCCAACTTCATCTGGCGCGGATATTGCGCTATCATAACCATAAAAGTCACCGCCCGCCGAAACGGCAGTGCCAGGACCGGTGATATTAACCACCACGCCGCCCTTCAGAGTGACCCAAGAGCCGCCAAAAAAACTGGCACCCACAATGGTCATTCCTGTGCCGGAAACTGCATCAATCGGGGCGATTGTGGCGATGCCATTTTGCTGGATATTATTGAAAAACCCCATAGTAACGTCGACCGAACCTGCTGCAAAATCCACATCGACAATGCTGATACCACCATAATAGCTAAACGCCGTTGCGCCATTGGTGGAGGCAGTCTCGACAAAGGATTCGCCAAAATATTGCGCGCTTCCAGCCGTAGGAACATCTGCTGTGCGGGTTACGAAACCGGCCATGCCGCCCGTAACAGTCGTGAGCGCGCCGGAGGGGTAAGAATAGGCAAAAGGCAAGACATAATCATAGGTATTGGCAAATACAGCTGTGCCCAAACCGTCAATTCGTGTGCCGGTATTCATACCATCTGTTACACGGCCATTTATATTGAAGCCGTTGGGGTCTACCAATAAATATGTGCCGTCATCAATGGCAATACGGCCGGTATTATGGGTGACAGATCCGCTCATCTCCACAATACTCACCGAGCTTATAGCCGCAAGGGTTGTTTGCAGTTGTAACGCGGTGCCGCCCAAAGGGCTGGTGGTGGCTGCGGTGCTCGTTATGGTTTCGTATTTCGGCACGATTGCGCAAGCAGATAGCCCAAGAATACTGGAGAGGAGGACATACCCCGTACGCGTTACTACATACATAATAAATTGGCCTTTTGATTCCCGAATTAGGGATTAATTTAGCTTTTTGGGGTAGCAAATGTCTACTAGGACTCAAATATTAAGGCAGATTTCCTCCGACGCTCTCGCTAAATCGTTGGTTTTGAAGCGAAATATTGCCTGGCTGTTTCAGGATTTAACGGGCATTCCCTGATTACAATAAAATTGATGCGCGGAGAAATGCAATAAATTGTCACAATCACCTGATTTTGAGCCAATATGACAAATAGCGCTTTAACCAACCGCGCGGATTGCGTATCAGAAGAGACACCGATACGGCAACGGGGAGACAAGGTGGGCGTCTGGTTTAAGATATTGCGCGGCATCTTCCGCCTGCAACGGCATTTCTTCGCGCATCAACGGATGGTTTTAGCCATTACGGCGTTTCTGATCGGGCTGGTCGGATATGGGCTGTTAGATGTGAAAACATCTAACGACCCTTTTTTATTGTTTGGCCCCGGCAATACCTATCGGCAAAAGCTTGAGCGGCAAAACGAAGCTTTTGGCGAAACCAACCAAACCTTGATGTTGCTGGCGGTAAAAACCCGCGAAGAGCGGCCGCTTTTGCTTAAAGCCGAGCGCGCGCTTTTTTACATTCTTGGC
>JAJRSG010000106.1 GCA_024278915.1 Alphaproteobacteria bacterium
ACAAAAACAACAGGAATGATTACATTGGCCATCGCGCTCGGCTTGTCTGGGTGCGCAAAAAAAGAGGCTGCCGCACCTGCGCCAACAGCAGCTCCTGAAAAAGCAAAAGCGGAAACCACCGATTATAGTGTAGTTACGCCAAAAAGCGAGAATGAGGGAGAACTACCAATTTGGATTATTCCAAACATGCCTGAAAGTGCAGAAGCCTATTATGGCCCTGACAGCTATCATGTCATCGCGCAAACTCAGGATCCTGATGCGGTACCACCTGCACACGCTCGTGCCGCAGGCGGGGCTTTGACTTGGATTGTTACCGATGATGGCAAGCACAAATGGCGCGCCAATGATCACGGTCAAGATGCATGTTCTTATATTATGCCAGACGGCAAACGTATTGTGTATACATCCACACGTGACAACCTTGATATGCCAACAGGCAATTGGTCAGACGAGACAGAGTATCCACAAGGCGCCGAACTATACATGGCCAATATGGATGGTAGTAATGTCAAACGCCTTACTAATAATGATGTTTATGACGCGGAAGTTTCCGTGTCTCCTGATGGCAGCAAAATCGTATTCACACGCCAAATTGACGGTAAATTAGACATCTGGATGATGAATTCAGATGGTACTGGCGAACGCCAAATCACACATACCGATATTTGGCAAGAAGGTGCACCATTCTTCTTACCAGACAACAAAACGCTCACGATGCGAGCGTGGAAACGGAAAGAAAAAGATCCAGATGCAGGCCATGAAATGACCTTGATGACGGTCTTTACGGTTGATACAGATACAGGAGAGGCGACACCAGTTACATCAGACGAATGGATGAATTGGGCACCGTACCCAACACCTGATGGCGAACACTATGTATTTGTTCGTCCCCTAAAAGACAACCCTATGAACTGGGAAGTCTTTTTGGGAAGCATTGATGGCAGCGCTCCTGTGCGTCTGACTTATAATGATAGTTTTGACGGATTCCCGTCCGTATCACCGGACGGCACCAAAATGTTATTTACACGAAGTGTGGGTAAAGGCTTTATGTCTGACCTCTACACTTATGTCATGGACATTTCGTCACTAAATGTTGGTCCGAAATAACGGGTATATGGGCCATATAATGTAGCCGGCATGAGGCCGGCTACGAAACTTTGAGAGGGAAACTAGTTTCAATTAAGGAGGGGACTAAAATGAGTATAATCAGAAAACAACTACTAGCTTCGGGGGCCGCACTTGTGATGGCTGCGAGCTTGGGCACAATCGCAAATGCCCAGTCCAATGACGATGGCACAAAGCTTAAACGCTTTGACGAAATTGTCGTTACAGCCAGAAAAAAAGAAGAAAATATTCAGGAAATTCCCCTGTCTCTTTCCGCCTTTACTTCTGACATGATTGAAAGCGCAGGTATTCGCGACATGGCAGACATTGCCAAGTCCACACCAGGGTTTAACCTTGACGACGAATTTGGTCGTACTAGCGGTGTCCGTCCGGTTATTCGGGGGCAATCCACTATTTTGGGTGCATCCGGTGTCTCGACTTTCGTTGATGGCATTTTACTGAACGGTTCTATTCTTGATTATGACCTATCAGATGTTGAACGGGTTGAGGTCGTAAAAGGCCCGCAATCTGCTCTCTATGGTCGGAATACTTATTCAGGTGCGATTAACATCATTACCAAATCACCTTCAGAGGAATCTTCTGCTGATGTCAAAGCTGAGCTAGGTTCCTTTGGTAGAGCAGAACTTGGCGGCACAATTCGTGGGCCAATTAGCGATACCGCTTCTGCAAGTTTACATGGCCGCTTTTTCAAGCGCGGCGGGCCGTTCACAAACACATTTGACGGTACAGATGTTGGGCAACAAAAATCATTCGCGACCTCATTGGGTTTATTCTATGAGCCTTCCGACCGTTTAAGCGTCAAAACACGTATCCGCCTATCTAGTCTACGTGATGACCAACCACGTTTGTTCCTTACAGACCCAACCGAAAACAACATCTTCCAAGATGATGGCGGTACCTATCTTGGTAACAGTCGTTATTTCCAAGGTGAGATTACTTCTCATGCGATTAGTTATGATGATGTGAATCAGTTTGGCGAAAAAGGCTATGAAGAAGTTGATTCAATGCAAGCCAGCGTTACAGTTAATTATGAACTCAATGACCAGTTAAATCTTGAATTTATCAATGGCTTGAATTCAGACAGAACAGATTCAAAGTTTGACTTTGACCACTCAAGTGAAAGCCTTGTTCCGCTAGCGTTTTATATTGACTTTGGACCATCCCCACCATTTGCACTCTTTGGGCCGTTTTTCTTTGATGCAACCGTCATTACCGATCCTGTTGACTTTGCTTCAATTGGGAAAGGAAGTTCAATTGAAAATTCTCATGAACTTAGACTTAATTATGATAGTGGTGATCAAATACGTGGTATGATCGGCGGGTATTATTTCAATGGACTAACTAAATTTGAAAGCCTTGGTACGATACCTCTTAACTACAAACAGTTGCTTTCCGACGGTTTTGATAAACAGAATGCCAGAATGATTGCGGAATGTGCCTCCCGGATTACAGATCCAGTTGCGCCTTGTTTCTCTTCACCAGGCTTCACATCATTGATTCCATTTGGAGCCTCTAATGTTACGGGCTTAAACTTCGAAACTAGCCAAAGTCTCCTCAGAAGTGAGCGTGAAAATCTAGCCATTTTTGGTAGCTTGGATTTCGATATCATGGATAACTTCACAATAACTGCTGAGGCTCGTTACAAGTCGGAGAAAATCACAGACCAGACAACACCTAAATCTACGACTTATGATTATTTGGGCGTAGCTTCACCTCAAGTCGTTGGTCCACTTGTTGAACGCAAAGCTACTTTCAACAGCTTTAATCCACGATTTACCGCAAGTTTCAAAGCTTCAGATACGACAAATCTTTATGCTGTCGTTGCCCGTGGTGATAAACCTGGCGGCTTCAACAATGTAAATGCAATCCCTCTTGGGTTTGGTACATATAATGAAGAAACTGTATGGGCTTTCGAGGGTGGCGCTAAAAACACCTTTATGGACGGTCAGTTGATTTTAAATTTGGCAGGTTTCTATAATACCATTACGGATTATCAACTTACCCAAGCTCTTGCCTTACCACCGAACTCCACCACTACGGTGATTTCAAATGTTGGTAAAGTCAACATCATGGGTCTTGAAGCCGAAATGGTTTACCGCGTTCCCGGTGTTCCTGGTTTGATTTTAAATGCGAATTATGCACTTGCAGATTCAGAAATCACACAAGGTACAGATTTGAACGAAGGTAAACATCTTGACCTACTTGATGATAACCGAGTCAATTGTTCAGTCGGGCTTGAAAATGCAGGTTTACCTTGTGGTACAACCGGTGACAATGTGAAATACGGTTCAATTGTCGGTAGAGTACTTCCTCGTGCACCTAAGCATACGTTCAACATTGGCATGAACTATTCACGAGCAATCACAGATTCATTGAATCTAAATATGAATGCTAATGTTTCACACGAAAGTAAGAAATTCGTGCAGGTTCATAACCTTGCCTTTGTTGGTGCAAACACATTGGTAAACGGAAGTATTGGTCTAGAATCTGATGGCATGAGCATCACTTTCTGGGGGCGGAACCTAACCAATGAAGACGCTGTCGTTTCAGTGCAACGCTTCATTGATCCGAATCAGTCCTTCCAACGTGCCTTTGCAGGTAACCCGCGCTTACCACGTGAGTACGGTGTAACTCTACGGAAGCACTTTTAATTAAATACTCCCTCCTCGGGGATAGAGCTTGTCTCTATCCCCATTTTTTTTTGGAAATATTAAAATGATAAAATCTCTTGCTATAAGCGCTGTATTTTCAGCAGTTTTTTTAACCAGTGCATGTGCTACGGTGCCTGTAAATAATGCAGATAGTGTCTCTATCGTAAAAGGGGAAAGCCAATATACCGTCTCCACTCCTCTCCCAAGTTTCTCTGATTTTATTTTAGTGGAAACACAAATGGGCGACGTGCCACCACGGGTCGTAACACTAGATTATGTCGTCAATGATTTGGCAAAATATGATGTCGTCTTTGTAGGCGAAGCCCATGGACATGCAGCTAGCCATTATGTGCAATCAAAAGTATTTTCCGGCTTACATGCGAAACATGCTGACATAGCACTATCCATGGAACAGTTTGAGCGCAGTCAACAAGATGTCGTTGACCAATATTTAGCTGGTGAAATTGGCGAAGAAACACTTATTCACGACGGTAAAGCATGGGACCATTACCGTTCATCCTACCGCCCTCTTGTCGAATTTGCCAAAAACAATGGCCTACCTGTCATTGCCGCAGAAGTTCCTGGCAATATGGTATCTTGTGTCGGAGAGCGCGGACCCGATTTTTTAAATGAGCTGGAAGGTGAACCACGTACATGGATCGCTGATAAGTTACATGTTGAAGACGGCCTCTATAAAGATAAGTTTTATAAATTTATGGCAGCTGCGGCCGGTCATAGCGTTAGCGATCCGAACGAAAGCGAAGCCGACAAAGAGCGTAAAAAATTCTACCGCTTTGCAGCTCAAGTAAGTCGTGATGACACCATGGCCATGAGTATCTTCGATCACATCGAAGCAAATCCTGGTCGTAAAGTGATGCATATTGACGGTAGTTTCCACTCAGCGGGCCTTCTGGGCACCGTAGAGAGATTGCTTATTCGCAATCCCAAACTAACAGCAGCCAACATCCACCCAATTATGGTTGATGACCCTAAAAATCCAAGTTTTGATCTCAAAGATGTTGGAGAAGGTCAATTCCTTCTCTTGATTTATCCAACCCCAAAACGGTTTGTGAAAATGTCTAACATCAGCGCTTTTATTAAGCGCACAAAAGGCAAAATAGACGAAAATCGTTGCGCCTATTAACTTGTTCCTCACCCCGTTTAGGCGGGGTGAGGCCTAAACTGAGCTAACCTCGGTTTAACTCGACTAATTCATAATGTGTTTGCATATAACCATCGACACCGGCCCGTAAAAACAAATATTCCTCATCTGCCGTACACCATAAGTTATAAGGCGGATGCTCTTCTGGTAAATTACCAGCTGTATCAACGATTTGAAAATGTCGTGCCAAAAATGTTCCCGCCCCCACAGTAATAGTTTCCTCGCCAACATAGGCAATTCCGAATCCGGTTTGGAAAATTTCCGGCCCCGTTGCTCCCCGATGATCTGGCGAGGTGAGCATTAAGTCAGGGAAAAATTGTTTACCCGGTCCTTTGGATAAATCATAAAGCTTCATCACCAAAGCATCACCAACAATCGGATGTGCTTGCAACCATTTCACAGGGGCATCTATCTCGATTTTTTGCCTAATGCGGCCATCTTTTTGGTTATAGCTTTCGCATTCGACATACTCATCGGTAAACCTGAACCAGCCTGTACCCTCAAATTTATCACCGACACTTATCCTTACCGAACAATCTAATGGCCTTGCGTTCTGATCCATCGCTAACACCACATCCCGAATGACATTAGGGGCATCATCAATCTCGCAGTGAGCATGCATGACCAACACGTCATCAGCTTGGTGCGTTAGTGAGAAATATTCCCGACCTCGTTCTTGGTCCATACGCTCCGGTTTTTTACTGGTATAGAGAATTTTTCCTGAAATCGTTTTATGGCTCATGGCTCTATCCTTTTAATAATATCATTTACGCTAACAACATCAGCATATTTGGCATGGAGATCAAACAAATTAGCTGCATGAGCGCTGCTATTACGGTCACCCACCGCATCACGCGGTACAAAAACTTTATAATCGTATTGTAAACCATCTACAGCCGTTGCCCGTACACAACCAGATGTGGTCAGGCCGGTTACCACAAGACTATCTACCTTTTGAGCCGCTAACAAATCCGCCAGATTGGTTTTAAAAAACCCGCTGGCCCATTGTTTTTCGATAACTGGTTCATGGCTTTGCCTGTTCAGGCGAGAATCAATTTTCACCCATTCATTGCCGGGCGTTAAAACATCCAGCGCCGGAATTCGATCTCGAAATACTCTTGCCTGCGCCCCTGTTTTATAAACGACACTCGTAAAAAAAATTGGCAAACGCGCTTTCCGAAACACATTGAGCAGCTTTTGGTTGGCGGCGATAACTTGAGGATAATCACCACCAAGCGGACTTTTTGGATCTGTAAACCCATTACTTAAATCCACAAGAATGAGGGCGGGGCGCATCCCAAGGGTTTGGCTTTCTCTTTGTAAATCACTCATAATGTTTCCACGAGCTCAACATACTCTCCAGCCACACCGGATAGTATCATTGACCGCTGCTTGCCGCTCGGGCAATCTTTTGTGGGTTCTTGTATAGCTGGTAATTTATCAACGGCAAATGTTACCATCATAATGCCGGAACCTAATTTACCGTCACCATTCGCCGCCGCTTTGATTTCGTCAATTTCAATGAGGGTCGCCCCCTTTAATTGCAGAGTTGCTACGGGATGGTTCTTATTCAAATCATCACCATATGCTTGGTTCACCACAGTAATTTTTGTTTCAAAGCTCAGTCCCTTATTACCAGAAATTGTTTCAAAAAATGCTAATGATCCAGCACGGTCATGAGTACAAAGAACAGGGATAAATACTTTATCAACCGTGCATTTTGCTATTGGAAGTTCAAACGGCGGTACCTCTCCTTTTATCTGGGTTAAATACAGGATTTCACCACAAGGACCACGCACCTGAACAGCCCGAATTTTATCACTCATGGATAAATCTGCCACAGGGCGCAAAACCTCGAAAGGTGATCCTTCTAATGACAGAGCCAGATCATCTACATCTTCAACAATAATTTCCAAGGCCATCCAGCCAGTATATTTCAGGGTATCCCGAACGGTACAATTTTGGTCTTCAACAATACGTAAAAAAGGTTGCCCAAGAGCATTGATAAGCATGACATAATCATGCCCTTCCAAATGACCTTGCCCCCAATAGGTCGCTTGGGATTTGGATACCTGCCTTTGTCTTTGCACATTTGCATGTAAATATTTTACATAGGCATCAACAGTCGCCGTGAGGTCACGCGTAAGCAATGTGCCCATAATAACTGGACCTAGACAGGGCATTTACCCTCCCCCAATTACGGGGGAGGAAATAATTTTAATACTCGTCATCATCATGGGTGTGATCACCGCTCTCATGGTCATGACCGTGGGCGATTCCATTTTCATGAGCAAATTTATGAGCCGCCGCGATCTCGTCCTTATGAAGATGGTCAAGTTCATGGAAGGTATATGTTTGATCTGCCAGCATTTTAGTTTGCGGATGATCTTTATATCCTGGATGCTCAAAATCAGCGGGTGGTTTGGGGGCTTCAAGCTGCCCTACCTGCCCATGCGGGTGATTATGCCCATCTTCCATATGCACCCATTTGTAAAGTTGTGGCCGTTGACGGTACAACATCGCCGCCGCCCGGGACTTGTTCTCATCGGGGTTGGACCATGGGTTAAAATGGAAATAATTATGAAGCTTACTATCGGTTCGCCCGAGAGCGATACAACCTAGTTTTGAACGGAAAGAACCATGGTTAATATAAGGCGGACGCCAAAAATACCCACCCGTCGGCAATTCACCAAATTGCATCATGTGACTTGCGCCCCAGATATGATAACTTTCCTCTGCACAATCATGATAGCTAATATTGTCCTGCAAATATTGTGGGGACATGGAATATAGAAACGTCATGGCCTCGGTAAGAGGATCAAAACGCAAGAGTTTTAGAAATAAGCCTGTGGCCACAGAAGGCGATACAATTGACCCACCAGCCCACGGCATATCTTCGTAAGAATTTACAGAAACAAACCCTTCCTTTAAGGCCAGATCATGGTTGGAATCTGATTCTTCAAATGAAGGCTCACTGTCATTATACATCATGATTAACTCGCACCCGCTCGGAACATCGATGGCTTCAAGGGCAACACCTGCGGGCAAGAATATATAATGACCTTCTTGGCAATTTTGGTCACCAACTTTCATTGTTCCGGTCAGAACAAAAATTTCCAAATCAGAATAACTTAGCCCAGGAGGACGTTTAAACCCGCCGCGCATGCGGACTTTTAAGGAACAAGCGCCATTATCAGTATCAAGTGATAGCACCTTATAATCAGCGCCAATAAAGCCTGGAATTTTAAAAGCTTTATAACCTTCAGTCAGTTCTACAAATGGTTCTATATGTGGTCGTGCCATATTATATTCTCCTCTACCAGATCACGCGCATAGCGTCAGGGCGGTTTGGTTTTTCAGGAATTTCTTCCTTTGCGACTTTGCGGGTCATATCACCAGTGACATGAAACCCACGAGTTTGGATCAAGCTTAAAAACTCTTCGATCCACTCGGCGCGCTGTTCTTCAATACCGTCTATTTCTTCAACAATATCTTTATAGCGAGCCTCTTGGGCGACTGCTTCTTCTTCCATCCACGCCCTGGCTTCTTTGGTCATGGGAGGTTTGTCGTCTTGCACATGTTTTGTCATGATGGCTCCTTGGTTATGCCTGCCTCCAGCAGGGAGTTGATCTCTGTTTCTGAATAGCCGATAGCTTTAAGGACTTCGACTGACTGCTCACCAAGACGTGGGGGCAGACTGCGAATATCTGCCGGTGTCTTGGAAAAATTAATTGGGGGACTGGCCATACGTAATTTACCCTCTGTCGGGTGATCAAAAATTTGCCAGTAACC
>JAJRSG010000107.1 GCA_024278915.1 Alphaproteobacteria bacterium
TGGTGCTTCCCCCTCATTGATATCCATTAAACCAAGTGTTTTGGCGCGTTGTAAAATTTGGCAAAACCCTTGATATCGCAAAGTCCCCCGCAAAATATTTTTCGCCTCGTTAATTCCGTAAACATTTTGATACGTCAGTGAGTTTCTATTGGGGTAACATTCTAATTCCAGATTTGAAATCTCAATTGGTTTTACCCAATTCATTAGGTCTGTACCGTCTACAGTTGCTGTCTGGCGATTGCGTAAATATTCTGCGGTATTGAGCAATACCATAATGGCCCCCTTCGGGTTCCAAGAAAATTTATATCCAAGTGGATTGTCATTATTGTCTGGAGCAGGTAGGCCGCCGCACCACGATATAAAGGTTTCTATCTGCTCTCCTTTGGCATGTGTTTTATCGATGATTTGCATGGCGCTTAGGTGGTCAATACCTGGGTCTAAGCCAATTTCGCTTAGTATACATATTCCGGCTGCTTTGGCTGCTTCGTGCATGGCGCTAAGCTCAGGAGATTGGTAGCTTGCATTCACCATATGCACGCTTTCCTCTATGCATACTTTCGCTACGCGGGGATGCAAGGGAGGGGGGACAAAGCTAATAACGATATCGGCTGAACGAACTAGTGAATGAAGTTGTTTGTCATTCATGACATTAACATGGGTGGGGGTTACATTTTCATAGTCTTGGGCAATTTGCTGTGCTTCCGAGATGATGTGGCTAGCTAGGGTGATCTTGTTACCTGTTCTACGCGCTAAATACTCCACTAATGGCTGTGCGACGAGGCCGGCGCCTAAAACTAAAAAATGTTTCATATTCTATTCCTGTTTTTTACATCATATGTAGCTGAATGAATTAATCAATAATTGTCTTGATAAACAGCGTGGCTTGTTTGCGTCTTTGCCTTGTGTTACGCCGTTATAAAAGGGGACATTATGACAGATGCAGGTATTTTATCGATCTTACCCGTGGTGATTACTTTGGCGATCGCTATCAAATCCAGAAATGTTATTCTTGGTCTCGCTGTCGGCGTCTTCTCAGGTGTGTTATTGTTAAATGGCCCCAACCCTTTCACGGGCATGAGTATTATGGTTGAGGATTATTTGGTTGCACAAGCTTCTAGCAGTAGTCATATGGGAATTTTAATCTTGATGATTTTTATTGCTGGTTTGGTCGGCCTGATGGAAAAATCTGGCGGAGCAGCGGCCTTTGCAGGCATGATGATAAAGTTCATTACAGGTAAAAGCCAAGCACAAATTGCGGCGTGGGTCAGTGGCTCTCTTTTGTTTTTCACGGATTCTGGTACCCCGTTAATTGTGGGCCCGCTTTTTCGCCCAATTATAGATGGGTTGAAAATATCTAGAGCCAAGTTAGCGTGGATTATTGACTCTACAGCATCTCCTGTGGCGGTCCTCGTGCCGTTTATTGGTTGGGGCTTATACTCGCAAGGATTGATGGATACAGGGTTTAAAAGCCTTGGTGCTGAAGCTGCTACCTTATCTTACATAAAAGAAGGTGCATTTATGACATATGTTAAAGCTGTTCCTTTTCAATTTTATTCCATAATTGCTGTCGTGATGGTGCCAACGGTTATTCTGGCAAAAGCGGATTTTGGTCTGATGAAAAAAGCAGAAGATGATTGTGCCAAAGGTATTGTGATGGAGAGTGCCGAAGTTCTTGCCCGTGAAATTGTTAATGACGATGTTGCCAAAAAAGCCAAGCCAATTATGGTATGGCTACCACTTTCAGTGATGCTAATTACCATGTTTTCATTGTTGATCCCAAAGGGGTTTCCAATGGATATGGCCAATTTGCCTTCGAATGCATTTCGGGCGTCCCTTTCCACGGGATATGTGTTTGCGGCTGGGGTATTAATGTTCCTAATGAGCCGTTACGGTGTTAGAAATCTAGCAAGTGGTTTTGCTTTATACTTAGAAAGTATGAGCAAAATTATTTCTATTTTGGCGATCCTTGTTTTGGCTTGGTCTTTAGGGGCTATCGGGAAAAATTTGGGCGCTCCTGCTTATATATCTTCTTTGGTTGATGGAAATTTGCCGCCATTCATGATCCCGGCTATCGTGTTTCTCGTCGGTGGTGTTATTTCTTTTTCGACGGGCTCGTCATGGGGGACCTATGCGATCCTAATGCCGCTAGTGATTCCGATGGCCTATCAATTTGATGTTCCAATGTATGTTGCAATTGGAGCGGTCTTGTCTGGGGGGTTGTTCGGGGATCATTGTTCGCCGATTTCAGATACAACTATTTTATCTGCAACCGGAGCGGGGTGTTCGCAACTTGATCATGTAAAGACCCAGTTCCCATATGCCATCTTTAATGGCGCATGCAGTTTTGTCGCTTACATTGTCGCTGGGGTCACTGGCAGTATGTGGGCGCTGGTACTTGGCATCGTCTTGATGGTGTTGGGCTTATTTATTATGAAAAAACTCACTAAATAAGCGGATTGTTTTTGGGATAGACCTAGTCGTCTTGATCAAGGGCATAACCTGCACTTCTAATGGTTCTGATGAGGTTGCGGCGTTTGCCACGGTTTAAAGATTTACGTAGACGACCAATGTGAACGTCAACAGTTCGCTCATCGACATAAATATCTGCGCCCCAAACATGATCTAAGAGCTGCGTACGGCTCCATACTTTTTGAGGCCGCCCTAGGAATGTTTTGAGCAAACGAAATTCTGTTGGCCCGAGCTTTATATTTTCCCCATCTCTTCGTACGCGATATGTTTCCGTGTTCATTTCGATGCCGGCATATGATAATTCCGTATTGCCAATGCCGACTTTGCGAAGGTTGGCTTTGATGCGGGCGATTAGTTCTTTGATTGAATGCGGTTTAACCACATAATCATCAGCACCTACACCGAGACCACGTACTTTGTCATCTTCGGTTCCGCGTGCGGTTAGCATAATGACGGGAATGGTTTTCGTTTCAGGGTTAACTTTGATTTGCCGGCAAACTTCGATGCCCGACATATCAGGAAGCATCCAGTCAAGCAGTATTAAATTAGGGCTATATTCTTGAATAAGTAAAAGCCCTTCATCTGCAGTTGGGGCATGTTTGACACGGTAACCTTCTGCTTCAAGGTTATACTGTAAAATTTGTGCCTGCGCATGTTCGTCTTCAATGATGAGAATGAGCGGTTTCATAACTTTGCTTTACTCTCCTTCAGCGTGAATGTCATTAGGGTCAATGATCATTTTGCTGGTCTTATCTCCTTTGGAGCGTTTCCCTTCCGGCCATTCACCCGTTACAGAGAAAATTATCTCTTGGGCAATGTCGGCAACATGGTCGCCCATACGTTCAATATTTTTGGCAATAAATAAAAGATGCATGCAGCCGGATATATTTCGCACGTCTTCCATCATATAGGTGAGAAGCTCGCGGAACAAAGTATTGTGCATCTGGTCAACACCTTCGTCTTGCTCTCGAACTGTAAAGGCCAATTCTGGATCACGTGTGTTATAAGCGTCTAAGACAGACTTAACCATGTTTTGGACTAGTTCGCTCATGCGAACTAAAGTTCCAATCGATCCCGTAAAAGCTTCAGCCTTGGTGATTGTATTGGTTCGGCGTGCCATGTTTTTCGTATAATCGCCGATGCGTTCCAGGTGGCTGGCCATTTTTAAAGTCATCACAACATTACGTAAATCTGCCGCAACAGGTCGACGTAAAGCCAAAACTTTTATGGCGCTTTCATTGAGTTTGGCTTCTAGCGTGTTAATGCGTTTGTCACCTTTGAGGACTTTTTTGGCTAAATTTCTGTCCTCTTTGCGTAATGCCGTTGTCGCACTACTTAATTGCTGTTCAACTAAACCGCCCATCTCAAGCAGCAAGGCTTCGATACGGTTTAAATCATCATTGAATGAAGATACAATATGCTCTGTATTCATCGTCTTATCCTAACCAATTTTACCAGAAATATAATTTTGCGTGCGCTGATCAACGGGGTTGGTAAAGATTTTTTCCGTGTCGCCAAATTCAACTAATTTTCCGAGGTGAAAAAATGCAGTTTTTTGGGAAATTCGCGCGGCTTGTGCCATTGAATGGGTAACAATAACGATAGTGTATTTCTCTTTCATACTTTCCATGAGCTCTTCCACAACGGCAGTTGCGATCGGGTCAAGAGCCGAACAAGGCTCGTCCATTAATATGACTTGTGGGTTGACCGCAATGGCTCTGGCAATACAAAGGCGCTGTTGTTGCCCCCCTGAAAGGCCTGTACCTGACTCGTGTAAGCGGTCAGATACTTCGTCATAAAGACCAGCACGTTTGAGTGATGTGATAACGATGTCTTCAAGTTGGGCTTTATTCTCCGCTAAATCATGGATGCGTGGCCCATATGCTACATTATCAAATATAGATTTAGGGAAAGGGTTGGCTTTTTGAAATACCATACCAATACGGGCTCGAAGAGCGACGACATCGACTTTGGGCCCATAGATATCTTGCCCCGCAAATTGTATGTCTCCAGTCACTTTGCAGATGGAAATCGTATCATTCATTCGGTTGAAGCATCGTAAAAACGTTGATTTTCCACATCCTGAAGGGCCAATGAGAGCTGTAATTTGGTTTTCAGGTATTTCAAGGCTGACAGAATCAATCGCTTGTTTCTTACCGTAGAAAACATCAACGTTTTTTGCGCTCAAAATTGGAGGCTTGATTGCGGATACTTGTTGCATATCTATTTTCATCATCTTTCCCATTACCAGCGCCGCTCTAGTTTTTTGCGTAAATATACGGCAAGTAAATTCATCAATATTAAAAAGGCGAGCAGAACAATAATAGCGGCTGATGTACGTTCAACGAAGCCTTTTTCAGGACTATCCGCCCATAAGAAAATTTGCACAGGTAAAGACGTCGCTGCGTCCGTTACGCCGTGCGGGATGTCGACAATAAAAGCAATCATACCAATCATCAAGAGCGGCGCTGTTTCACCTAATGCTTGTGCCATACCAAGAATTGTCCCCGTTAACATGCCGGGCATGGCGAGGGGAACAACATGGTGAAATGTTGCTTGTGTTTTACTAGCCCCCAAACCAAGAGCGGCTTCGCGAATTGTTTTTGGTACTGACCTTAAACTTGCTCGTGCGGCAATAATAATGGTTGGGAGGGTCATGAGTGCAAGAACCATTCCGCCGACGAGAGGGGTCGAGCGCGGAATATGAAACACGCCAAGGAATATGGATAAACCAAGCAAACCAAACACAATAGAGGGCACGGCAGCAAGGTTATTAATGTTGATTTCAATGAAATCAGTTAGCTTTGATTTGCGGGCATATTCTTCAAGGTAAACAGCCGTCAAGATCCCGAGGGGAAATGCAATCAAAAAACACACGAGCAGCGAGAAGAATGAACCAAGACTCGCCCCTAATATTCCTGCCATTTCCGGTTCTCGGCTATCTCCATTAGTAAAGAACGTCGTATTGAATTTTCTTTTTAATAATCCTTCGTGTTGAAGATATTGGACCGATTGAATGTCTTTATCGGTTAATTTGCGTAGATTTTCATTAAGCCCTGCATCAACCTTTCCTTGTAAAAACAAATCAACGTCAGAAGAGGCGGTTACCCATATGGTTTGGTGAGTGCCTATGAGGGCAAGGTCATTACTGACCCGTTTTCCCATTTCATATACAGCGCCTTTCGATAGAAGTTTGTAAATCCGCTTTTTGTCCTTGCGCGAAGTGGCTTCTGGAAAGGTTTCCTTTAGGGCAGCTGTAAGAATGGGTTTGTAATTTGCAAGGCGTAAGATTTGTGGATCACGGGTACCATCAGGGGCAATAATGCTTTCTGTATATGAAACTTCGAGTTTGATTTTGGTTTGTGAAAAAGCTCCTATACCACGGAAGATTATGGCACTAAACATGAGAACCAGAAATCCGAGAGCAATGGTGATTGCAATTCGACCATACCACTTAAACCTTGCCTCTTTGGCATGGCGGCGTTTTAACTTTGGAGAGGTTGTGAGAATATATTCAGTCATATTGCTTCTTATATTTATCAACAATTTTTAGTGCGATGACATTTAAGCCAAGTGTCAAAATGAACAAGAAGAGGGCGATCGCAAAAGCTGCCAAAGTTTTGGCGCTATCGAATTCTTGGTCACCTGTCAGCAAGGTTACAATTTGTACCGTCATTGTCGTAACGGCATCTAATGGGTTGAGGCTAAGTTTTGCTGCTAACCCTGCCGCCATAACAACAATCATAGTTTCGCCAATAGCACGGGATACCGCAAGCAATAAACTTCCCATAATCCCCGGCGTCGCGGCTGGGAGAACAATCTTTGTGATGGTTTCGGCGGGGGTCGCCCCCATACCGAGCGAAGCATCGCGTAAGGATTGTGGTACAGCATTGATAACATCATCAGAGAGGGAAGAGATGAAAGGCACAAGCATAATGCCCATCACAAGTCCTGCGGCTAATGCACTTTCAGAGGATATTTCAAAGCCCATTCCAGAACCGGTATTGCGAATAATCGGAGCAACGACCAAAGCGGCAAAGAAACCATAAACGACAGTCGGGATGCCCGCGAGGAGTTCCAAGAGTGGTTTGATAATGGCCCGAGTTTTTGGCTTTGCATATTCTGCAAGATAGAGAGCCGAGAGAAGCCCTAGCGGTGTGGCAACTAACATAGCAATTGCGCTAATGAGCAATGTACCTGTTAGTAGGGGGATAACGCCAAATGCACCGCTAGAACCGACTTGATCTGCCCGTATGGCCGTTTGTGGCGACCATTCAAGGCCAAATAAGAAATCCGTGAGAGGTATCTTTTCAAAAAACCTAAAGGCTTCAAAGGCGAGTGAAAGTACGATCCCAACTGTGGTTAGGATTGCCACCAGTGAACTTGCAATCAATACAGTTTGAATTGCGTATTCTTTAATGATTGTGCTACGGCGAGAATGCCGTAGCTTTAAATCAACTGATGGCTTCACGGTTGTTTCCTAATCTAGTGTGAGGGTCTGTAGGCCAAGAACCTTGCTCTTCCACTCAGCATGTTCGACGGTGTTCATCGGGATAAGGCCTTTGTCAGCTAGGTATCCATCTCCGCCAATAGCCTTCGCACTCATAAATTCATTCAAGTATTCAGTGATGCCGGGTACTTTGCTAATATTGGCTTTTTTGATGTAAAAGTACAAAGACCTAGAAACTGGATATGAGCCGCTTGAAATGTTCTCAAAAGTAGGTGCTTGTCCGTTAACAAGGCTGCCTTGTACGGTATCAGCATTTTGATCTAAGAAACTAAACCCAAAAATACCAAATGTATTTGGGTTTGCACTTAACTTTTGTACGATGAGGTTATCATTTTCACCGGCTTCAATAAAGGCGCCATCTTCACGAATGGTGTGGCAAAGAGCTTTGTAAGCAGACTTGTCAGTTTTCTTCATTGCTTTGATCCAAGGGAAGGTTTTGCAACCACCTTCCATGGCTAGTTCAACAAATGCATCCCGGGTTCCTGATGTTGGAGGCGGCCCCATAACTTCAATTTTTACATTCGGGAGAGCGGCGTTTACGTCATGCCATGTTTTGTACGGGTTTGCTTTCAGGCCGCCATTTCCGTCAGGCACATTTTTAGCTAGGGCCAGAAATAATTCTGTTAGGTTAAGTTCTAAACGTGGAGATTTGCGCGAGTTTGCTAGCACAATTCCGTCGTAGCCGATTTTTGCTTCGACAACGTCGTTGACCCCGTTATCGGCGCAGCGTTTAATCTCAGATGTTTTGATACGACGAGATGCATTTGTAATATCGGGGTGGTTAGAATCTAGGCCCGAACAAAACAATTTCAAGCCGCCACCAGAACCGGTGCTTTCAACGATCGGTGTTTTAAAGCTAGTTGTTCGTCCAAAATTTTCGGCTACTGTTGTTGCGAAGGGGTAAACTGTAGAAGAACCTACAATTTTAATTTGGTCGCGCATATAATCTGTTGTTGCGGCTTGTGTCTTCATGTCGTGTGTTTGGCTTTGCGGGGCATCTTTGCCGCCACATGCACTAAGGCTTAGGGCGAGCACACCGGCTGTCATAAACTTGGCTAACATTGTCATCTCTTTCATCATTCAGTAATTTTAAAGGCGAACCTATTTCGCCGCACCTTGCTGATTACTGAGCTTTCATGGCGGTTTTTATACAAAGACATGACGGCTGTATGACAGTTATATGATGCTTTTATGACAGTGTCGTATTGGCCTGAATTGGGAGAGATACGGAGAAAACACTTCCGGCTCCGATTTCACTATCCATAGAGAGGTTTCCTCGGTGGCGATTTAAAATATGTTTAGTGATAGCAAGCCCAAGCCCCGTGCCACCAGTTTCTCTGGAGCGCCCTTTGTCGACCCGGTAAAA
>JAJRSG010000108.1 GCA_024278915.1 Alphaproteobacteria bacterium
AAAACCGACGAAGCTGTCGCCCAAGCCAAAGCAGCAAGCCTTGCCTGTACAATCGCCGAGCAAAAAATAGAAGTTGGTACGGAAGATGTGCATTTGAGTGCCGCATGGGGTGTGAGCATGTGTCACCCGCAAGAGACGGCGAAGCAAATTTTAGATCGCGCTGATCGGGCAATGTATACAAGCAAGCCTTGATTTAAGCGATAATATCAGGCGTTAGGGTATTTTCAATTCTGGCAATCTTGTCTTTGAGGGCGAGTTTTTGTTTTTTCATACGGGCAATATTGATCATATCAATGGCGCCGGTTTCCCTTAAGGCGATGATTTCTGTATCTAGTAAACGATGTTGGCCTTTAAGGTCTTTTAACAGACTGATTAAATCGGACATGTCGCTGGAAGCATCATCATTCATGAATGGATTCTAACCTGAATGGTTGGCATTTCCAAGCAAATTGGCTAATTATCCTTTATTTTTATCTATGATCCAAAAATGGAAAAACATAGTGCTTTGGTCGCTGTAATGGCCGCCCTTTCCACGCTATGTTGCGAGGCAAGATAACGGCCCATATTTTGGTGACATAATGCCTGTGGGGACATGTCGGAGACTTCTGTTGTGTATTGGGTAATGTTTTCTAAATCTTGTTGGTGATGTTTTTCACACATAAGTTCAAGCTTGAGGAGCTCGGTTTTTAACTTTGGGGCGGTCGGTAAAGTGGACGCGCTGACTGTTTTACGGGCGCGGCGAATATTGTTCGTCAGTTTCTGGCTCCAGCGGCGGCGAATATCTTCACATTTTTCGAGTGCTTTGGGCGAAGGGGCTTTGTTCTTCGTGGCAAGCCAGCATAGCCAAAGTAGCGTATTTACATCCAATAAATAGGTGTTTTGTGCGTGTAAGCAGGCGGTTTTGGTCGCCGGGTTTTCGTACACGTTGACGGACCAGTTCCAAAAATCGTTCTGCATGCGCGGCATGTCTATGGAATCCTTACAATTTTTTCGGCTTAACTTTCCATATAGTATATTCATAATCCGATGTGACAGGTAATTATTTTTATGCTAGTATATGAATCATACTCATACTGACAGGAGGTGCGAATGGCTTTATCGGCGCATTTGGAAGAGCTGAATAACAAACACACACAATTGGATGTTAAAATCCATAAAGAATTGCAACATCCCGCGCCAGATACGGTTCGTATCACCAAGTTAAAAAAACAAAAACTTCTCCTCAAAGAAAAAATAATTCATTATCGATCGAATTAATCGATTAAACCTCCCATATATCTGTTATAGGGTGCCCAAATAATTTGAGTTTGGGCTAGGGAGTTTTTATGTCTGATCGACGCGTAGTGATCGTAACGGGTGGTGCCAAGGGAATTGGCTATGCCTGTATTCGGCGGTTTTTAGAAGATGGTGACTGTGTTGTGATCGCAGATCATGACGCGGAAGCTGGTGCGGCTGCCATTGCCAAGCTTGGTGTGGCTGAAAATCGGGCAATTTTTGTTGCTTGTGATGTCTCTGATAAACTTTCTGTGCATAATTTAATCGCGCAAACGATCAATAGCTTTGGGCGTATTGATGTATTGGTCAATAATGCAGGTATTATTATCAAGGGCGGGGCACTTGATCTCTCGGTAGAAGATTTTGACAAAGTTTTATCCGTCAATTTACGTGGTGCATTTTTGGTTTCTTCTGCTGTGAGCAAATACATGGTGCAGGTGTTAAATGAAAATGATGACCGGTCAGGTAGAGAGCGCTGTCAATTTTCCATTATCAATATGTCCTCGATTAACTCTGTGGTCGCTATTCCGGATATTCTTGCTTATGCGGTCTCCAAAGGCGGTATGCAGCAATTGACCAAAGCGATGGCACTTGAACTTGCGCCATATGGTATTCGCGTAAATAGCGTCGGGCCGGGAAGCATTAAAACGGACATGTTGGCAGGCGTGGCAGAAAATGAGCAAGCCTTGAACATGATCCATTCGCGAACACCTTTGGGGCGCATTGGTCAGGCAGATGAAGTGGCTGGCGTGGTTGCTTTCCTTGCATCTTGTGACGCCAGTTATATTACCGGCGAAACAATATATACTGACGGTGGACGCTTGGCCCTAAATTACGTCATGGCATCGAAAGATAGCTAGCCTCTGTCATTCCTGCTTCCGCCGGAATGACAGTATGACTGTAAATTGTCTTAGTTAGAAGGCTTGAACAAGCTTTCCAAAGTATGCTCGGTTTTTGGCTCAGCAGGCGCAGCAACAGGCGCTTCGGCTTGTGTTGGCTGTAGTGCTTCCCCTTCGTCGACAGGCTTAAGCTTAGCTTGCTTTTTCGCCAGTTTTTCGGCGGCAATTTTCACGACGGAATCAAGGTCTATTTGTGAGCATAGGCCCAAGGATACAGGATCCGTAGGGGTGATGGTCGCAGATTTCCAATGAGTACGGTCACGGATTGAATTAATCGTAGGCTTGGTGGTGCCAACAAGTTTTGAAATTTGTGCGTCAGAGATTTCAGGGTGATTGCGGACAATCCAGGCAATTGCATCTGGCCGGTCTTGGCGGCGTGAAAGGGGCGTATAACGTGGGCCTCTGCGTTTTTTCTTGGTCGTATTGGGTACAGGGTTATGATTGAAGCTGACCGATGCCATGTTATAGGTCGGATCTTTTTCTGCTTTTTCAATTTCCGCACGGGTGACTTGGCCGTTGGCAATTGGGTCAGCGCCCCGAATACCTGTGGCAACGTCTCCGTCAGCAATGCCTTTTACTTCGAGAATATGCAGGCCACAAAAAGTTGAAATTTGCTCAAAGGTCATGACCGTATTATCAACTAACCAAACGGCGGTCGCTTTTGGCATTAAAATCTTGTTCATTTTACACTCCAATAGAGATGTCTGTTTCATTTGGTTTCCCATAAGAAGCAGGCATTAAAAAACCCCGCTCGGCGGGGTAGGGTGGGAAAGTTTCGTCTCATTTTTAAGCCGAAACCTCGAATTAACCTTATACTAAGCCTTTCTCTCCTTTTTTACAAGCGTTTTGCTCAATTACTTGGCCTTTTTAGGGGAAATGCATATATTGAGATTCTTGCTAAGACAGCGTTAACGATAAGAAATTGTAAGGATATAGACATGGACGAAGCAGAATTGAGAGCTGTTGGCCAAACTTTTCAAGTAGGTGAAGACTTATATGCTGTCTCTGTTGACCAGTTAAAAGCGCGTGTGATAATTTTGGAAGCGGAGTTAGTAAGATTGACGTCCGCGATCAAAAATAAAAACGAAGAATTAACTGTGGCAGAAAGTTTTTTTAAAAATCCCTGAGATTGCGACGTAATTGGCGCAAGCCTTGCAAAGGCATTGTCAGATACGCCGTAATGGTACACACAAACATTGACCTTGGGTCATATTTACATAAGACCAATGGTCGCAATGGAGTTTTGAAGATGACAGATATAACTGGGCGCAGTTTTCCAAGTGCAAGAATTGATACATTAGGCCCGCAAGCAGAAGAACGCCTGATGGAATTTACGGCTTCACAGTTGTTTGGGAAAACTTTCCGTGAAGGCATGGACTTGGTTGAAGAAACGGCGGCTTATCTGGATGGGCCGGGGCGGCATGATAGTAAAAAATTAGAGCGCGCAGATGCACTTGTCTATGCGAGTCAAAGCATGCGTTTGACGACTCGCCTCATGCAAATCGCTTCATGGCTATTGGTGCAACGTGCTCTCAAAGAAGGTGAAATGACAGGAGCCGAAGCTCGGGCAGATAAATACCGCCTTGTTCCTGAAAATACGAAAAAAACGCAAGATAACTTGCCCCTAAATCAATATGCCCAAAACCTACCGGCGATTATTCTTGATCTTTTGGCTCGTTCAGAAGCTCTTTATGAGCGTATTATCCGCCTTGACCGTAGCCTTTATGGGTCAATTGCCAATCAGACCGGCAATACAGTTGCCGATCAGATCAGTAGACTGGAAGCTGCATTCGCGCGCGTACCCTAAGGCGTCGCGGGCATGTCCTGACGCACTTTTGCCCGTAAAATATCAATTGGAACAAGGGAGCTGGTACGACCATTACTTTGTTCAAAATGCCAAAAGGTCCAGCCGTTACACGCTGGGGCTTTTTGTACATGGGCCCCAATTTTGTGAATAGATCCACTGGCATCAGGGACAGCTAAAGAACCGTCTGCCCGTACGCTGGCGGTAATTCTTCCATTCGGGGAATACAGAGTATCTCCTGGGTTTAACATGCCGCGCTCGATTAAAGTTCCAAAAGGAACCCGTGGTTCTGCCCGTTTTGAAGGGGTAACTTTGAGGGCGACACCGCTACCGGTTTGAATTTTTTCGATCCGGCGACGGGCGTGGATAATATATTCTTCTTCTCGTTCAAAACCGATGAAATGACGCCCCAATTTTTTGGCAACCGCGCCAGTTGTTCCCGATCCGAAGAACGGATCGACAATAACATCACCCGGATTGGACGTGGAAAGAATAATTCGGTGTAAAAGACTTTCTGGCTTTTGGGTTGGATGAGCTTTGGTGCCATCTGATTTTTTGATTCGCTCTTTGCCTGTACAAATCGGCAAGGTCCAATCGGAGCGCATTTGCACGCCATCATTCATCATTTTCATGGCGTCGTAATTAAAGGTAGGTTTGGCATCCTCGGTTTGGGTGGCCCAAATCAAGGTTTCATGGGCGTTGGTGAACCGTGTGCCGCGAAAGTTTGGCATCGGATTGGTTTTGCGCCAGATAATATCATTTCTGATCCAAAACCCTTGGTCTTGCAAAATTCCACCAACCCGAAAAATATTATGATAACTACCGATAACCCAAATGGCACCGTTGGGTTTTAAGATACGGCGCGCTGCATTTAGCCAATCGTGGGTAAATAAGTCATAGGCATCCATGGTATCAAAACGGTCCCATTCTTCGGTAACGCCATTGACCACTGAATTGTCAGGGCGGTTCAAATTACCGCCAAGTTGCAAATTATAGGGCGGGTCTGCGAAAACCAGATCGACACTGTTTTCAGGTAAAGCGTCCATGAGGTCTACACAATTACCTTGGATGATCTGGTTGAGGGGGAGTTTTGTCATTTTTGTTATGCCCTTATAGCTCTGCGAATCAGAGACGAATCAGTTAAAGGACAAAGGTCGGCGCAAAAGATTCACAAAAGTTTAAGATTACTCTTAAGTCTTTGAAACTCTCACATTTTTACGATTTGTTTACTTTGGTTAACACGGCGTTTACAGGCGCGTAAGAACGGCGGTGAATGGGCGAGGCTCCAATGCGTTCAAGGGCTTCTCTGTGGGCTTTGGTCGGATATCCCTTATGCCCTGTGTGGCCATAGCCCGGAAACCGGATGTCGGCGGCGATCATTAACCGGTCCCGTGTGACCTTGGCGATGATGGAGGCGGCGGCAATGGATAGGCTTTTGGCATCCCCTTTGACGATGGTTTGGCTCGGTAGACTAAAATCAGGTGCGCGGTTCCCGTCAACCAAGACGGCAACGGGGAGGGAGGGAAGGTCTAATACGGCCCGTCCCATCGCAAGCATGGTGGCTGCCAATACGTTAACGCGGTCTATTTCTTCTGGCTCGGCAAAGCCGATGCCCACGCGGGCATGAGTGATGATTTCTTGGTAAAGCCGCTCGCGGGCTTTCTCGGATAATTTTTTACTGTCGTTGAGTCCTTCCGGGACATTTTCGGGGTCGAGGATAACCGCAGAGGCCACCACAGGGCCAGCCAAGGGGCCGCGACCTGCTTCGTCAACGCCTGCGACAGGGCCGGAGTATTGGGATTCGTAATGCCAATTTGGCGATTGTGTGGTCATCATGTTTTGGCCTGGTTCCTGCATTTATTCAGCTTTCATACAGATAATTACAGTTATTGGACTTTTTTAGAACAGTTTTTTCTGTTAAATAGATAAATATACCAATTTAAGGAGTGTGAAATGAGTGTTTCAAAATTTGCATTAATCAGCGGCGGCTTCGTGATGATGGCGTCGGCCACTTTATCTGTACCGGCTTTGGCGGGTTCAATCATTAATAATGCCGATGATTGCCAATTCGAAGGTGGTACCATGACAAATGTAAAAGGTAGCGATTATTGCCTCGTGCAAATTCGCCCCAAAGAATACTCTGGCGCAGAATATGATGGCAATCAACTTGGGGTGGTTGATTGCCCCGGTAGCAAATTAAATGACGGTGTGTTTTGCATGTATCCGGTGACGGTTAAAAAAACACCGGCCCCTAAATCTGTGTCTTCATTGCTAAGTGCGGTCAAGGGAGAGGGTGCCAATACATCCATGAAAGATAAAGCGGGAACCGCCCTTTTGAAAAACAAAATATTTGGCGGCGGGCAAAGCACCACTGACGTATTGGTTGATGTTGTCAAAGACGAAGCCAAGAAACGCGCCGAAGAAGAAGCCAAAAATGCGGCGGGCAATTTGCTCGGCGGCAATTAGGTTCTCATCTATTGACTTGCCATGACGGCAGAAAACCATAACAAAGCCATATGTTATCTGTCGTCATTCCAACCCTAAATGCACAAGATCATTTGCCGGCATTGCTGCAACAGGTGCGCGGTTGTGTCGACGAAATCATTATTTCAGATGGCGGTTCGCAAGACGATACCCTTTCCATCGCCCTGTCTGCACAGGCGCGGTTGGCCCTTGGGTGCAAAGGACGCGGCTGGCAATTGGCGCGTGGGGGACAATGGGCCGCGAACCATTTGCAGGCCGATGACTGGTTGCTATTTTTACACGCTGATAATGTGTTGGCGGATGATTGGTTTGCCGCCGTACAGACCCACATAAAAACCCACCCGCAAAAGGCCGGATATTTCAAATTCAAAATTGCCGATCAAGGTTTTTGGCCCCGCTTGATGGAGAAGATTGTCACCCTTCGCTGCTATTTTTGGCAATTACCATATGGAGATCAGGGACTATTGATCTCGAAGGCTTTATATGAAGACGTTGGCGGATACCCCCAATGGGACTTGTTTGAAGACGTAAAAATCATCGAATCCTTGCGGGGTAAATTGCGGACGCTCAAGGCCAAAATATATACCCGTGCCGATAATTATAAAGCCGGCGGATATTGGCGGCGCGGCCTTAAAAATTACCGCCTGTACCGCCGCTATAAAAACGGCGCCGATCAGGAAAGCTTGGTGAAGGGCTATTACCCGTGAAGCCCTTATTAGCCATTTTCACCAAAGGCCCGATCATGGGCAAGGCCAAATCGCGCCTTGCTGCCGATATTGGACAAGTGCAGGCTTGGCGAATTTATCGGGCCATGTGTGCAAAAATTTTCAGAAATTGCACCGACCCCCGTTGGGACACCGTGTTATATGTGACGCCAGATGAGAAGGCACTTTCTACATATGGCGGTATCTGGCCCGCGCACCTGCCGCGTATCTTGCAAGGCGGCGGCGATTTGAGCGCGCGGTCTGCCCGTATTTTTTCAAACGCTGGCCCGGTGATCGTCATTGGCACCGATACCCCACAGCAAAACCGAAACGATATTGCCACCGCTTTCAAAGCCCTTAAAACCCACAAGGGCGTTTTTGGCCCCGCCAGTGACGGCGGCTTCTGGCTCATGGGGTTTAACGGCCCCGCCCCCCTTGATTTGTTCGAAAACATTCGGTGGTCACACCCCGAAACCCTAAAAGACATGCAGTCAAAAATCCAAGGCCCCGTCGCCCACCTGCGAACCCTCACTGATGTGGACGATGTCGCCGCGTGGCGCCGCGTCATGAAACCCCCTGCATAACCACACCCCCCACCCCTTCCGCTCATCCCCGCGCAGGCGGGGAACCAGATTTTCAGGTACGGCGTGCCTCCTCGTCTTGTTGGTGTAACCCGAGATAACCAACTTGGTCCCAACCTTCACTGACATAACACAGAGGGCGAAAAAACACCCACAACTCCCACACCCTCCGCGCATCCCCGCGAAGGCGGGGATCCAGATTTTCAGGTACGGCGTGTCTCCTCGTCTTGTTGGTATAACCCGAGATAACCAACTGGATCCCCGCCTGCGCGGGAATGAGCGGGGGGAGGGTGAGGAGGATATGCCCCCCATAATCCCCAACATACAATCCTTCAGCACAGATAGCGCCGCGCGGTCGCGCTGCGGGTTGTTTCTGGATTGTATGTGACTGGCCTAGTCTGGCCATTCCTGTGGGGGTGGCGTCTCTATTGGCGGCCTGTTGTCGGGTGGCCACGCGGGGGCGCACTCTTCTTCATCGGGGCAATCTTCATCTGTTGTTTCCGGCACGGTTTGCGGCCGGTGCACATAACTCGCCGCCAATTCATCGGGCCAAAATACCACGGCGGGTACGGCCCGACACATGCCGCCACCGATGGGCGGGCGCGGTGTTTCGTGACCGTCTTGATGAACGGGTTGCCTGATCACGCGGGGTGGCTCTGGGCGATACCCGTTCATGTGTTGGGAAATATAGGGCAAGCGGTACCAGTTTCTAACCTGATAGCGAACGGCGGTTTTACGCCCCACCACGGGCGAGGCGCCGTGGTTTTGATGGCGCGTGGTTTCGATCGGGGCCATCTCTTGGCGGGGGTTATTAGCTTGGATTTGAGCGGC
>JAJRSG010000109.1 GCA_024278915.1 Alphaproteobacteria bacterium
CGGGAACCGAATATCTTATGAAGATAAATTTTTGAAACTAAGCGGCAGGGGCGTCCTGCTCAACCTTTTCATCCGATACTTCAGATGTATCAGACGCTTCAACCTTCTCAACGGTTTCAACTTTTTTCCGTCGTGAGCGAGATTTCTTTTTCACCGGCTTGGTTTCACTTGCAGCTTCTGCCGCTTCGCCATTGCCTTGCGCATCATCAGCTTCTTTGCCAGAATCCGCATTTTCAGAACCTTTAGATTCAGCAGCTTTTTCTTCCTGCTGTGCTTTTTGTTTGCGCATCTCTTGTTGGCGCGCTTCTTGCTTTCTAGCCTGCTCTTCAGCATGAGCTTGCGCTTTTATTTGCTGTTCTTGCACAATACGCAAATAATGCTCCGCATGTTGTAAATAATTTTCTGCTTTCACCCGCGAACCTGCAGAACGTGCATCACGCGCGAGCGTAATATATTTCTCATAAATCGTACTGGCAGAACCGCGTACTTTTACATCAGGCCCATTACTGTCCATGGAACGGTTTGGATTATTATTTGGTTGCCGATTACGGTTGTTATTCCGGTTGCGGCCACGTTGGCGCTTGTTCATAAAGCATCCTTTTACATATTTGGGCTTACCATCTCAACACTGACCAGCCCTAGTAGACAGTGTATCTCATAAAATATTTGTGTATTTCCCTTAATCCCTAAGGGCATCACCATTTAAAAATATCTCTTCAAATTTTTGGGCGGCGGCTCATATTAAAAACAAGCGCCAGCTATCCTTAGAATTAGTTTAGAGATTAATATGCCTCTGTCCAAGTCTTTTTTTATTAAAAGTCTAAATTTTTGCACTTATCACACGGTCATGCCCTGCGAGGTCTTTGAGACAGGTAATTTCTGTGTAACCAGCACTTGCAAGTAGAGCGCAAACAGCGTCCCCTTGGTCATAGCCAATTTCATAAACGAGATACCCGCCCGGCGTTAAGACACGGCGCGCCTGCTCGGTAATTTGTCGGTAGGCTTCCAACCCGTCTTCACCGCCCCTTAAAGCTAAATCAGGCTCATAAGCTTTTACATTTTTCGCCAAATCGCCCATAGCCGCTTCGGTAATATAAGGTGGGTTTGAAACCAATAGGTCGTATTGCCCGCTGACATTTTGCAAATAGTCAGATTGTAAAAACGAGCAACGGTTTTTTACGCCGAAGTTGGCGGCATTTTGTTTTGCAACCGATAAAGCTTCCACGGAAATATCAACCCCCATGCCCGAGGCATCATCCCGCTCAGAAAGCATACTCATTAAAATAGCGCCTGTGCCTGTGCCAATATCAAGAATAGCGGGACGTTCAACCTTACGCATGAGTTCTAAACCTCGCTCGACGACCCCTTCTGTTTCGGGGCGTGGAATCAGGACATGTTCATTGACGATAAATGTTAGCGACCAGAATGCCTTTTCGCCAAGAATATAAGCAATCGGCTCATGGGCAAGGCGGCGGTCTATGGAGGCGTTAAACTTCTCTAAAACACCAGACGGCACTTCGTCATATGCTTGAGAAATCAAGTCAACGTGCGAAAAATTAGCAGCAGCACAAAGTAAAATACGTGCATCGGTCGCCGCGTCTTCAACATGCGCGTCACGTAAAGCTCGCACCGCCCGCTTGGCGACCATGTCAAATGTATTAGGCATCCATTTCAAGTTCGGCAAGACGTTCTGCCTGATCGTGTGCAACCAAACTATTAATCACTTCGCCAAGTTCATCACCGGCGACAATTTTATCTAGCTTGTACAGTGTCAAATTGATCCGGTGATCACTGACGCGGCCTTGCGGATAATTATAGGTACGAATACGTTCGGAGCGATCACCTGAACCAATTTGTGATTTACGCTCCCCTGCCCGTTCACTGTCAATACGGTCCCGCTCCATTTCATAAAGCTTCATCTTGATGATTTTTTCCGCATTCGCTCTATTTTGATGCTGCGACTTAGCATCACATACAACCACGATTCCGCTCGGCAAATGGGTCATACGTACAGCAGAGTCTGTTTTATTTACATGCTGTCCACCCGCACCTGATGCCCGCATGGTATCGACTTTGACATCATTCATGTTAAAATCAACTTCGATATCTTCAGGGGCAGGAAGAACGGCTACCGTTGCTGCCGAAGTATGAATCCGACCTTGCGTCTCTGTCACCGGCACGCGTTGCACCCTATGCACACCGCTTTCAAATTTCATTTTTCCGAAAACGCCATTCCCCGTAATGGAAGCGACAATTTCTTTATATCCTCCCATTTCGGCTTCGGATTGGGTTTCAATTTCCAGTTTCCAGCCTTGTAACTGCGCATAGCGCGCGTACATACGAAACAAATCGCCAACAAAAATCGCGGCTTCGTCCCCTCCTGTACCGGCCCTAATTTCAATTACAACTGAAGCATTATCATCTTTGTCTTTTGGTAAAAGTAAAATGCTAACTTCATGTTCCAAATCCGGTAATTTTTCTTTCAAGGCTTGTAGCTCATCCTTGGCCATAGCTGCCATTTCAGGATCACTCGCCATTTCTTCCAGGTCTTCCATTTCGGATAGAACCTCTTGCAATTTACGCACGCCTTCGGCCACGGGGCGAAGTTCTGCATGCTCTTTGGCAAGTTTCACGATCTCGGTTGCTTCACTCGCCACGCCCATTCGCGCTTCAATCGCATCAAAGCGTTCTAGGACTTGGGCTAATTTTTGCTGTGGAATTTTCATAATATCTGTTTAGCGCAAGTTGGGCTGTGGTCTAGCTAAATTTATACAGGAATGCCATTTTGCGAACAATAATCGGTTATCTGCGCGCGAATGCTATCTGTATCTGTTGTCGTGACCAATAAAGGCTTTAGGATTTGAGCCAATTTTTCACGGTCCAACTTCAACACAGCACTCTTGACCGGCCCAATTCCGGTTACCGGCATCGAAAGGTGATGGTACCCTAAAGCGATCAGACATATAGCCTCCAAAGGCCGCCCCGCGAGTTCTCCACAAATGGTAACGGGAGTTTTATTAACTTTACACCGCTTTGCAATATGCGCCAATAAGGACAAAGCCGCAGGATGCAAACTATCATAACGGTTTGCCACACGAGGATTATCTCGATCTGCTGCAAAGAAAAATTGCATTAAGTCATTGGCGCCAACGGAGACAAAATCAGCATGTTTGCAAATAGCGTCTACTTGCCATGCGAGTGACGGCGTTTCTAACATGACACCGACTTCTAGTTTTTTAGGCGGCGCTATATTTAATTTTTTGGCGCGATCTAGCTCTTTTCCCAATAGTTTCTTCGCTTGGATAAATTCTGACACACTAGAAACCATCGGAAACATGAACCGTAAATTTTCGCCTGCCCCTGCAATTAAAAGAGCTCTCAACTGATAGCGTAACAAGCTCGGGCGATCGAGGCCAATACGGATGGCGCGCCAACCGATGGCCGGATTGTCTTCAGGCACAGGATCTGCATATGGCAGAATTTTATCCCCCCCCAAGTCAAGGGTGCGAAAGGTAACAGGGCGCGTACCACTGGCCGTAATCGCCTGTTGGTAAAATTCAACCTGCTCTCGTAAACGTGGCATGGATTGCGCGATCATGAATTGAAACTCTGTACGAAACAAACCAATGCCGTCCGCGCCCACACTATCCAGCGCCGGAAGGTCAACAAGCAAACCGGCATTGAGTAACAATGATATTTTTTGCCCGTCCTTTGTCTTGGCGGGAAGATCGCGCTGAGCTTCAAACGCTTTACTTAAAGCCGCTTCTAATCCAATTCTTAAATTAAAGTCCGCCCGTTTGGCAGGATCAGGTCGGACATAGGCTTCCCCGATGCGCCCATCCAATAATACCTCGTCGCCAGTTTCAATCCGGTCGAGCATGCCATGTGCTTGACCAATCAGAGGAATACCAAGGGTGCGGCAAATAATCGAAGCGTGGGCTGTGGCGGCACCTTCTTCTAAAACAATGCCTCGAAGCCTAGTGTGGTCATAATCCAGAATTTCTGCAGGCCCAAGATTACGCGCAAAAATAATTGCTTGCTCTGGCAAAGCTCTGTGACTTTTATCCAAATTCTCACCAGCCAGAATACGCAAAAGCCGATTTGCCAAATCTTCAAGATCATGCAAACGCGCGCGAAGATAAGGATCGCGAGCTTTAAGCATACGGGCTCGATGTTCAGTTCTGACCCGCTCAACCGCCGCTTCCGCCGTAAGGCCTGAATGGACAGCTTCGCGCAATCTCTCCACCCATGTGCGGTCATAGGCAAAAAGACGGTAACTTTCAAAAATATCTTTTGAAGCTCGATCAAGCCGCGCCGTTTCGCCGCTTACCATGGCATCTACAGATTTCCGCAACGTCCCGATGGCCGTTTCCATCCGTTCTTCTTCAACCTTGGGGTTTTGGGCAATCATTTTTTCGGCAAGAACAGGCGGTAAATGCAAATAAGCCTGCCCTTTTGCCAAGCCATCTGCGAAGGATTTACCGATAATTGTTTCTGGCTTGTTTGGCGTCAGTCGAATGCCTTCCAGACGCTCTTCACTACCCCCGGCCCGTTCATCCTCAACGGCTATTTCTGCCAAAATCATGGCAACGGTTAAGAGGTTTTCAACTTCGGTTTCTGTGAAACGGCGGGCTTTCTTGCTTTGCACCACCAATACGCCCAAGTTTCGACCACCACGTAACAGCGGCACCCCTAGGAAGGATTGGAATTTTTGCTCCCCGGTTTCGGGCTTAAAGGAAAACCGTGGATGTTTAGGGGCGTTGGCCAAATTCAAAAGTCGAGCCCGTTCCGCCACACGACCAACCAAGCCTTCGCCTTTAGCCAGTTTCGTTTTGTGAACGGCAGATTGCTTCAAACCTTTGGTCGCGCATAG
>JAJRSG010000110.1 GCA_024278915.1 Alphaproteobacteria bacterium
AAATTTGACGGCAAAGTGCCAAGTGGCGGCGAATGGGGCGAGGCGGAAGACTGGATCGTTGAAGAGCTTGCTACCCGATTACCAAAAATGATTGCCTATTATGAAGCCATGGAGTTTCGTAAGGCGGCTGCTGAAACTCGCGCCATTTGGGCCGCTGGGAATGAATATTTAACGCAAGCGGCACCATGGACCCATTATAAAACCAATGTGGACCAAGCGGCCATGGGCGCGCGCGTTGGGCTTAACCTTGTCGCATTATTCGGGATATTGGCACAGGCGGTTATTCCTGACGCCGCCAATAAAATATTGGACGTCATGAATATTCCGGCTGATAGACGCACATGGAATTTTGGGGAAGGGGACTGGCATGTCCAAGTCAAAGCCATCCTAGACGCCCTCCCGCACGGGCTTGAAATATCTGCGCCGGATGTCCTGTTCACAAAAATAGAAGATGAAGACGTTGCAACGTGGATTGAGAGGTTTGGCGGAGGGAATTAAATTCTACTTGTATTTGCACTCACTCTTCTCATATATTTTATTCTTGTATCATTAAGGGGGATTAAGTGGGTTGCGCTGCGTCCGTAAAATATGCTTTCTGAAATATATAATGTTTTCAGGGCGTGCTACACGTTCCGAGTATTGGTGGTTTTATCTATTCGTTATTGCTGGATCATTTCTACTCCCTTTCGTGGATGAAATGGTGTTTGGGTGGGGAAATGAGGTAGAGCCGATAAGTTTGCTTTTTAGTATTGCCGTCATAATTACGTTGTTATCAGTCACATTTCGACGTTTGCATGATGTTGACCGATCTGGATGGTGGCAATTGTTGCCTTTTGCAGGGGGCATGATTTTGGGGTTCGCTCATAAAAACGCCATATCATTGGTAATAATGCAAGATGATTTAAGAGAAAGTATTACGCTGTTTTATATTGATTGCATTTACCGTAATACTCGGATCAGTAATTTTGATCACTAAATGGCTGGCAAATAAAGGGGGTACTTGGTGCAAACAGATTCGGAAGTAATGCTTAAATGCTGAATATTACTCAAGCTGTTACGAGATCAGCTCGGGGAGTTTTTAACTACGAGGGACGTTCACGCCGCTCTGAGTGTTGGTGGACAGCCCTCTTTTGGGGCGCAGTGATTGTTGCACTCGGACTTGTTGAGGAAATATTTTTTCCTAAAATATCGAGTTTTGATGCTGCTGTTTATTTTGGTAATAGTGGTTGGGAAGCTTGGTTGTTAAATTGGAGGTACCATCCAGCTTCCACTTTGCTTTATTATATTACACTGCCAATATTTTTAGCACTTATGGCAAGGCGAATGCATGATGTTGGTCGATCTGCGTGGATTGGAACCATACCTATTATTTCTTTTGAAATGTTAAATTTTATTCCTGAGCCTTCATATATGGATTGGGTTCAAAAAGAAGCTGATTTAGCTCCTATGAATATTTTGTATTTTGCGTTGATATTTGGTGGTAGTGTCTTAGGGCTATATTCGTTTGCTCTAGGCTTATTGGATAGTGAGAAGGCTAATAATAAGTATGGGCCTAGCCAAAAATACCCATAGAATTTTTTTGTGTAACGAAGCACTAGCTTGTTCAGTGCCTCATTTTGTTTTGGGGAACCATGGGATGAACATGGGGGTTCGTTGCATATAATCCACGTATTCTGGGCGTTGGGATAGGGTGCGTTCCAAATGGCCTGCGCCCGTTAACTTGACGAGGGCCAAGGTCATAAACAACGGGCCGATAATACTTGCCCATCCCCAAGGTGCTTGACAGGCGACAAGCCATATTCCCCACCACATGAGGCTATTGCCAAAATAATTGGGGTGGCGTGTGTATTTCCACAGGCCTTTATCCATTACTTTGCCAGTCACCTCTGCGCCGAATTTTTCTCGGTTTTTCTTGAATTGAACCAGTTGCCAATCGCCTACGGACTCAAATAAGAAGCCAACGATCCAGATACCCGCCCCAATTTTTGCTAAGGGGCCAATCGAAGTTTGGTTTGGTGTTAGTTCATAGTGCGCTAAACCAATCCATAGGGGGGCGGCCACAATCAACATTGCCAAGCCTTGGAAAACAAACACTTTACGAAGTGCATAGAGCGGCCATTGCTTTTCGGTGACATTACTACGGATATTGGTGTAACGGCTATCTTCGCCGTGGCCCCAATTACGCCAGATAATGTAATAAGTATAACGGAGTGACCATAATACGGGCAGGGCGGCTAGGAGATATAAATACGGTGTCGGGGCTTTGTTTAAGAACAAGCACAAAATGGCAATTAAGCCAAAGCCGGCACCCCAGAACATATCGATAATGCTGACATCTTTGATTTTTACACCAATGAGCCACAGAATGAGCATGGCAACCGTGATTAATGCTGTCGTTGCCGTAAAAGTTAAAGTGATACCATCCATAATTAGCCCCTTTTGGCGTTAATCTATTGGGGAAGTGTGGCGCTGTAAAGGGAGTGTGTCTGGGAAAGCATGCGTTCTTGACCTGAAGTTTACATGCTTACTCCCGTACGGCTTCATAGAGGGCGATGGCGGCGGCTGTGGAGACGTTCAAGCTTTCTGCGCCGCCAGGCATGGGGATTTTGGCGAGTTGGTCACAGCAATCCCGCACCCGTTTGCGCAGCCCTGGCCCTTCAGCGCCTAATACCACGGCTTCAGCTTCGGCATTTTGGAAGGCTTGCTGTAGGGTGATGGTGGCTTCGCCAGCCAGACCTGTTACTCGCCAATTCATTTTTTGAAGTTCAAGCAAGGTGTTAGCAATATTGGTGACATGTACACAAGGGACGCTCTCGACTGTGCCGACAGCAACTTTGGCCGTGGCGCCGACAAGCGGCGGGGCATTGCGAGACTGCATTACGATCGCTTTGGCGTTAAAAGCTTTGGCTAGTCTAAACATGGCGCCTACATTGTGAGGGTCGGTAATTTGGTCCAAAATAATAAGCAGGCCTTTGGCTTCCCCGGCGATATCATGAATGGATAAAGCGGGTAGGGGCGCGCAAGCCAAAGCAATTCCTTGATGGCTGGCGGTTTCTGGTAAAAGTGCGTCAATTTCTGCTGGGCTGACGATATTGATCTGTGCGCCGCGAATGGGGCGTGAAGAATCGATTTTGAGCTTACTTGCGCATTTGGGCGTCATAAATATCTTATGCAGGGTGCGTTTTGGATTTTTTAGTGCTGCTTCACTAGCGTGAATGCCCCAAATCCAGTGTCCAGACTTGTTTTCTTGTGATTTTTGGCGTCGATTCGGGACGGGTTTCGTTGTTTCCGCATGGTTTTTTATACCTTTTGAGCGGTTTGGTCGCATATTTCGTGATTTATGGGCCTTAAAGCCCTTGTTTTTAAGCGTATTGCTCATATTTTTGCCTTCAGCCCTATCGAGCTTGCTTCCGTATGAAATAATTATGTTTTTTCTTAGTTTTTGCCGATAATTACTATTGCGTGTTGAGAACTACCTCTCTATATTCCGGCTCCAGATTTAGCAACAATAACTCTGTGTGGCTCGGCTTTTAAGTAGCTCGGCCATTTTCAGAGTGTTTTTTGTTTGACGAAAGGAATATTTGTAAACGTCTATTTTACGCAGGTAAATGGGCGTTTTTTGATGAAAAGGAAAAAGGAGGGGTGGCCGAGTGGTTAAAGGCGTCAGACTGTAAATCTGATCACGTATGTGTACATTGGTTCGAATCCAATCCCCTCCACCACTTTTTCGTCTAAATAAAATGCGCGGGTATAGTATAGTGGTAATACAGCAGCCTTCCAAGCTGACTACGCGGGTTCGATTCCCGCTACCCGCTCCAGACTTGTTATTTAAAGTTTGGTGACCATATAGAATTTAAATTTTGTCTCGGTGGAGAGAGACTTAAACCGGCCCCAATAAAATTAAAGGGCATAACTAAAGAGTGAAAAAATGGCTAAAGAGAAATTTGAACGCACGAAGCCGCATGCGAATATTGGTACGATTGGTCACGTTGACCATGGTAAGACGACCTTGACGGCTGCGATCACGAAATATTTCGGTGATTTTCAGGCTTATGACGAAATTGATGGTGCGCCAGAAGAAAAAGCGCGTGGTATCACGATTTCTACTGCTCACGTTGAGTATGAAACAGATGCACGTCACTATGCCCATGTGGATTGCCCGGGACATGCTGACTATGTTAAAAACATGATTACGGGCGCGGCTCAAATGGACGGCGCGATCTTGGTGGTTAATGCTGCTGATGGCCCGATGCCACAAACACGTGAGCATATCTTGCTTGCTCGTCAGGTTGGTGTGCCGGCTTTGGTTGTTTACATGAATAAAGTTGATCAGGTTGATGATGAAGAGCTTCTAGAGCTTGTTGAAATGGAAATTCGCGAGCTTCTTAGCTCTTATGATTTCCCTGGCGACGATCTTCCTGTGATTGCCGGTTCTGCGTTGGCTGCCATGGAAGGTAGAGACCCAGAGATTGGTGAAGAAAGCATTCGTAAGCTGATGGCTGCTGTTGATGAGTATATTCCACAGCCTGAACGCGCGATTGATCAGCCGTTCTTGCTTCCAATTGAGGATGTGTTCTCTATTTCCGGTCGTGGTACAGTTGTTACCGGTCGTGTAGAGCGTGGCGTTATTAATGTTGGTGATTCGATTGAAATCGTTGGTATTAAAGATACACAGACCACCACATGTACAGGTGTTGAAATGTTCCGCAAACTTCTCGACCGAGGAGAGGCTGGAGATAACATTGGTGCGCTAATTCGTGGTATTGACCGTGAAAAAGTTGAGCGTGGTCAGGTTCTTTGTAAGCCTGGTTCTGTGAACCCGCACAAGAAGTTCGTTGGTGAGGCTTATATTCTTACCAAAGAAGAAGGCGGTCGTCATACACCGTTCTTTACGAACTATCGTCCACAGTTTTACTTCCGTACAACTGATGTGACAGGTGTTGTTACGCTAAAAGACGGTGTCGAGATGGTGATGCCGGGTGATAATGTAGAAGTTAATGTTGAGTTGATCGTGCCGATCGCCATGGAAGAGAAGCTTCGCTTCGCGATCCGTGAAGGTGGCCGCACAGTTGGCGCCGGCGTGGTTTCCAAGATTGTAGAGTAAAGTTTTATCGGGCGGCCCTATGTAGGGCCGCTTGTAATATAGAGGTGTAGCTCAGTTGGTAGAGCATCGGTCTCCAAAACCGAGGGT
>JAJRSG010000111.1 GCA_024278915.1 Alphaproteobacteria bacterium
ATCATCCGCGCTCAAGGCTAGTTCTATCTCAGAAGGATATTTTTCAGGAAGGCGCATGATGGCTGTGTAGCGTGTTTCCGCAATTGCGGCTGCTTTGGCGATCCCGTCATCTGTATCATCGCCTTGGGGAGAAAAAACAATGAGGAAGGCCCCGTCCATACCACCAGCCTTCATTTTGTTAATATCAACACGGCTTTTTTGACTGGACCAAGGGTCCATATCTTCTGCAATTAAATCGAGTTCAAGATCAATATGGCTATCTAGGACCATAACAGACTGATGAACGGTGGCGGGATCAATTTTTATCTCCACAACCTTATTGTCATCTGGTGATGAGCATGCGGTTAGTATCATGGCAAGTGCGGAAGTAAGCGCTAAACTCTTGAATGTATGATGATACAAAATCTTCTCCTTAAAGGTTGCGTATTTTTGGTGGTTTATGAAAGCTTTAATCAACGGTCAGTAATTCATCTAGCTTCCTTGGCCGGTATTTTTCAATCAATGCAAATAAGATTGCCGTGGTCTCTAGTGTGGGTTGGCTGGTAACCTGTGATGGCCTAAAATGCAGTTGAAATGCTCTTAACACATTGCGTGTTTGTTCATCTAGAACGCCAGTTGGTTCTATCTTATACCCATAAACACCAAGCGCCTTTTGGATGTTAACAAGAGGCAATGGCGTTACGGAAAATTGTTCCCAGTATTTGACAACGGTAGCATCGTCAAACCAAGCGCCAATACCAAGTTTGTGTAATCTTTCCCACGGGAAGCGGGGGCCGGGATCAATTTTTCTTCCCGGTGCAATATCAGAATGGCCTATAATGTTGATCGGTTTTATATCTGGGTGGCGTTCTAAAATGTCTTTAAGTAAGTTGACTAGTAAAACCATTTGGGGCTCTGCAAAGTCAGGGTAAAAACACAGTCTTGGCGCTTTGTTTTCAGGAGATGACGGTTGCTTGCAATAGGTTTGGTTGACCACCTCTATGCCAATGGATTGATCGTTCAGCCCACTTTTCCCCGCCCAATAGCTGCGACCAGCATGCCAAGCGCGCTCTGTTTCAGGAACCAGCTCTTGTACTTCAAGTTTTTTACGGGTGTACGAAGAATCGCTAGGGTCGGGCACAAGGTAATGTGAACTTACGGGTCTTGAGGACGCTTTAGTTAAAATGTCCACGGATTCTTGATAGTTGGCCGAAGTGTGGTGGATGACAATAATGCTGACACGGCTATTGTAATTTACAGACGGGATTGAATTTAGCTTCCCGCTTGTTGTGCATGCGGTAATGAATACAAGACCTGCGAATAAAAAGATATGGCGGATTGAGTGCCGCAATGGTCTCACAAATAGACGGGTGACTGCGATATAAATTGTCATGAGAATGGCCTGGCTCGTAATATTCTGGCTTTAGTTATCATCCTGACGAAGGGACAATCTTTCAAGCTGTTGGGAATATTAAATTATCAAACATCTTTAAGAAAACAAGGGGAAATGGACAAATATAGACTAATTGGTATTAAATAGGTATCTAAATAAGGGGTAAAAGTCGCGAAACTCAACAATATTCACCAAAAAACGTTTAATTGGTATTTGACTTTGTAATTTATTTGGCGATATTAAGAACCCAATATACAGGGCGATGCGTTTAGCACACGGTGATTATTTATCGAAGGGGAGTCAAAAATGACGAAAAAACTACAGAAATCTAGAAAATACAATCTTATGTACCACAAGGTACTAACAGGGGCCGTATTAGCAGCAAGTTTAGCGGTAATTAGTATGCCAGCTGCTGCTGGGCAGGCCGGTTCAGTAAATGGTTATGTCACCAGTAGTGCCGGTCAGGCACTTGAGGGTGTTACCGTGGAGGCGAGAAGTCCCGTTCTTCCTGGCGTCAGAACTGCCACGTCGACAGCGAATGGTCGTTACCAATTGCCTCTCTTACCACCTGGCCGTTACGAACTTACATTTAGAAATCCAGATGGTACGGTATTAAAACGTAATACTGTCGTTTTGTTACAACAAAAAATTAAAGTTGACGTAGCATTTCAAGGTCCAACGGACGAAATTATTGTCGTTAGTAAAAGAATTACGATTGATACAGGTGGCGCGTCTCTAAAGCATACGATTGACACGGCCGCTATCGAGGGTATTCCAATTGGACAAGAATATCGCGATCTACAAAAACTTATCCCTGGTGTTCAGTACACTGAAGATACTGTTCGTGGGCCAAGTGCTGGCGGTAATGGTCAGGATAACGTCTATCAATTTGATGGTGTCGACGTGTCGCTTCCACTATTTGGTACCTTATCTGCTGAACCTTCAACCCATGACATTGCACAAGTTTCGATTGAGCGTGGTGGAGCTACGGCGATTGGCTTTAACCGGTCAGGTGGTTTTAAAATCAACACGATCAGTAAAAGTGGCACGAATGAGTTTCATGGTGAGATTAGTTACCAAGTTCAACCGAGCAGCCTAACTGCGGATCGTTCAAATAGTACTTCAGCTGTAAACTTTAAAGAAAATAAGCAGTGGATCGTGGCGAGCTTAGGCGGTCCGATCGTTAAAGATAAACTATTCTTTTATGGTTCATATTATCGTCCGACAGTTACACTAGAGCAAAGAGAAAATGCATTAGGAGCTGTTCCGGATTTTGAAAGCAAACGGAATGAATATTTCGGGAAGCTTACTTTTGCACCAACTGACAATCTGTTGATTGATGCAAGTTACCGGACCTCAGACCGTTCAACCATGAACTCAGGAATTGGTGAGTTTGATGCTTTGACTGTTTCAACAGGTGCAAAAGCTAGTATTGATACGGCGATTGTTGAAGCCTCATGGGTGATTGATGATCAAAGCTCATTTAACTTTAGATTCACAGAATTTAAAAATAAAACATCCTCACGGCCAGATACCATTTTTGATGTTCCAGTTACATTTGGTGGGGCTTTGGATATAAACAATCTCAATAACCTTGGTCTTTTCTCTGTACCTCAGCCGATTGTTGGCGATGCTGCATATAATACCTTTGTTCAGCCATTAATTGATCAATACGGCTTCCCAGTAAACGGTGTTCAAACCGGTGGTGGACGTGTTGGTGGAGCTAATCAAATCAATGAACAAGATTTTGAAAGGACTGCATTTGAATTTGGATATGATCGCACAATGGAATTTGGCGATACAACACATGAAGTCCATGTCGGCTACCAATATAATGAAGGTCGTGAAGACTTAGCTAGAACTTCAAATGGCTTTGGACGCATTTCAGTAATTGGTGGTAACCAATTGGCTGATGATGGTATTACGCCTGTGTTTTTTGAAGCCCGTGTTTTCCAAACTGGAATCGTTGGTGGCAATGGGACAACAATTGTTCCGCGTTCCATTAAATCCAAGGTCAAAACGCAAAGCATTGAAATTAATGACACAATTGAAAAGGGTGATTGGACAGTTAACCTTGGTGTTTTAATTAGTAATGACACTTTGTATGGCCAAGGTCTGCGAGAAAAAGCTGGCACAGTTTCTGGGTTTGAAGTTGCTCCAGGCAATGAATACAAAATGTATGAAATTGACTGGATGGACATGATCCAGCCTCGCTTTGGTGTGAAATGGGACTTTACTGATACGAGTTCGGTTTATGCTAATTATGCCCGTATTAATCCTGCGGCTACGTCACTTGCCCGTGCGGCTTCATGGGATCGTAACCTATCTCGTGAATTGCGTCTTCGTTATGATGCGAATGGTAACTTTATTGAAAGTTCAGCAGTGCGCTCGTCTTCAGGTAAGTTTTTCCAAGAAGATTTAAAACCTCGTTCAATTGATGAGTATCTTGTTGGGTGGGAACGCCAAGTATCTGATGAAATATCTGTCAGTGCTCATGCCCGTCATCGTTCTGCTCAAAATTTCTGGGAAGACACAAATAACAATGCGCGGACAAGGTTTAATGCACCGGCAGATATTGCTGCATTAGGGGATTATATCCCTAATCTCGCAGCTGTTCGCGCTGAAATTGGTGGTTCTTCATATGTGATTGCGCAACTAGATACGGCACACACAGAGTATTATGAAGTTGGTTTTGAAGCCGATTACAATACCGATGATTTCTACCTCAAAGGTTCATATACTTGGTCTCGTTACACAGGTAATTTTGACCAAGATAATGCAACGACAACAAATGATGCGAATGTATTCATTGGTTCGTCTTTACTCGCAGATGGTGCTGGTCGCCAATTGTGGGATAATAAAGAGGGTTTCTTGAAAGGTGATCGTCGCCATAACATCCAAGTTTACGGATATTACAGATTGCCTTGGGATGGTCAGGTTGGTGGATTTGCATCCTATCTTTCCGGACAGCCTTGGGAAGCTTGGGACGTGAATGTCTATCGCTCACTAACAGGTAGTAGCAGTGACACGATTAGATTTGCGGAGCCTGCTGGTTCCAGAAGAACCGATGGGCATTTCCAATTTGATCTAAATTATAGTCAAAACTTTGAAGTTATGAATAATTATACAATCCAGCTTAGAGCTGATTTGTATAATGTGTTTAATAGCCAAACCGGTTATGACATTCAGAGTAAAGTGAACAGTGCTGGTTTTGGAGATCCAAAACAGTTCTATAACCCACGTCGTTTACAATTAACTGCGAAAGCAAAATTTTAAGCTAAACTAAAATAACTTGATTTGATTGACGCCCAATTCCTCTACAGGAGTTGGGCGTTTTTTATGGTTGATATGTCTCTACCCAGTGTATTTTATCGGGTAAGGAATGCAGGGAATAGCTGTGGGTATTTAACGGTGGTGGTCTTTTGGCAACGTGAACTTAATTAACTTTCGTCGGGTGCCAATATTGCTTTTAACTTATCCAGTTTTGTACCATATTTCTTCCAACGCCCTATTGATCCTGAATACAAAGGTTGCCGTACTTGCACCGAACTTGCTGTGGAGACGGGGGCTTCATTTTCATGGAAACGCATACAAGACTCATCCCACGGCAAGTCGCAAAACGAGAGTAAATCCTGGGTTTGCTTTTCTTGATCAAAGACGATGTTCTCATAAGTGATTTCCATTAACCTATTAGGGAGGCTATGCTCTCTCCAATGGGAGACCATGTCTGTAAAATTACGAAAGAATGATGCGGTATCTTCTATACTTAATGAGTAATCATAGTTGTGATTATGAAATGAAAAAAGTTGCCGAAAATTAGACAAGCAGCTATCCATGGCGCCGCGACGAAGTATGATTATTTTAGCTTCGGGTAATGCACGTTGTATGCACCCCACGTAAAAGATATTAAGCGGCATTTTGTCTACTAAATACCTAGCGCCTTGGGCAAGGTGATGGGTTTTCTCTCGATAATTTTTGCCAACTAAAGACCAGTCTACTTTATCTGCGTCTAAAAAATCACCGATTTCCACATTAGCATTAATTGGTTTTTTGATGGCGGCTTTTACTAATTGGCCAAATAAGTTCAACTCCCCTGCAGACCGAACCTGTTTGTGGGAGGATAAAATCCTGTCCACAAGCGTAGTTCCCGTCCGCGGTAACCCCACAATGAAGAGCGGCGTTGTTATTGAACTGTTTAGATGTTCTTCGTTCCCATCATTTATTGTTGGAGAGGGTATGGTTTGTTTTGCGGTTTCAAAAACTTCGGACCATGCTTGTTGGGAATAGTTAACCTGTGTTCTTTTCCCTTCTTTTCCCTTCTCTAACCAGTCAAAACTTTCCTCAAAACGCTCTAGGTCTTCCAATGTTTTTGCGATTGCATGTCCAAGAAGTAATTGTGCTTCCACATTGCCGACGGAAGCATCAAAGAGAGCTGTTAGTTTTTCAAGGTGATGGTTGTCGTATGTTTGTTTGCTAAGAGAAACTAACGAAAACCAAGCGAGGTAAAAGTTAGGATCTATTGATAAGGTATTTGTGTAGGCTTTTTTCGCTTTCCCAAAATTACCAATAAACTCTGCAGATGCCCCAAGATTGAAATGAAATTTTGCCCATCTCGGGTTTAGTCTGGTTGCCTTTTCAAAAAACGGGATAGCTAATTCATGGTGGCCAACCTTACTATAAACAACGCCAATCATATCGGCAAGCAAGGCGTCATTAGTACCTATTACGGCGGCTTTATCCGCATGTATTTTTGCTTGCTCGTGATGGGCAAATGTAGTCAGCGCCTTTGCGAAATAGGTTTGGTAATGAACGTTGTTGGGGCCATGTTCCGCAGCCTTTGAGAAAAATTCCAATGCTTTCTCGTGGTTGCCAGTATCGGTGGCTAGTACTCCTAATAGAAAAAAAGAGAGCGGATTTTTTTCATTTTTTTTCAAAGATTCAATTGCTTGATTATAGACGGATTCGTATTGTTTTTCCCGAATTAACTGCATGCCGGTTGCAAGGGTGATACCTGTCATCCGTTTGTTTTTTCTGTTTCTGGTTCAGCATGTTTTGCTAACCATAGCGCGCCATCTAGTGCGTCCCCATCGGGCGTAATGAGTTCCGCTCTGATGTCCGGGGCCAACCATGGTTCAATACTGGCTGATAATCCACCCAGTAGTGCGCACCGTGGAACGCCAGCGTTATACATACTTCGCACCATCGAATCGATATGGTTGGCAGAGTGCCGTGTGATTAATCTACCGTGACGGTCACCCGTTTCTGCGGCCTGCAATACGATTGGTGCTAATGCGGCATAATCAGTTGCTTTCGCCTTGTCCATCCAACCTACAATTTCATGTGTTTGGTAATGGTATTTTTCGAACAAATGCCGGGTTAGATCCGAGTGGCTGATCCTTCCATCAGATGCACGTAATGTAATCCGGATCGCTTGCAAACCAATATAGGCACCACTCCCTTCATCGGAAATTGGAAATCCATAACCGCCGGCTCGTACGTCTGTCCCTTTAACACGGCCAATGGCTATGCTACCTGTGCCGACAATGACGATGCCTCCATCTTGCCCTGAGTGGGCTCCCATATTGGCAATGAAAGCATCATTATGAATTACCGTTGATCGAAAGGGGAAGGGTTGAGTCTGCATTTCAGCCTTGGCTCCTTCTCGTCCAATCCCTGCAATGCCAATGCCAGCGCAAATCGTGGCAGCGTCAGAAGAACTCAGTTTGGCCTCGGACATGGCTTGTTGATAAGCTTCTTGCATGGTTGCAAATACATTGCGAATACCGGAGTTTGCATTGGCAGGCCCCGATAAACCTTGGCCAATAATGCGCCCGGACATATCTGTAAGACGTGCCTTACAGGACGTACCGCCAGCATCAATTCCTAATAAATACATATACTAGCACCCAGTGATAATTTACGAAAATTACATAGCCAATGGCAAAAAA
>JAJRSG010000112.1 GCA_024278915.1 Alphaproteobacteria bacterium
CCATATGGTGCACTGGATTAGCATAACCCATGACAATAATTGGAGTGGTGGTATTGGTTTTACGGAATTCTGTCGCCATTTCTAAAATAGAAACCACATTGGTGCCAGCCTTTAAACTACGTAAGCCCGCCAGTTCGATCACAGGCCCATCAGCCGCAGGGTCAGTAAATGGCATACCGAGTTCGATAATATCAACACCCGCGTCTGGCAATGCCTTCATGAGCTCAAGAGAGGCAGCGTAGTCAGGGTCTCCGCCCATCATGTAAGCAACGAAGCCCGAACAACCTTTAGATTTTAAACTAGAAAAAGTTGCGTCTATCCGGTGGGTCATATCTTCACCCCCATAATATCTGCGATGGTGTTGACGTCTTTATCACCACGACCCGAGAGGTTCATAATGATAAGGCCGTCCTTACCTATTTTTTTGGCAAGCTCTAAAGTATGAGGGAGGGCATGAGCACTTTCTAGCGCAGGGATAATACCTTCTAATTTAGTACAGAGTTGAAAGGCTTTTACAGCCTCATCATCCGTACATGAAACATACTCCGCGCGACCACTTTCATGCAAATAGGAATGTTCTGGCCCTATGCCAGGATAATCTAACCCAGCACTAATGGAATGCGCATCTTTAATTTGACCATGTTCATCTTGCAAAAGATAAGTTCGATTCCCGTGTAAAATACCGGGCGTACCACCCGTTAAACTGGCTGCGTGCAGCCCCGTTTCTACCCCATGCCCAGCAGCCTCAACCCCGATTAAGCGCACCTTTTCATCCGTTCTAAATTCATGAAAAATACCCATGGCATTAGAGCCGCCGCCAATACAAGCCAATACAGCGTCTGGCAACCTCCCCTCTGCCTTTTGAATTTGCACTCGTGCTTCTCGCCCAATAATAGATTGGAAGTCTCGTACCATTTCGGGGTATGGGTGAGGGCCAGCCACCGTGCCGATACAATAAAATGTATCATCCACATTGGTTACCCAATCACGCAAAGCTTCGTTCATCGCATCTTTAAGAGTTGCGGTACCAGAAGTTACTGATCTTACTTCGGCACCCAATAATTTCATCCGAAAGACATTGGGTTTTTGCCGTTCAATATCCACCGCCCCCATAAAAACAATACATTGCATACCAAAACGCGCCGCAAGAGTTGCTGTTGCCACACCGTGTTGGCCTGCGCCCGTTTCTGCAATAATGCGGGTTTTGCCCATCCGTTTGGCGAGTAAAAGTTGCCCAAGGCAATTATTTACTTTGTGAGCACCCGTATGGTTCAAGTCTTCGCGTTTGAGATAAATTTTCGCGCCGCCCGCGTGATCTGTAAGACGTTCAGCGAAATACAAAGGGCTTGGGCGGCCAATATAATGCTTGGCCAGATCATCAAACTCTTTATGAAACGCGGGATCCTTACGGGCAATTTTATAGGCCTTTTCCAAAGTTAAAATTGGCGGCATCAGTGTCTCGGCGACGAAACGTCCGCCAAAACTACCAAACCGTCCTTGCTCATCGGGGTAATTACTCATGATATCTTTCGTGTGCTTTATGCATAAATACGGCAATTAAGGAGGGGTCTTTTACCCCTGCGCGTGCTTCAACGCCAGAGGAGACATCAAAAAATTTGATACCTGTTGTTTTAGCGTGCCTAATGTTATCGGGGCCAAGCCCACCTGCCAAAATCAACGGTACAGAGCAAGTAAAGCCTTCCAGTATTTTCCAATCAAATGACAGACCATGCCCACCCTGTTGAGCATTTCCCTTTGGTGGTTTTGCGTCCAGCAAAATATAGTCAGCACAAGATTCATATTGTTTCACTTTCGCTAGATCAGCCCGTTCAGCAATCGGAACAGCTTTAATGATTTCAAGCCCAGCAAACCCTTTCACGACCTGTAACCATTTCGGAACTTCCTTACCGTGCATTTGTAAGATATCCGGCTGCATCTCACTGCAAATTCTATCCAGCAAATTTTCATCGGCATCGACTGTCACAGCCACACGCCGCGCACACCCAAAGGCAGGGCCAGATAGTTTTGCGGCTTCCTCCACACATAAACGGCGCGGACTATTTGCCTCGACAATAAAGCCAAGCATGTCTGCACCGTGCAAAAGAGCCGTTTCCACATCAGAAGCCCGTGTGAGGCCACAGATTTTGATTGCGCTATCCATAAGGACTTATAAGGAGCGAGAACCATTAAGCCAATAAAAAAGGGAACCCGAAGGCTCCCTTTACATTGGATAAAATCCATAATTTACTTTTTCAATAAATCACGAATTTCAGCAAGAAGCACTTCTTGTGCGGGCGGAGCTTTTGGCGCAGCCTCTTCTTTTTTCTTAAATTTGTTCATACCTTTAATGATTTGAAACAAAACAAAAGCAACAATCAAGAAGGCAATTAATGCATTGATAAAGTTACCGTAATTAATTGAAACTTGACTAGCAGCAATCGCATCTGCTGTATCGCCAGTGCCTTCTTTAAGTACCAATTTAAGGGTTGAAAAATCAACACCACCCATAAGTAGGCCAATCGGCGGCATAATAACATCAGCAACGAGCGATTTGATAATCGTGCCAAAAGCACCGCCCATAATAATACCAACCGCCATATCGAGCATATTGCCCTTAACTGCAAATTCCTTGAATTCTGAAACCATTCCCATTTTATCTCTCCCCTAAATTGGATTAACTTGTTTAAGTCCAAGCACTTAACAATAATTCGCATCAAGGGTCAAGTAGGGCAAATCCGTTAACGACCTACATTTACTTGAGGGTACTATCAATTTTTTCGCGTATTTCTTTACCCGCGCGAAAGAATGGTACGTATTTTTCTGGTACAGGGACAATTTCGCCCGTCCGTGGGTTCCGGCCCGCCCTAGCCTTGCGATAACGCGGCGCAAAAGTACCAAAGCCGCGCAATTCAACACGGGCACCTTTTTCCAACGTCTGGGTGATACTTTCAAAAAATACTTCAACAACCCGCTCAACCTCAATCGGGCTAAGATGGGGGTTCTCGGTTTCCAGTTTTTCAATCAATTCAGATTTAAGCATTTCTCTTCCCCTTTATCGTCTTGATAATGGAATTATTTTGCGCCTCAAATCTAACTACGTCAAGAGGCAGATAAATCAATCTCTCCAAGACGTTTCTGAATAGCGTCACGGGCCGTGCGAAAGCGGGCCAGAAAATCTGTGTCCGTTAAAGCTGGGTCATCACTGGCAGGGTCTGCAAATGGCCAATGCATATGTTGCGCCGCCCCTGGAACCACCGGACATATCTCGTCCGCACATAAGGTAATAATCAAATCCATTGTTTCCACATCAATATCGTGAATGGATATGGACGTGTGCCCTGCCAGGTCAATCCCGATTTCCGCCATCACTCGCACTGCATATGGATTAACCGACGTAGGAGCAGACCCTGCGCTATACACACGGGCACGGTCTTGAAACATTTCCCGCGCCAACCCTTCAGCCATTTGGCTTCGTGCAGAATTCGCAACACATAAAAATAAAATATTTTTCATCGGCAATGTTTAGCAGAAGGAGAAAATTTTGTCCCATAAAAAAACCCCCTCGGCAGAACCGAGAGGGTATAATTTTAATAAGGCGAGGAAACTTATTCGGATTTCATCGCAGCGCCAAGGATGTCGCCAAGAGAAGCGCCGGCATCGGTAGAACCGTATTGCGCCACAGCTTCTTTTTCTTCCGCATATTCAAGAGCCTTAATGGAAAGAATAGCTTTGTTAGCTTTCTTGTCGAACTTAACAATAAGTGCGTCAATTTTGTCACCAACAGCGAAACGCTCAGGACGTTGATCAGAACGCTCACGAGAAAGATCAGACTTACGAATAAAGGCACTGCCTTCATTGTCATCACCATAGCTAACTTCAATACCACCGCTATTAACTTCCGTAACCGTACATGTAACAGTTTTGCCTTTTATCGCTCCCGGTACGGCGCCTGTGTCTTTGATCAATTGCTTGATACCAAGGCTAATGCGCTCTTTCTCGATATTAACTTCAAGGATTTTCGCTTCTACAATGTCGCCTTTAGTATAGGTAGCCAAAGCTTCTTCGCCAGACATATCCCAAGATAAGTCAGACAAATGCGCCATGCCGTCGATTTCACCGTCTAGGCCGATAAATAGACCAAATTCCGTAATTGAGCGAATTTCACCTTTGATCGTAGACCCAACAGGGAAACGGTCAGTGAAGCTATCCCAAGGATTATCTTGTAGCTGTTTGATGCCAAGTGAGATGCGACGTTTTTCCGGATCCACTTCGAGAACAACCACGTCAACTTCTTGAGAAGTAGATACGATTTTACCAGGATGTACGTTTTTCTTGGTCCAACTCATTTCAGAGACATGGACAAGACCTTCAACACCCTCTTCAAGTTCAATGAAGGCACCGTAATCGGCAATGTTGGAAACTGTACCAGTTAGTCGTGTACCAACTGGGTACTTCGCTACTGCTGCTAACCAAGGATCTTCGGTCAGCTGTTTCATACCAAGGCTGATACGTTGAGTTTCAGCATTAATCCGAATAATTTTAACTTTGATTGTTTGGTCAACTGTAAGAATTTGACTTGGGTGTGAAACACGACGCCAAGACATATCAGTGACATGAAGAAGACCATCAATACCACCAAGGTCAACAAAGGCGCCGTAATCAGTAATATTTTTCACGATACCTTCGCGCTCTTCACCCTCAGCCAAATTGCCAACCAGTTCAGAACGTTGTTCCGCACGGCTTTCTTCAAGGATAGCCCGACGTGAAACGACGATATTACCGCGAGGTCTGTCCATTTTCAAAATCATGAACGGTTGTTCTACATTCATCAAAGGCGCGATATCGCGCACAGGGCGAATATCAACTTGGGAACCTGGCAAGAAAGCATTTACGCCGCCAAGGTCAACCGTAAATCCGCCTTTAACCCGGCTAACGATCGCACCGTTAACTGGCTCTTTAGCATCAAATACTTTTTGCATTTTAATCCAGCTTTCTTCCCGACGCGCTTTATCGCGGGAAAGAACGGCGTCGCCAAGAGCATTTTCAATGCGTTCAAGGTAAATATCGACTTGGTCGCCAACGGATACGGATGTGTCTTCACCCGGTGTATAAAATTCACGTAAAGGGATACGGCCTTCGGTTTTAAGACCAACGTCAACAATGACAATGTCTTTTTCAATAGCGGTAACGGTACCTTTGATGACGCTGCCTTCGGTCATAGAATGTGTTTCTAAGGCGGCTTCTAGCATAGAAGCAAAATCATCGGTGGTGGGATTGAGGGTGTCTTGAGCTGCGCTCATTATATAAGTCTCCAATAATGTTTTACATGCCAATTGGTTGGTTCCAATGGTCTAGCCCGGCCAATCCGGGCGTCTCAGTGTTCGGGCTGTTACAGTTTAAAGCTTATGCTTACCTTAAAGCGGCCCTCATGATGAGGATTCCGTCTCGAACGCCGCTCTCTTAGACAATTTAACAAGGTGGTGCAAGCAGTGATTTCAGGGATAAAAATTGGAGATTATGTCTTTGCGGAGGAAAGGCGGGAAAGAGGGTAAAAACGAGACCGTTATTTACCGAGCACAACATCCACCAACTGCTTTGCAGTCTCAAATGCCGCCTCTATCGACAAATTCGTTGTATCCAATAAATGGGCATCATTTGCTGGTTTTAGAGGGGCATTTTTTCGGGTGGTATCGCGGGTATCGCGCTCAATAAGTTGAGATAACACCTCGGCGTATGAAATGTCTTCTCCATAACCAATTAGTTCAGCATGCCTTCGCTCGGCCCGGACTTTCGGATCAGCATCTACATATAATTTAATGTCGGCCTTGGGGCAAATCACCGTGCCAATGTCGCGGCCATCAAGGACGGCACCTTTAAACGCCTTGCCCGGGTTTTGGGCAAACTCCTTTTGAAACTTAAACAAAGCTGCCCGTACGTCCCCGTGAACAGATACTTTAGAAGCCGCCGCTCCCACAGGGCCGCTTTTTAAAATTGGGTCATCTAAATCAGACGTCTTGATCGTCTTGGCCAATTTTGCACACGCTACGCCATCTTCCAGAGATATATTTTTGCCCAAAGCCTTGTGGGCAACGGCCCGATATAATTTCCCTGTATCCAAATAGGCCAAACCGTAATGGTTCGCCAACTTCTTGGCCAATGTACCTTTACCGGACGAAAACGTCCCGTCGATGGCAATCACGGTCATGATGCCCTCTCAATATTCACCCCCAATGTCTCCATCAGATCAAAGAAGGTCGGGAAACTGGTGGCAATCATGGCATCATCATCAATCGATACGGGTTTTTCCGTGCCAAGACCCAAAATCAAAGCACTCATTGCAATGCGGTGGTCATGATGTGTGGTTACTTTTGCACCACCTATAATGGGCGTAAACTGGTGAGCAACTTGGCGCGTACCGGTGATTTCTAAAGTATCACCAACGATCTTGGCTGCAACTCCATTTTTAGTAAGTAACGCATGGGTGGCTGCCAAGCGGTCACTTTCTTTCACTCGCAATTCCCCTAACCCCTGCAATAAAGTTTTCCCTTTAGCGAAGGCGGCAATTACAGCTAAAATCGGGTATTCATCTACCATAAAAGGAACACGGGACGGTGGCACAGTGACGCCGTGCAGACGGGAATGACGCACATGAATATCGGCGATGGTCTCGCCACCACTACGTTTAAAATTATCAGCCCTTACAAAAGCACCCATCTCCGTCAATACTTCAAATAAGCCTGTACGGGTAGGGTTCATCATTACATTTTCAATCATAATATCAGATCCCGGCACAATCAGAGCCGCCGCAATTAAAAATGCAGCGGAAGACGGGTCCCCAGGTACATTCACATGAGTGGCGCTAAGGTGTACTGGCCCTGTAATGCTAATGCTCTTCCCGTCTTTGCCGTTTTTATGCATGATGTTCGCGCCAAAAGCTTCCAACATGTTTTCCGTGTGATCACGAGTCGGTTTGGTTTCAATCACTTCTGTAGTGCCCTTGGTATTTAAACCCGCGAGCAAGATCGCCGACTTCACTTGGGCCGAAGCATGCGGCGGGGTAAAGGAAATCGGGGCAAGATTGCCGCCCTTGATTTGACTTAAGGGTAATTTCCCATCTGTGGATTCAAATACCGCCCCCATTTGCGACAAAGGCGTCAACACCCGTCCCATGGGCCGCCCCGAAAGGCTGGCGTCACCGACATAATCAGCCTTGAGCTTAAACCCGCATGCAGCCCCCATGACAAGGCGAACGCCCGTGCCCGCATTGCCAAAATCAACTGCAGCCTTCGGGGAACGCCATCCTTTAGAACCGCGCCCTGTAATTTGCCAGTTCCCGTCCCCAAGGCGTTTTACCTTAGCCCCAAAACCTTGCACAGCCTCACAAGTGCGCAAAATATCATCGCCTTCTAGCAATCCCGTTAC
>JAJRSG010000113.1 GCA_024278915.1 Alphaproteobacteria bacterium
CTTGGTTGTCATCAAGACGGCCCCGATGAGCCAATCCTCGTGTCCATGCAAAGATAGAAGCTGTTGAGTTGGTTGATGTAGACTGACCATTTTGGTGGTTGCGATAGTGGCGTGTTACAGTACCGTGGGCTGCTTCTGCTTCCATCGTTTTCCCATCTGGTGTCATTAGAAATGAAGTCATCAGCCCAAGGGAACCAAAACCTTGCGCAACTGTGTCCGATTGTACATCGCCATCATAGTTTTTGCAGGCCCAAATATAGCCGCCATTCCATTTAAGGGCACATGCGACCATGTCATCGATCAAACGATGTTGGTATTCGCCACCAAACTCGTGGAATTTTTCTTCGAACTCTGTTTCGTAAACTTCTTGAAAAATATCTTTGAAACGTCCGTCATAGGCTTTGAGAATTGTGTTTTTTGTAGACAAATAGCAAGGCCATTTACGGGTTAGGCCATAACTGAACACTGCACGGGCGAAGTCTTTGATGGATTGGTCATGGTTGTACATGCCCATAGCAACGCCGCTTTCAGGGAAGTCATGGACTTCTTTTTCAATGATTTCGCCATTTTCGCCTTCCCATTTCATCGTTAGCTTACCTTTGCCTGGAACGAGGAAGTCTGTGGCTTTATATTGGTCACCAAAAGCATGGCGGGCAATCACAATTGGTTGTGTCCAACCCGGAACAAGGCGAGGGACATTGTTACACACGATAGGTTCGCGGAATACGACACCGCCAAGAATATTGCGAATGGTGCCGTTTGGTGATTTCCACATTTTCTTTAGGCCAAACTCTTCAACCCGCTGCTCATCAGGAGTAATGGTGGCGCATTTAATGCCAACATTATATTTTTTTATCGCATTAGCCGCATCAATGGTAATCTGATCGTCGGTTGCGTCACGGGACTCCATGCCAAGGTCATAATAGTGTAAATCAATGTCCAAATAAGGAAGAATCAGTTTTTCTTTGATCATTGCCCAAATGATACGGGTCATTTCGTCGCCGTCGAGTTCAACAACCGGATTTGTTACCTTGATTTTTGCCATATTTGCCTCTGTTGTTTTGCTCTATTCCTATTGGGAAAAGAGGTCTATTAGATTTGAAATTCTCTTAGCATTGAATGCTTCATTATGGAAGCAGGCTTTAAGCAAATGAAAGAAATAAATATGGGAAAAACCGTTAAAGACCAATTGGGGCGGATTGTACCTCAAGGCAATGAAACTACGCCACCTCCTGTCGTGATTCTTGTCCGGCCACAGCTTGGTGAAAACATTGGTGGATCTGTTCGTGCCATGTTGAATTTCGGGTTAACAGAGTTGAGGCTTGTTGCGCCGAGAGATGGATGGCCTAATCCTGCCGCTGATGCTATGGCGGCGGGGGCGAGTAACGTTCTTGAAGGCGCCAAAGTTTTTGATACGACAGCGGAAGCCGTCGCGGATTTAAACTATGTCATGGCGGCAACAGCGCGCCGGCGTGAACTTGAAGTCCCTGTTATGGGAACACAAGAAGCTGGCGAAAAATTTAGAGCATGGCAAAATGCGGGACAAAAGACAGGAATATTGTTTGGCCCTGAAAAGGCCGGCTTAACAAATGATGATGTCGTGCTTGCGGATACAATTATTACGTATCCAATCAATCCTGCGTTTCAATCATTAAACCTTGCTCAGGCTGTTGGCGTGTTTTCTTATATCTGGGCGGCCAGTGAAGGAGTTACAGTTCCTCCGATGTTTGCAGAAGAAAGCTCTATTCCTGCAAAGCGTGAAGATCTTATTCGAATGATGGAGCATTTAGAGGAAGAGTTGAAAAATGCAGGCTTTTTCTACCCTGAGCAAAAAACTTCACTCATGAAGCGAAATATTCGCGCTCCATTTATACGGGCAAACATGACAGAGCAAGAAGTGCGTACGATGCGGGGGATGATTAAAGCGTTAGTAAAAGGAAGAGGGCAGGCAAGGATGAAGGACTAGCGCGTAGTTTTTCTATTTGATCTGAGAGCGTCTGCAACGAATATGGCCACAGCAGTCCAGATAAATGCAAAGCAAAGTAAATTGGCGGGTGAAAGGCTTTCTCCATAATAAACCCCAACGAGGAATTGCAGGCTTGGCCCAATAAATTGCAAGAAGCCAATGGTTGAAAGTTTTAGTTTTCTGGCTGCAGTGGCAAAGGCCAATAAGGGCAATACAGTGAGAGGGCCAGCAAGCATCAGGATAGCTGTCATATTACTACCCATTTTGAAAAATACTAAATTTCCTTGTGTGTAAATCCAAAGTAAATACGCGGCAGCGGGAAGAATTAAGACCAAAGTTTCAACAAAGAGGCCTGGCATGGCGCCAACATCCAATTGTTTTCTAATAACGCCGTAAATCGTGAAACTGGTTGCTAATATTAAAGATATCCATGGAAATTGCCCACCGATAATTGTCAGAACGGCCACACCAATCGTCGCTAAAATAACAGCAAATATTTGCATTTTTCGCAAAGTTTCCCCTAAGAATATTACCCCAATCAAAACATACATGAGTGGATTGATATAATAGCCAAGGCTTGCTTGGAAAATTTGTTCAATTTGGATTGCCCAAATATACACCCCCCAATTCATAGCGATTAGAATGGCAGCTAAGGACAAAAGAGCAAGCGCCTTTGGGTTTGCTAGTGTTTGCCAAACATCTGACCATTGACGTCGTAAAAATATGATGAAGGCCCCAAATGGCACTGCCCATAATATCCTATGGGCAAGAATTTCCATGGGTGGCACATCTTGAGTGATTTTAAAGTAAATGGGAAACATGCCCCACATTGTGTAAGCTGCTATTCCGGCAATTAAACCGATTTTTATATCGGTACTTTTGGAATGTGGATCAAGATTAGCCATACTTCCCGAATGTCATAGTTGGATCGGGCTGGCTATAGTTAATTCACTCTTCTTGATCACTTTTGTGATCGAATTTACGGATAAGCCGGTTGCGTCGCTTCATTTTACGGTAGGATTCGGGGCGGGTCGTTGGTTGAGGCGTGCCAATGTTGTAATCCGAACGCCCTCCGCTACCAAAACTATCAGCTTTTTCCACTGTTTTTGAAAACACATAAAAAATAGATACAAAGCCATAAGCTAACAACTTGGCGATTTTGATAACACTGCCATTAAATTTTCTTGTGCCTTTTATCCTTTTTCCCATTATTTCCCTTGAGTTGCATGCTGCAAGTGTTTGTATATACTACTGGTATTGTTTTGGGAAGTTACAAGTAATAGGAATGAGGTCATGCCAGAATATATTTTAAATGGATTTTTTGCATGCTCTTATTTTCTGGTCTCCGTTTTTGCAGTGAAAAAGTTTGCAGGCGGGTACGAGGATACGATTTTTGTAGAGCTAGTGACTAAACCAAAAACGCTGGTTGATGAAGCCATTGCTGTTTTGGGGGCTATTCTGGCTCCTATAATTGTCTCCTTTGTCCTAATAATCGTATTCGCTTTAGGTGCATATATCTTGACGTAAAACCGTATTTGCAGCTTGACTTCTTCTTTGTCTCCTCTAGAAGGTGCGCATCCTTATTGAATTAGGGGTACGGGTTGGTGTGGTGCCGCCGTTAATATCGCTCTCTGGATAGGCTAGGGAGCCGGGCCACGTCGAAAAGAAGGTGCTTTACGCATGTCTAAACGTCATTCTGCAAAATATAAAATTGATCGCCGTGTTGGTGAAAATATATGGGGCCGTCCTAAGTCCCCTGTTAATAAGCGGCCATTCCCTCCTGGTCAACATGGTCAAAACCGCCGTGGTAAACTTTCCGATTTTGGTACGCAGCTTCGCGCAAAGCAAAAGCTAAAAGGCTATTACGGCAATATCATGGAAAAACAATTCCGTGCCATCTATAAAGAAGCTACTCGCTTACGTGGTGATGCTTCTGAGAACTTGATTGGTCTATTGGAATCTCGTCTTGATGCGATTGTTTACCGTACTAAATTCGTACCGACTGTATTTGCAGCCCGTCAATTTGTGAACCATGGTCACGTACTCGTAAATGGTAAGCGCGTAAACATCCCTTCATACCGTTGTAAAGTTGGTGATGTTATTGAAGTGCGCGAAAAATCTCGTACAATGGCATTAATTCTTGAAGCTTTGGAGAGCCCAGAGCGCGAAATTCCTGAATATCTTGACCTCGATCCAAAATCTATGAAAGTGACCTATGTCCGTATTCCTAGTTTTGATGAAGTACCGTATCCAGCTATTATGGAGCCTAACTTGGTCGTGGAATTTTATTCCCGCTAGTAATAATTAGTGAATAATGTTTTTGAAAAGGCCTCATTTATGAGGCCTTTTTTTATGCCCTTTGCCAGATGACTTTATAATCATGGTTTAGCTTTAAGGTAGTTCCTTGTTGTAGAGTTACTTGATCTTCGAAGTAATAAAAACCGGGCTCGGTGGCTATGAATTTTACGACCCCTGTACGACCATTGCGAATTAGTCTTTCTTGCTCGCTTTTAAAATTACATGTAAAAATTTCTAGGACTGGCATGCGCTTACATTGCTTGATGGATAAGAGCATTTGGGTGCCATTTGGTACGGAATAGGTGGCTTGTATGGTTTGGCCTTTCCGTAAATAGACGCGATTTATGGATAGGGCGTCAGAAATTGGCGACAGAAGGTTCCGGTCTTGTTGTGCTCGCATTGCTTGAGCGTTATTTTCAACCTTAGCGGCACGCTTAGCTTGGCTAACGCCAAGAACCTTTCCTACGTCAACAAAAGCACCCACGTAAAACAAACTACAGTAGAATAGAAAAGCAGCAGCAAACCAGATGAAAACGCTCATATACATACGCCTGAACGTATGTTGGCGAACTTCATTACGTGCTTTTAGGCTAAAGTCGGACTCTTCAACAGCAAGTTGCGACCAAGATTTAGTGTCCTTAGTTTGTTTTAGCTTTAAACTCATTGCGTGTCCCAATACATAGATTAGGCACTATTATGGCGTAATGATTTATATTGGCTTAATGTTAACGCATTAGGTTAATGCATCGTTTGCCCCTGACTATGCAGACAAGGAGATGTCCTTACCTTCTAGTAGAGCCTTTAGCTCACCAGTTTCAAACATTTCTTTCATGATGTCACAACCGCCAACAAATTCACCTTTAACGAATACTTGCGGTACTGTTGGCCAGTTGTTGTAATCTTTGACGCCTTGGCGAATTTCTGGGTCTTCCAACACATTTACAGAGGCATATTCAGCACCAAGGTAATCGAAAATTTGTACGACTGTAGATGAAAATCCACATTGTGGAAATGTAGGTGTACCCTTCATGTAAAGGACAATGTCGTTATTGGTTACGGTTTCTTTGATACGGTCTTGTGCTGTATTGGTCATAATAATTCCTAGTTTACTTTTGTTTCGAGCGCTAAAGCGTGAAGCTCTCCGCCCATTTTTCCTTTGAGGGCAGCATATACCATTTGGTGCTGCGCTATACGGGATTTTCCTTCAAAAATTTTACTCGTAATAATAGCTTTGTAATGATCGCCATCGCCCGCAAGGTCGATTAGTTCTACATTTGCATCTGGGATATCAGATTTAATCATTGCAACTATATCATCTGCATTCATTGCCATAGCTTTTCCTGTCTTAGTTAGGATGCCATATAATCAGGCAACCAATTTTCATGTATCATATGGGCATCGTCTAGGGAGATGTCAAACCCACCTTCACATTGAATGCGGTCTCCGCCGATGGTACCTATTGTTCTGGCGGGGATCCCTTTTGATAATGCAGTGCTAATTACCGGGTTGACACTGTTTTGATCGACACACAATAAATAACGCCCCTGATCTTCTCCAAACAACCAGGCATATAATGGTAATTCAGGGTTTCCTTTAAGAGAAATTCCCATTTTATTTGCAAATGCTAATTCGACAGCTGCGATTGCGAGTCCACCATCTGATAGGTCATGAACTCCATTTACGCGGCGATTTTGGATTAGGCTACGTACATAATCAC
>JAJRSG010000114.1 GCA_024278915.1 Alphaproteobacteria bacterium
CGTTGGGGATGGTTTAACGAATACTGGGCCCACCCGATGGATCATCCGGTCGCCTCTATCCTCACCATCTTGGCGTTGGTCGGATTCGCTATCATAAGCATCAAAACCGCCACCAATAAAACCAAGCAAATAGACCAAACCTAAAACCTCCCCATTTCACGGCGATGAACCCCATCTCTGGTTCATCGCCGTGAATTTTTGCCAACCGCATATTTTTTTAGAATTATTATAAAAACCTGTATACGTCCCCTTGCGTATGATGTATTGATTGTATCCAGTCATCGCGAGACACAATATGGAATCTGTAGATAACATAGCCCTACTGTTAGCCCGGTTACAATTTTCATGGACGATTGGTGTTCATATCCTTTTCCCTTCCTTTACCATTGGCCTCGCGAGCTACCTAGCTGTCCTCGAAGGCTTATGGCTAAAAACTGGCAAGCAAGTTTATATCCGGCTCTTTAAATACTGGGTCAAAATTTTCGCCGTCGTATTTGCAATGGGCGTCGTCTCTGGGATTGTTATGTCCTATGAATTTGGCACCAATTGGAGTGTATTCGCCGATAAAACCGGGCCAATCCTAGGGCCTCTCCTTGCCTATGAAGTTTTGTCTGCATTCTTCCTCGAAGCAGGGTTTCTCGGCATTATGCTATTTGGCCTTAGCAAAGTTGGCAAGAAACTACATTTTACCGCCACCTTGATGGTCGCCATCGGTACTTTCTTTTCGGCTTTCTGGATATTATCAGCAAATAGTTGGATGCAAACCCCGCAAGGATACAGCATTAATGATGTCGGACAATTCGTGCCAGAAGACTGGTTGAAAATAGTTTTCAACCCCTCCTTCCCTTACCGCTTGATGCATATGGTAATTGCCGCCTACCTCACAACAGCCTTTGTGGTAGGGGCCGTTGGTGCGTGGCATTTATTACGCGACAAAACATGTGAAGGCGCACGGGTCATGTTTTCCATGGCAATGTGGATGGCGGCTATCGTTGCTCCTTTACAAATATTTGTTGGCGACATGCATGGCCTCAACACCATGGAGCATCAGCCCGCGAAAATTGCCGCCATGGAAGGACATTTCGAAACTCAAAAAGGGGCGCCGCTGATTTTGTTTGGTATCCCTGATATGGAAGCAGAAGAAACCAAATACGCTATCGAAATTCCAAAACTTGGCTCCCTAATTTTGACCCACCATGCCGACGGAGAAATCATTGGCCTAAAAGCTTTCCCCAAAGAAGACAGACCCAATTCACTCATTGTGTTTTGGGCATTCCGAATCATGGTTGGCCTTGGCACACTCATGGCGTCACTTGGCCTGTTTAGTCTATGGCTGCGATGGCGAAAGAAACTTTATGACACCGCCCTGTTTCACAAAGCAGCCGTATTGATGGCACCATCTGGCTTTATGGCAGTCATCGCGGGCTGGACCGTCACTGAAGTCGGTCGACAACCATATACCGTGTATGGGTTACTGCGAACCAACCAATCTGCCGCGCCGGTTGAAGCCCCTGCCGTTGCTACCTCCCTTCTCATTTTTATTATTGTTTACTTCGTCGTTTTCGGCTTTGGGATTTATTACATATTGCGAATGATGAAAGCCCCGCCAACACCGGGTCAAACTCCCACCGCCAGTTCCCATCCCATAGGCCTCGATAGTATTATGTCGACCCAGACAGGTAAGGAGGACAACTAATGTTTGATCTTCCCACCATTTGGGCAGGGCTGCTCGCTCTGGTTATCCTCATCTATGTCATCCTTGACGGGTTTGATTTAGGGATCGGTATTTTATATCCACTGCTTCAAAAAGGCGAAGAACGCAATACGGCCATGAACACCGTTGCCCCCGTTTGGGACGGTAATGAGACATGGCTTGTTCTTGGTGGCGGCGGCCTTTTAGCCGCATTTCCATTGGCCTATGCGATCATTATGCCGGCTCTTTATGTACCAATTCTTGCAATGTTGTTTGGCCTGATCTTTCGAGGCGTTTCTTTTGAATTCCGCTGGCGGAATCCCCGTCACGAAAAAATTTGGGACGCGGGCTTTTTTGGCGGTTCCCTCCTCGCGACCTTTTCCCAAGGAATTGTTTTGGGAGCCTTCGTTCAAGGCATCGCCGTCGATGGTCGCGCCTATAGTGGCGGCTGGTTTGATTGGCTCAGCCCTTTCAGTATGTTTACAGGCCTTTCTCTTGTCTTTGGCTATGCCTTTCTAGGTACCATGTGGTTGATCTTGAAAACGGAAGGCGAACTGCGAGACCGTCTCTACAAACTATCTTTACCCTTGATGCTAACCGTCTTCTTACTGACAGGAATTGTGAGCTTGTGGACACCATTTTTATCGCCCGAAATATTTGCTCGCTGGTTTAAAATGCCTACACTCTTATATTTATCTCCCGTGCCGATCATTGCGGCTCTTCTTGCATGGCGTATTTATGTGAATTTAAAACGGCAAAATGATTACCGCCCCTTTCCATTAGCTCTAGGCCTTTTCGTGCTTTCATATGCGGGGCTCGGCATTAGCATTTTCCCCTATGTTGTACCGCGCGCCATTACCGTCGCAGAAGCCGCTGCCCCCGATGCAAGCCTTGGCTTTATGTTGATTGGAGCGGCGATTTTCTTACCACTGATCTTCATATACACTGGGTATTCCTATTGGATATTCAGAGGCAAAGTTAAAGCAGGAGAAGGCTATCACTAATGCAAAACGAAGCCCCTCTTTATAAAAAATGGTTATGGTTTATGACCTTGTGGATCACAGGTTTTCTTAGCCTCGCAATCATCGCATCTATAATTCGCCTCGTCATCGGCCTGTAATCCTCCACGCTGGCAAAGAAGCAAAAGTATATGCCACCAAATACCAATTAGCCTTATCCCTGCACACAAAAATCGATATTTTGGGCATTTTTTATGGTTGATCGTGAGATCATTGCTCTAAACTAGTATGAACTTCTTTAATCGAAGTGGACGCTCGGAACATATACTTATTCCATATGAGGCGATCACATGGTTTGACGACCCAGCCCACGACTTTCTGTTGAAGCCTTGGGCGGATGATATAGAGTGACGATGTAAGTTTAATTAAATGAACTAAGTTTAGAATTCAAAATACGAACATAAAGGTGATATATTTTTATGCAAACTCTTGGGAAACATACACACCGTAAATTTTGGGGTTGGGGCAATACTGATTTTGCACTCAACAAAACAGAGAATACACTTGTAGGAAGCTCAATAAAATTACTATCTCCAGAAGTTGGAACACCGGTTTCAATCCCAAAAACGGACGAATACACCCTCCCCAAACCCAGAGTGAGTCCGCCAGAAAAACTCAAGCCTTTATTATCTTGCACACCATATGACCGCTTACTTCATGCTTACGGGCAAAGCTGTGCGGATATTATACGTATGTTGATGCGCGACGTTCCTAACCCTCCAGATTACGTAGCTTTTCCCAAAACCAAGCAAGATGTCGTGTCTTTATTGGAATGGATGGAACGAGATAATATTGCCGCCATCCCCTTTGGCGGTGGCACGAGTGTTTGCGGTGGCGTTGAGCCAGATGTGGGCATGTCATATAATGGTGTTGTCTCCATCGATTTACAATATCTGGATAAAGTAATCGAGATTGATCCCATTAGTCGGGCGGCGCATTTCGAAGGTGGTATTTTTGGCCCCGACCTAGAAACAGCCTTACGCCCACACGGATTGACACTACGCCACTTCCCACAAAGTTTCGGATTTTCCACTCTCGGTGGCTGGATTGCAACACGAGCGGGAGGGCACTTTGCAACACAATATACCCATATTGATGATCTGGTCGAATCCATATCTATGGTCACACCGCGCGGTGATTTAATCTCGCGCCGCCTACCGGGCTCAGGTGCAGGTATTTCGGCTGACCGCATGATGTTAGGCTCGGAAGGAACGCTCGGTATCATTACGGATAGTTGGGTCAGGTTACAAACTCGTCCAATTTACCGCACCTCCGTCAGTGTTAAATTCAGCGGGATTTTACAAGCTGCACGTGCCGTTCGGGCTATTTCGCAATCAGGCCTCTTCCCTTCAAATTGCCGAGTGCTTGATCCGATAGAAGCCATACAAAACGGGGCTGGTGACGGGCAACATGCGCTGTTATTGCTCGGTTTTGAATCAGCAGACCACCCATTAGACGCATGGATGAGTAGAGCCCTTGAATTAGCACATGACTACGGTGGTATATGTGACTTCAAAGACATAAAACAATCAACCGCCCACACAGGCAACACAGAGATAAACCGAGATGCAGCAACAGGTGCTTGGCGAAACTCATTTATTCGAATGCCTTACTACCGAGATGAGTACTTAAGGCACGGCGTATTATTTGATACTTTTGAAACAGCTATCACTTGGGATAAGTTTGAAAACTTTCACACCGAAGTGACGAAGGCAGTCAATAAGGCAATCATTGAAGTAACCGGTAAACCTGGATATTTTTCTTGCCGGTTCACGCACATATATCCAGACGGCCCGGCCCCATATTACACGTTCGGGGCATATGGAAGCGCGGCAGATGATCTAGCCTCGGCCTTATCTAAATGGCAATATATTAAAATAGCTGCCAATGAAGCAGTAGTTGCATTTGGCGGAACAGCGACACACCATCATGCCATTGGCCGTGATCACCGGAGTGGTTATGAACAACAAACATTGCCACTGTTTCGCGATGCATTGCGCGGCATAAAGAAAACTTTAGATCCTGCAGGCATATTAAACCCCGGGGTATTATTTGACCCGACAGACAGAACTGTCGGCATTACAGGGGTATTAAAAAACTAAATCACTCAGCCTCAAACTTTATAAATCAAACAAGCGTTCCAAATAATGCACAACCGAACTTGGTATAGGTCAAGAATATCATTTGCACTTCTGATGGTTTCTTGGCACACTCATATGCAACTTTATGAATATAAAAAGGGGCATGTGTGAAGGACATTATTTATTTGGCAATCACGAGCTTTACCATGTGCGGCCTCATCGCATTATATGCTCATCTTGTTGGTTTTAGTAAATCTGCCCATTTACAAGGCAAACAACATGCCAAGGACTTAATAAAAAAATATAATCCCGACAAACGGATTACGACCCTTAAACTATCAGATGACGAACGTGCCGCTTTGGCTGTGTTTTCAGATGGAACCGCCAGTTTGTTATATCATCTAGGGCGAAGGTGGGTAACACACTCCCTCGTAAACGACAGCATTAAGAAATTAAGAGTATTGCGAAATGGTCGATTGCAAATTTCATTTCCTGATTTCACCGCCCCCAGCATGACCTTACACATTGGCGAGAACACCGCGCCAGAACCTTGGTTATTTGCCCTGCAACCATTTGTGCGTACATCTGCCGCCCCGCTCGGCGTTTAAGGGAATAAAATGGATTATCTTTTCTCGCACCTTGACCCGACAAAATTATCTGATCCTTCAACATATGCCGGGCCGATTTATGCACTTTTCATTTTCATAGAAATTACCTTTATTGTTTTGGCAAAACGAGGCGGCGAGTACGAAACCCGCGATGCCAGCACTAGCATTGCCCTTGGGTCTCTAAGTGCCATTTTTGGAATATTAATCAGCGGCGGCGCTATTTTCATTCTCTTTCAGGTTTACCAAGCACGCATTATGACCATTGAAACAACACCATTGATGCTCATCATTTTATTCGTGCTGGATGATTTGCGGTTTTATTGGGCGCACCGTTTTTCACATCGCATTCGTTGGTTTTGGGCCAATCATGTGGTTCACCACTCTAGCCAGCATTACAACCTGTCCACCGCCTTGCGCCAACCTTGGTTCAGCGCGGTAACCGGCTTGGTGCTTATCTATGTTCCCTTTATCTGGCTGGGCGTACATCCGGGCGCCATGTTGTTTGTTGGTTCTGTTAATTTGCTATATCAATTCTTCATCCACACAGAAACTATCCATAAATTCCCCAAATGGATCGAAGCCGTGTTCAATACTCCTTCGCACCACCGTGTCCATCATTCGGTAAACCCAAAATACCTTGATACGAATTATGCTGGCGTTTTTATTATTTGGGATAAATTATTTCACACCTTCGCCGAAGAAGGCGAGGGTGAAAAACTGGAATACGGCATCATTAAAAACATTGCCACTTTCAATCCTTTCAGAATAGCGACTCATGAATTCATTAGTATTTTCAGTGATATGATAAAACCCGACCTCACCCTCAAACAAAGGCTAGCCTATGTTTTTGCGGTTCCGGGCTGGTCCCATGATGGCTCGCGCCAAACCTCTGATGATATAAAACGCCAATCCGGTGTAATTGACTAGGCTTGCAAAG
>JAJRSG010000115.1 GCA_024278915.1 Alphaproteobacteria bacterium
ATGTATTTTGTCTTTAAACTCAGGAAATGTCTCTGCAAGTTCATGGGGTGTATGGCTCATGATGATCCTCATTTATGATTAAACATACGCCATCATAAATCTTTGACCCTGATTTGAAATTGAGGCACATCAAGTTTAAAACTTTGTTGTCACTTCAACACCATATCGCCTTTGGGAGCCAGGGTGATCAAATGAACCACCAAATTCAGGAGCAGGAATAACTTCCTCCAAATATTTCTCGTCAGTAAGGTTATCCGCAAAAGCAGTAACTGACCAATTATTCACATTCAATCCAATGCGGGCATTAACGGTAGCATAAGCATCACGCCTAGCATTCGAAAAATCAGCTGTGCCCAGTGCACCTGCACCAGCACCAAAGCCTAGCTCGAATAAAGGCATGAAAATGGTTGGGCGTTGACCGCCTTGTACAGTATGGAACCAAGTCGGGCCGATGAATTGCGCGTCCACATGAGCTGTTAACTCCATATCACTTGATAGTGGCCAGTTAAAATCCCCACCTATATTTAGGGTGTAATCCGGTGTGTAGGGTGATTTATTACCGACCGTATCAGGGCGAGAAGAATTGGCTTTGATCTCGCTATCAATCCAGCTACCGCCCGCAAAGATGCGTAAATTATCACTTACTCGCCCGTCAATACCTAACTCAAGCCCAGTAATATCGACTTCATCAATATTAGAAACAACGCGTAATAAACCAAAGCTACCAACAAGAAATTCAAAAAATTGCATATCGGTAACATCCGTTTTATACACGGCTCCGTTCATTCTCACCGCACCATCCATGAAGTTAGCTTTGAAACCTGCTTCAAAAGCGCTGGACGTCTCTTTATCAAAAGTATCTCCAATTGCAGGAAGAGGCACACCAAGGTCATCAGCAAAATTAATGCCAATGCCACCATTGATGAATCCATTGATAAATATGTCAATGGTAGCAGCACTACCTGAGTTGTTAAAGCCACCAGCTTTAAAGCCCTTGCCCCAACTACCGAACAGCGTCAGGTTGTCTCCCGCATCCCATGTCGCAGAAATCTTTGGCTGGAAAGCCGAGAAGGTTGCTTCTTTATCGGGTATCGTTCCAGTCGTATTAATTAGACTGCTGAGGGCGGGGTTCAGAGGGTCATTGAACACCGTATCAAAATTTAAATCGATTACTGATTGGGTTACATTTGTAGGTACTAAAGAATGGACTTGACGTTTTTCGTTATCATAGCGCCCCGCCACAGAAATTTCCAAATCATCACTTAAGTCAAACTGTACTTGTCCAAAAGCCGCAAACACCTGGCTGTCAAAATCATCATGGGTCAGAGAGGCGGTGGCGTTAGGGCCACCATTTTGAAATAGGCCACGGATAGGGGCTGCGCCGCTATCGCGGTTAAGCGAGACACCAACTTGCCGATCAATATCAAGGAAATAGCCCCCGATCATCCATTGCACCGGCCCCTCTTGGTTTGAGGACAAACGTAGCTCAGCACTAAAATCACGTTGGTCTCGAAGTTGCTCTTGAATGCCGTCACAAGTAGTTGGCGTATATGCACCAAGGAAAGACCCATTTGGGTCAAAAATCACCCCGACCGGGGATGTGCCAATAAATTGCGGGGCCAATAGTTGGGTACCTGCTGCATTTTGTTCTGTCACTGTGCGTTGGCATTCCGCATCAGGTGCATAAAACCCGAAAGCAGCTGATGTACCGTCTGAGATAAGATTGTTGTCAATGTCACTAAACAAAGCCCAGCCCGTTAGAATTGTCGTTTCCATCTCGTAATCAAATTTAGCCGATAGCTCCTTGGCCGATTGGTCATTGTCCGAAATAATATTTGGTTGGAATTGGAAGTCAAAATCATTAACGTCTTGGAAGGCTGGCGGGTTGTTTGTGGCGCTGGCAAAAACGGGCAAATTAAAGGTAGAATTAAAAGTAATTGCCGAGGCATCAATATTTCCAATGCGGGCTTTGATATCAACAGACAAAGCGTCACTTGCTTGCCATATGATTCGACCATTAATATTATAACTCTCAAACGCATCTACAGTAGGTGCGCCGCCTTGAAAGCTATTACGGTAAAACCCATCTGACTGTCGCCAATCACCAGATAAGCTGGCAAAAAGGGTATCTTGTGCCAGAGCACCTGAAACACCGCCCTTGACGACATAAGTGCTATCTTCGGCGACACTAATCGACGCCTTGCCATGGGTTTCATTACCAGGTTCTTGCGTCGTGATGATAATCGCACCCGCGGCTGCATTGCGGCCATAAAGAGCACCTTGAGGGCCCTTGAAAACTTCGATTTGTTTCAGGTTAATATATTCACGATTAAAAGCGGCCGGGTTGGTATAAAGCACCCCATCAACAATAAAAGCAAAACTGTTTTCCGCATCTCTCGCCCCATTAATCCCGCGAATGTTAACTTGGGTATCCCCGGCTTCAGCTGCGTTGACCATGGTCACACCGGGGGTAAGTTCGATGAAATCTTCAGCTCTTGCAACACCTGCACTTTCGAGCCTTGCTTGTGTAAGGACGCTAACCGTACCAGGGACATCTTGCAAACTCTCCGAGCGACGTCTTGCCGTTACAATAATTTCGTCTTTAGGCATTACACTATCGGTTTGTGCCATTGCTGATATGCCCGCCCCGCCCAAAAGGCTTACTGCGAGGGCAAACTTGCACGTTGATGCCATTATTAAGTTACGAAAATTTCCATCAGTCATAAATCCCTCCAATATGTTATAAGGCCATAGCATTATAACATAAAATTGTAGATTTGTAACTTAACGCAGAAGGTGACCATTGCTTGGCGTTATCTGCAACACTTACAACTAAGCTAGTTTTGTTCTGCAATCCATTTCTTATAGCGCTTGGTCAAGCCGCTGAGGCGGAGGCGATCTTTGATTAAGGACAAGGCAGGGCTGGCATTAGCTTTGGGTTTTTTGCCTGCAGCTAAACGGTGAATTTGGGTTTTAGCCACCGCCATAACCGCAAGAGATGCCAGTGTTTTATTCTTCCATTTTACGGGGGGCCAGATGATTTCTACATTTTCTCCCGCCTGCCATTGCTTGGGCAAATCAGGTGCAAAAGCCAGTGCGCGGGCAATCCCGATCACATCAACCGTGCCCGTTTCCATCGCCATATTCGCAGTGCTTAATTTAGTTACACCGCCTGTTACCATCAAAGGCATTTTGGCAACGGTGGCAATATCTTTGGCAAACTCAATGAAATACATTTCGCGTACCAATGTACTGGATTTATCTTGGGTCGCCCCTTGCATTGCAGGGGATTCATAACTTCCCCCAGAGATTTCCACCATATCTATTTGCTCGGCATTTAGCCATTTTATTACTTGCTTGGCGTCATCCAAATCGAAACCACCTTTTTGGAAGTCTGCTGAATTTAACTTGAGCATGACACTAAAGTTCGGCGTAACATTTGCTCGAACAGCTCGAATAATTTCTAATAAGAAACGCGCTCTGTTCTCAAGGCTGCCTCCCCATTCATCATCACGCAAATTGGTGAGCGGAGAAAGAAATTGGCTAACCAGATACCCGTGGGCACCGTGGATTTGTACGCCATCAAATCCGGCTTCCTCGGCAAGTTTCGCCGTGGTTGCAAACCGAGTGATGATCTCCTTGACTTCATCCCCACTCAGAGCATGAGCCGTGTCAAACAATTTTTCAAACCCGGGCAAGCTTACCTTGGTCTCGGACGCTGAAACAGGTCTTTGCCCTTGCCCTGCAAAGACTTGCCTTCCTGGGTGACTAATTTGCATCACCAAATGTCCACCGCCTGATTTAGCGGCCTTGGCCCATGTTTCAAATCTGGCTTTCACCCCAGCCGTATCAAATGTACCTGCCTGTAAAACTACGGCTCCCGGACCAGTTAATGCGTTCGGCGCAACCATCACATTGCCCGTAATAATCAGCCCCGTGCCACCCTCGGCCCATGCCTGATAAAGCCGCACTAGCTTTTCGCCTGGAACTTGCCCGTCATCGGCAAGGTTTTCTTCCATCGCCGCCTTAGAGATCCGGTTCGGTAACACAGCGCCATTCGGCAGCGTAAATGGTTCGAATAAGTTTGTCATAAAATTCCCCTTTTTTAACCCTATACCCTATTTACCCGACGTAGTGTCAAATTAATCCGCCCCCCTTTCGGAACAAGAAGGGATTGGCCATAAAATATTTTATCGACCCCGTGGTAGCATTGCCGTGCTTCCCCTGCGAGGACAACCACATCCCCACTCGACAGTTTCAAACTAAAGGTTTTTCCACCGCGCTGCGGACCACCCAAACGGTAGCGTGCAGGGTCGCCAAGGGAGATAGAAACAATAGGAGCGCCAAGGTCATGCTCGTCTCGGTCCACATGCATACCCATCTTATTTCCCTCTCTGTACCAATTGATCAAACAGGCTTCTGGTGGAGATGGATATTCCGTTAAATCATCCCAAATATCCAGTAATACCTGAGGCATTGGCGGCCAAGGCTGACCAGTTTTCGGGTGACAGGGATCATACCGATAGCCCGTAATATCTGCTACCCAACCAAGAGGACCAAAATTACTCCCGACCACGGATATAGCCTGTCCCGTCCGGGGCATTCGCCCTTGAAAGAACGGCGCAGGCCCGCGAACCGCTTCCGTCACGGCACTCATCAGAGCAAGTTGTTGTGTCTTGCCAAAATATTCAGGTTTATAGACAAAACCGCTTGGAAATGGGGTGTTCATCTAGGTGACTATAGTTAAAAACTTCAAAAATGCACAAAAAACATACAAATTTGCATCATTCTCTTTAAATACCCCTTGCAGGCATAAAAATCCCTCCCATATGGCGGGTAACGAACACTTATTTATATACTAAATTTATTCGCGGCCGCTGTAACAAGGCCGCTAAAAAGGAGAAAAATTATGGCTAAAGTCATTGGTATTGATTTGGGAACTACCAATTCCTGTGTCGCCGTTATGGACGGTGACAAACCTCGCGTTCTTGAAAATTCAGAAGGTCAACGTACGACCCCCTCTGTTGTTGCCTTTACAGAAGGCGGCGAGCGCCTTGTCGGGCAACCTGCCCGTCGTCAAGCGGTCACGAACCCTGACCACACATTTTTTGCAATTAAACGCCTGATCGGTCGTCCGTTTACGGATCCTATGGTTAAAAAGGACGCAAAGCTCGTACCTTATAAAATCACCAAAGGTAAAAATGGTGACGCCTATGTTCAAGGACCGGAAAAAGATATGTCCCCTGCGGAAGTATCAGCAATCATTTTGCAAAAAATGAAAGAAACTGCCGAAAGCTTCCTTGGTGATACCGTCACTCAGGCGGTAATTACCGTGCCTGCGTACTTTAATGATGCCCAGCGTCAAGCAACCAAAGATGCAGGTAAAATTGCCGGCCTTGAAGTCTTACGGATTATCAATGAGCCAACGGCAGCTGCCCTTGCTTATGGTATGAACAAAGAAGACGGCAAAACTATTGCTGTTTACGACTTGGGCGGTGGTACATTTGATGTATCGATCCTCGAAATCGGTGACGGCGTGTTTGAAGTGAAAGCAACAAATGGCGATACCTTCCTCGGTGGTGAAGACTTTGATATGCGTATCGTTGAGTACTTTGCTGACGAGTTCAAAAAAGAAAACGGCATCGATTTAAAATCTGACAAATTAGCGCTACAGCGTCTTCGTGAAGAAGCTGAAAAAGCTAAAAAAGAGCTGTCTTCTGCGTCGAGTTACGAAGTCAACTTGCCGTTCATTACGGCAGATGCTTCTGGCCCGAAACATTTAACCATGAAGCTCACACGTGCTAAGCTTGAAGCCCTTGTAGGTGATCTGGTAAAACGTACAATTGCACCATGTAAGAAAGCTTTGGCCGATGCCGGCCTAAAAGCAACCGACATTGACGACGTTGTATTGGTTGGCGGGATGACCCGTATGCCAATGGTACAAGAAGCTGTGTCTAAATTCTTTGGCAAAGACGTAAATAAAAGCGTAAACCCAGACGAAGTGGTTGCCATGGGCGCCGCTATTCAAGCGGGTGTCTTGCAAGGTGACGTCAAAGACGTTCTCTTACTTGACGTAACCCCATTATCTTTGGGTATTGAAACCGAAGGCGGTGTATTTACACGGATGATTGATCGTAACACAACCATTCCGACCAAGAAGTCGCAAATCTACTCAACTGCAGCTGACAACCAAAGTGCTGTGACCATTCGTGTGTCCCAAGGGGAACGTGAAATGGCCGCCGATAATAAACTTCTAGGTCAATTTGATCTGGTTGGTATTCCGCCAGCTCCACGGGGCTTACCGCAAATCGAAGTTACCTTTGATATTGATGCCAATGGTCTGGTGAATGTGTCTGCGAAAGACAATGCGACTGGTAAAGAACAGCAAATTCGCATTCAAGCGTCTGGTGGTCTATCCGATGCTGACATTGAAGAAATGGTCAAAGATGCCGAGCGCAATGCGGACTCCGACAAAGAGCGCCGCGCTCTCGCTGAAGCCAAAAACCAAGCCGAAGGCTTGGCACATAAAGCTGAAAAAGACCTTGAAGAGCATGGTGATAAGTTAGAAGCCGCTGATAAGGAAAATATCGAAACCCTTATCAAAGAAACACGTGAAATTGGCGAAGGTGAAGACACCGAAGCCATTACCGCAAAAACAGCGGAACTCACTGCGGCTGTCATGAAAATGGGCGAAGCCATATATGCTGAAGGTCAGGCTGCTGAGGCAGAAGCTGATGCTGGTTCATCTGATGATGCAGACGAAGACATTGTCGACGCTGAATTTGAAGATGTTGACGACGAAAAAGCATAAATACCACTAAAAGAAAACCCCGTCTTGCAATAGACGGGGTTTTTGTATTTATAGGACAAGCATAAAACCTGAAGGGGCATCATGGCCACGACCAAACGCGATTATTATGAAGTCTTGGGCTGCGTAAAAACAGCAGACGGCAAGGTATTAAAATCTGCCTATCGTAAACTGGCGATGGAATTTCATCCTGACCGCAATCCAGACAACCCTGAAGCCGAGGCAAAGTTTAAAGAAATTAACGAAGCCTATTCAATTTTATCTGACGAACAAAAGCGGGCTGCTTATGACCGCATGGGTCATAGTGCCTTTAGTCAAGGCGGCGGTGGTGGCGGTCAAGGTGGATTTCAAGATTTTGGCGATATTTTCTCCCAAATTTTTGGTGGCCAAGGTGGCGGCAGTGGCTTCGCCGATATGTTTGGTGGCGGCGGTCAAAGACGTTCATTGCGCGGTGCTGACCTTCGATACGAAATGGAAATAACCTTAGAGGAAGCCTTCACAGGTAAAGACCTAGAGATCAATATTCCCATTTCCGAAGACTGCCATGATTGTGACGGGGCTGGTGCCGCTCCCGGTGCCAAAGTGGAAACGTGTTCCACCTGTGCTGGCGCAGGTAAAGTCCGCACACAACAAGGTTTTTTCACGATGGAACGTCCTTGTCCCTCTTGCGGTGGACAAGGCGAATATGTATCCGAACCGTGCATAACCTGTGACGGTAGCGGGCAAGTACGAGTAGAAACAGCCCTCGACATCAACATCCCTGCAGGGGTTGAAGACGGTACCCGTATCAGGCTTTCCGGCCAAGGCGACGCAGCCCCGAAAGGCGGTCACCAAAGAGGAGACCTCTATATTTTCGTATCGGTTAAGCCCCATGATTTATTCGAGCGTGAAGGGCCAAATTTATTTTGCCATGCCCCCCTCGCCATGACCTGCGCCGCTCTTGGCGGTGCAATCGAAATTCCAACTATTGATGGTGGCCGCACCAAAGTAAAAGTTCCCGCAGGAAGTCAAACGGGGCGACGAATGCGCCTGCGCGGCAAGGGCATGAGCGTGCTACGTTCACACCAGCGCGGCGACATGTATGTCGAACTGACTGTCGAAACCCCAAGCAGTCTCAATGCTCGTCAAAAAGAGCTCTTAGAAGAATTCAGACGTGAAGGCGGCGACGAAAATTGCTCCCCTGCTGCCACAAGTTTCTTGGATAAAGCCAAAAATTTCTGGGAAAATTTAGTCGACTAGTCTTCCGCAAAGACAGAACGGTAAGCATGTAGGGCAATTTGCCCGCCTGTGTGAATAAAAACGACGTTTTGCCCACGGGTAAACACGCCCTTGCGAATTTTATCAATCAGACCCGCCATAGCCTTACCTGAATAAACTGGGTCAATCAGCAAAGCTTCCAAACGAGCACATAATTTCACAGCTTCCACCATGGCAGCATTGGGCTGACCGTATCCAGGAGCATAATACCCATCGTCACAAATTACCCGTTCCCGCAAAATGGGGGCATCAAGTTGCACATGCTTTGCCGCAAGATTTGCTAAGGCAAAGACCCGCTCTTCAAGATCATCTTTTTCTCGAGAAACACTAATGCCGTACAAAGAAACATCGCTATTGGCCTGTGCAAGACCGAGCACGAGTCCGGCTTGCGTACCTTGACTACCACTAGCGGCAAAAATAGCGTCGAGACCAATCCCCAATGCTTTTGATTGTGCTAAAATTTCAGTAATGCAATCCATATAACCAATCACACCTATGAGTGAAGAACCACCAGTCGGAATAAAATAAACTTTTCGACCTTCAGCGCTCAATTTATCTGCGAAAACTTGTCCTTTCGCGTCCATATCTTCACTGGGTTCACACTCATGTATATTGGCTCCCATCAGTTCGTCCAACATGATATTCCCATTCTGGGCATAGTCATCATCCCGAATAACGGCTTTTTCCAATAGCACCTCGGCGGTTAAACCCAATTTAGCACAAGCCGCCACCGTTTGGCGAACATGGTTTGACTGGGTAGCGCCAACCGTCACAATTGTATCAGCTCCTTGCGCCAAGGCATCTGCCATCAAAAATTCCAATTTACGGGTTTTATTACCACCGCCCGCAAGCCCTGTACAATCATCGCGTTTCACATAAATATTTGGCCCGCCTAAATAAGCAGACAACCGCTCTAAATGCTCAAAAGGGGTTGGTAAATGGGCAAGGGTTACTCGAGGTAAATGTGACATAGGCATAATTATCTCCATTAGAACAGATTGTACTTTTAGCACGAGCCCAACAAAGTTAAAGCATCATCCGAAAGTTCGTACAATGTATAGAAGAACCTCCTTCAATATGTTACATTCGATTATCTTAACCAACACACTTTTGAATTTGTAAACACACCATGCCTCTACCCCTTATTATTCTGACGGTTTTACTGACGCCTTTTATTTTGGCCATGCTGTCAAATATAGCCTTTGGAACCAAAATTCACAAAACCATCGCCTGTTATTGGAGCCTTGGCGTTTCATTTCTCGTGTTCTCGGCAGGACACTTCTTCCTGACCGACGGCATGGTTGCCATCGTTCCACCCTTTATACCGTTGGCAAAAGTGCTTGTGTATATAACTGGTATTCTAGAATTTTTCATCGGAATTTCCCTCTTCATACCGAAGCTAAGGCGCAAGGCGGCTTTACTGGCCTGTATCGTTATTTTGGTGTTTTTCTCAGCCAATATTTACGCTGCCTTTGCCCATATCCCTGTGGGTGGGTATAAGCACGGCCCCATTTGGCTTCTCGCCCGAACTCCCGTCCAAGCCATACTGGCAGCCTGGGCATATTTCTTATGTTACAAAGAAAAGCTTGGACCGGCCTAAGGAAGTTCAACACGGGTAAAATTACTGGCACCCGTGCGGATAGAACCCCAAATATTCTCCTTCTCACTGGTATCTTCAATATCTTTGGTATTATGCCACATGGTACGAAGGTAAGAATCACCATTGGGAAATTTTGTTACCTGTCCGACCCATGCTGTCAGAGAGCCATAACCTTTAAAATTGACAGTAAATACAATTTGGTCACCTGCTACTTGCCCCGACAACGGAAAAGATTTACTTTTTTCCGGCTCCCCGACATTGGTAAAGTACTGACCGCGCACCAATCCATCTTTCACCACAAACACCAATTCCGATCCCATGTCATTCTTCCACCGACCATTAAAATTTACAGGAACAAAGATCGGCTGATCCGTGGCGGATACACACGACGCTAGACTAACGAAAGCAAACACCAATGCACGAATACAATATCTAAACACCAAGCAATCCTAAAACTAGATACATAATGACAGTGCCCATACCGGCAATCAGGGCGTAGGGGATTTGAGTTCTGACGTGATCAATGTGGTCGTTGGCAGTTGCCATGGACGCAATTATAGTGGTGTCAGAAGTTGGCGAGCAATGATCCCCAAACACGCCGCCGCCCAAGGCTGCCGCAATAGACATATATAAATTCACATCATCAACTTTACCTGCGAGAGGAACCGCTACGGCAATCATGATAGAAAAAGTCCCCCAACTTGTGCCCGTGCTAAACCCGATAAAGGCCGCAATAACAAAAATAAGAGCAGGGATGAAAGCAGCAGGAATTGTGCCGTCAAAAACTTCGGCCACAAAAAGGCCTGTACCAAGGTCATTACACATGGCGTTTAAAGAAAAGGCAAGAACAGCCAAAATAGCCACATTCACCATACCCGCCATGGCCTTAACAGACAAATCAACCATTTCCGTGATTTTCATAATACCCTGTATCCGGTATAAAATCATGGCGACGAAAATGGCGAATGTAACAGCGTATAATACGGCGCTAGATCCAGAACCTTTTTGCAAAGCACTCCAAGTAAGCGCGAGGCCACTGATCTGATCTACACTGGACTTTCCAACTTCTGTGGCGGCAACGGTCACGGCCTCTTGCCATCCAGTATAAATCAAGAATGTTGGCATCAACACGACCATCGCAACAATCGGGATCACCATATTAATGGCTCGTTGTGGCACCCCCTCCACCGCTTCAAGCATGGAGACACTATCGTCCATCATCGGAACAGCCCCGTCCCGTAATACTTTGCCTGTCGTGCGAGCGCGGTCTTCCGCTTTTTTCATATCACCCACATCTTTGCCGCTCCAAATCACTACAAAAATCAACAAGAACGTCAATATTGGGTAGAAGTTATAGGCAATAGATTTCACCAAAACCTCTAGGGTTTGTGATTTATCAATCCCTGCTGTTGCTAACAATCCAAGGATAAAAGCACCCCACGCATTAAACGGCATCAGAATATTGGACGGTGCGGATGTAGAGTCAGTGATATAAGCTAGCTTTTCCCTTGGAATTTTTAATTCATCAAACACAGGGCGATAAAGCGTCCCCACCGTAAATAGAGAAATGTTGGTTTCTATGAATAAAGCGAGACCTGTCATCAACGCAAATGTTTCAACTATCTTACGATTGCCTTTATCTTCGTGTTTTTTACTGACGCGCAAGAGGTATTTCAAAATATGGTCGACAAAACCTTCGACCCCACCACTGCGCTGGACAAGGGCAATCAACGGGCCAATAACCACAGAAAATATGACCAGTCGAGCATTGTCCGGATCGGTAAGCACAGTCACAAATGAATTGATCGTCGCCAAGGTGCCAACTAGCGGATGACCGCCAGCAAGAATGAAATAACCAAACCAGATACCGACACCAAGAGCGAGGAAAACCTGCCGCGTCCACAAGGCCAAACCAATCGCGATAATTGGTGGTAAAAGCGACCAAATCCCGAAAGTTGTACTTACGTCCATCTTCTCCCCACTTTTGATCATGCTAGCCTATATTCAGGTATTGGCAAATCACTATATTAATTTTGCAGTCCTTACGAGATAAGCCTTGAAGCATGGGCGGCATGTGTTAATTTTATTCTCAACACGAACACTTTGTATATGTCAGGCATCCCATGATAAAAATTCAACCCTCCTATACCTTTGACGAGTTGATCGAAAGTGGCCAGACAGGCCTGTTCGGTGAAGGCAATGCCATGTTGCCCGCCCCACCCATGTTGATGTTTGATCGCATCACCCATATTTCCGATGAAGGTGGAAAATACGGTAAAGGGCAAGTGGTTGCCGAACTTGATATTAATCCCGATCTTTGGTTTTTTGCCTGTCACTTTGTTGGCGATCCGGTCATGCCGGGATGTTTAGGCTTGGACGCACTATGGCAATTGGTCGGCTTCTTTTTGGGCTGGGGCGGTTCGCCGGGTCGGGGACGCGCACTCGGTGTGGGCAAGGTCAGATTTACGGGGCAAGTCACACCCGATGTCAAAAAGGTAAAATATACAATCGATTTAAAGCGGGTCATTCGCCGTCGTCTTGTACTGGGCATTGCAGACGGCATCATGGAAGCAGACGGTGAAGTGATCTACACAACAGAAGATTTGCGAGTAGGTACATTCGTACCTCAAGAGGGAGAAGCATAATGCGCCGCGTTGTAATTACCGGAATGGGAATTGTCTCTTGTATCGGCAATGGTACTGAAGAAGTTACCGCCAGTTTAAAAGCCGGAAAGTCCGGTATTTCTACCGATGCACAAATGGTGGAAATGGGATTTCGGTCACAAGTTTCAGGCCGTCCTCAATTAGACTATAAAGAACTCATTCCCAAACGTACCTTCCGGTTCATGTCGGATGCGTCCGGATGGAGCGCCGTCGCCATGCTACAGGCCATTGAAGATGCTGGCCTGGAAGAAGATGTGATTTCCAACATTCGTACAGGCATTATCGCCGGCAGTGGTGGCCCGTCTTCATCAACAATTGTTGGTGCGGCCGATACGACCCGAGCCAAAGGTAGCCCCAAACGCATTGGGCCATTCGCTGTGCCCAAAGCCATGTCCTCCACGGTTTCCGCCACACTTGCTACCCATTTTAAAATCCTTGGTGTCAATTATTCGATTACCTCTGCCTGTACCACCAGTTTGCACTGTATCGGTTCCGCCGTAGAGCAAATTCAATGGGGCAAGCAAGACGTTATGTTTGCTGGTGGTGGTGAAGAACTAGAATGGACCATGTCATCTATGTTTGATGCGATGGGTGCCATGTCTTCTAAATATAACGACACCCCACAAACCGCGAGCCGCGCCTTTGACGCGAGCCGTGACGGGTTTGTCATTGCGGGCGGTGCCGGCATGGTGGTTCTCGAAGAATATGAACACGCTAAAAAACGGGGGGCTAAAATCTACGCTGAAGTCACCGGGTACGCTGCCACATCGGACGGATATGATATGGTCGCCCCCAGCGGCGAAGGCGCTGAACGGGCTATGCGCATGGCGCTCAAAGAAGCTGGCCATGACATTAGCTATATCAACCCACATGCCACAGCCACACCTGTTGGTGATGTGAAAGAATGCGGCGCGATCCACAATGTATTTGGTGATAATGGCCCGATGATTTCGGCGACAAAATCAATGACCGGTCACAGCCTTGGCGGTGCAGGCGTGCAAGAGGCAATCTATTCTCTGTTAATGCTAGACGGCGGCTTTGTTGCGCCTTCTATCAATATCACTACGCTAGATCCGGAGCTACCTAACCTCAATATTGTTCAAGAAACCCGCGATGCCAATCTTACCGCAATCATGTCCAACTCATTTGGCTTTGGCGGCACGAATGGCAGCGTCGTCATGCGGAAACTATAACCTGACCATCTCGCCTCTAGGCAAAAAACAAGGGTGAAATTTAGTTTGTTTTTCCCATCTTTTCTCCCCATTAACGGTGGAGAAAAGATGGATTTTAGCAATTGTCAGGCGGGGCCCTATTTTCTCTCACTATCACCCCAGACTTAACCTGGGATATATTCGTTTCTTCAAAGCACCGTGTTTAAGGGTTAATCCAGCCTTCGACTGAATGACAAGACTTAGGTAAATAGCGGGTGTATCCCTAAAAAATACCGCTGAAACTGCAAACCTCCTGCGCTTTTACCAAACCCTATCCTCGCTCTTTAAACCTCGTCTATATTTCATCTGTCCCTTGCCAGAGGCATCAATTGCGCGTTGAGTTGAGGTAGGAAAAATGTCAGCATTGGCGAGTTGGAAAGTTACGTGCCAATTCGTCCGTGTCGCCGCGAGTGCTAAAGGTGGCCGTGGCGGATATGTGAGAATATGTGAGAATATGCCCTACTGAAAGAGCATGAATACAGCAAACTAGCGAAAGTTATCTCAGCACCGCCTATTGATGTGTCTGGATGGGTGTACCGATGTTTGTGGAGATTGTTGGTGGTTGACCTTATCCTTACATCAGCGTAAATCCGCATCTTAACATCGGAGCATAAAATGCAATTTACACAAGAGAGCATGGAAAAAACCAAAGCGTGGCCATTTGAGCAAGCGCGTGCCATTGTCAAACGTCTGATGATCTTGGAAAAACGTGGCACCCCGCACCCCGCCACCACTGGAAACGGCGCCATTGTATTCCAAACAGGTTATGGCCCATCAGGCCTTCCCCATATTGGTACTTTCGGCGAAGTGGCTCGAACCTCCATGGTGCGGCAAGCCTTCAACGCGCTGACCAACAATCAATATAAAACCAAACTCATTGCCTTTAGTGATGATATGGACGGGTTTCGCAAAGTACCCACAAATTTACCCAATCAGGATATGCTTGCGGAGTACCTCGGCAAACCTCTTACCGATGTACCGGATCCATTTGGAACCCATGAAAGCTTTGCGGCACATAATAACGCTAAATTATGTGAATTCCTAGATAGCTTTGGTTTTGAATATGATTTCGTTTCCTCGACAGAAACCTACCGCTCCGGTGCATTTGATGACAGTTTATTATTGATGCTCGAGAGATTTGATAAGGTCATGGACATCATGTTACCGACCTTGGGTGAGGAGCGCCGTGCTAGCTACTCTCCGTTTTTGCCGATTTCACCGACCACGGGACGCGTTTTACAAGTCCCAACATTGGAGCGAAATGCGGCCAAAGGAACCATCGTATTTGAAGACGAAGATGGCCAAAAAGTAGAAACCTCCGTCACAGGTGGCAAAGTTAAAATCCAGTGGAAACCAGATTGGGCTTTACGTTGGCACGCCCTCGGTGTCGACTATGAAATGGCAGGGAAAGATTTGATCGACAGTACGAAAGTATCGTCAAAAATTTGCCGTGCTCTTGGCGGCACGCCGCCCGAAGGATTTAATTATGAGCTGTTTAATGATGAGCAGGGCCAAAAAATATCTAAATCCAAAGGCAATGGTATTTCGGTGGAAAACTGGCTTCGCTACGGCCTGCCAGAAAGCTTGTCTCTCTATAACTATGTAAAGCCGAAAACTGCCAAGCGTTTGTTTTTTGATGTTATCCCCAAAGCAACCGATGAGTATTTTCAACACCTCGCCGCCTATCACGGGCAAGACGAGGCGGCGCGGCTTAATAATCCAGTGTGGTATATTCATGCTGGCAATCCGCCCCAAGACGCACCCCCTGTCAGTTTCGCACTTTTACTAAATTTGGTATCGGCCGCCAACGCCTCCAACAAAGATATCCTCTGGGGCTTTATTGAGAACTATGCCGAAGGGGCAAACCCTACGGATAATCCAACCTTGGATAATCTTTGCGAATATGCCATTCGCTATTATCAGGATTTTGTGAAGCCAAATAAGCAATACCGCGAGCCTAGCGAGAACGAGAGGGCAGCCATGGAAGATTTGAAATCCCGTTTAAACGAATATGAAGGCGACTCCAAAGATGCAGGGGCCTTACAAACCCTGATCTTTAGTGTTGGTAAAGATCATCATTTCGAAAACTTGCGTGATTGGTTCAAGGCTTTGTATGAAGTGTTACTCGGTCAATCCCAAGGTCCACGTTTTGGTTCTTTCGTTGCCCTTTACGGGGTCGAAAAAACGGCACTACTGATTGAGCGCGCCCTAAATGGTGAACTAACAACATCTGCATAAGTGATTTGTTCTCCTTCGTCTTTGTGATATAAGAAGATATGTGGCGCAAACTCATCTTATTCTTCCTGCTATGCGGATACGGGCCAGCCTACGCTGCCTCTTATGAACAAGCGCAAGCAGCTCTTATGCAAGGGGAGTTTGATCAAGCCTACAAGCAAGCTATCGAACTCAGCTCAACAGAAGGATTGGTGTTAGGCGCGGAAGCCCTTAATGCGAAACTGCTACTGGGATTAAGCAAAAAACCATCGAAAACGGCAAAAGCTGCCATGGCCCTTGCTGACAAAGTTTTGCAACAAGACAGCACAAATGCAGAGGCGCAATTGCAATACGCAATTGCTTACGGATTTTACGGACGACAAGTTTCGCCTTTCAAAGCATGGCGAAAAAAAATCCCTCTGAAAATTCTGGCTGAAATTGATAAAGCGCGCATCACAGGGCCAATGGACGCACGTACCTTCGCCCTGCTCGGCGCTTGGCACCTAAGTGTTGTACAAAGAGCTGGTAGAAAAAATGCCAAAAAACTATATGGGGCAAATGAAGAAGACGGCTTGTTCTATTTCGACCAAGCACGACAAGCAGACCCAACAGACATGATCATTTTGGCGAATTACACACTCATGCGCTATGTACTTCATCCGAAAATAGAAGAAACCATGATCAAAGAAAACCTACAAATGATCATAACCGCCACCCCTCAAAATGCCGTCGAAGGGCAATTACAGTCACAATTACAACCCATTCTCTCTGCCCTCAATGAAAGCAAAGGAGCTGTCTCCATGGCGAAAGATTTTATTACGCGCTAATTATTGAGTAACCCATACGATGCGGGCAATCCAGTTGACATTTTGCATGGCAAGTGTGCGTCCCGGATAGTCCGGATTTAAAGACAATAACTCCACCTCGTTCTGGTTCATGCGTTTTAATTCCTTCGCCATGATTTCACCGGAACTGGTTTTAACAACAACACGATCCCCCCGCTTCACCCTTTCATTAGGGGCAACAACAATGCGGTCCCCATGACGCAGCACCG
>JAJRSG010000116.1 GCA_024278915.1 Alphaproteobacteria bacterium
GGACAATACGCATAGCCAAAATAAATGATTTGTGGACGACCAAGATAATCTTGTTCAGTTACGGTTTTGCCCGTATGGTCAACAAGAGTGTAAGCTCCCCCAATGGCCGCCTTGCCGGAGACAATCGTATTCTGCCCACTTGTTGCAATTTCCTGCGAACCGCAAGCGGCTATAGAAATGGAAATAAATGCGCTTGCCAGCGCCGCTTTTAAGAAAAATCGTGACATCATGCTCAACCTATATAGAGTAAATATAGGCTTGGTATGGATAATTATAACAGGAAAGGCAACCGCGAATGACTCTGACACGCAAAGCCATATTGTTTATTTGTTTAGGTAATATCTGCCGTTCTCCCACAGCAGAAGCCGTGTTTAAGAAACGAAGTAAGGATGCGGGAATTTCTGTATGGTGTGACAGCGCAGGTACAGGTGCATGGCATCAGGACGAGAGACCCGATAAACGAGCCATCTCAACAGGCCGAAAACGAGGCTACCGCTTTACAGGGCAAACTTCTCGGAAAATTGAACCAAGTGACTTTGAAGATTTTGACCTGATTTTGGCAATGGACAAACAGAACCTCCTTGCCCTTAGCACCATGTGCCCACAAGAACATGTGCATAAATTGGGATTGTTTTTAGACTATGCCCCCCATACAGATGCCGACGAGGTACCTGACCCTTATTACGGCGGGCCTGACGGATTTGACCACGTTATTGATCTCATCGAAATTGCCAGCGAAGGCCTGATCAAAGCGATAAAATTTGACACACTCTAACGCCCAAGCAATGGATAATTTGCTTCCTTGATATAGATATTAGGTCCTGATTTTTGTTGGTTAGACGAATACAATGCAAACTTGTCTACAAGAAATGCTTTGCTTCTATAATGTAGGTTCCTCCGAATATAACGAGACAAATCGGCGAGATGTACACCGCCCTTCATATAAGCAAGGCTAATATGAGGCGTGTATTTGCGAGTTTCCATTTCTATATGTGCTCGCTTGGCAGCCCCGCGCACATGGGCATGCAAAGCATGCAGAGCCGCGTTCGGCTCAATACCAACCCAAAGTGTATGCGGCCTTGAACCACCAAACACGTCTACACTTGACAAAGTCAGCTTAAAGCCGCCACCTGCACCACCTTTCTCACAACTTGCCAGTTCGTGATCAAGTATTTTTGCAAACTCCGTATCAACAAGCCCAAAATACCCAAGCGTAATATGGAGGTTCTCAGGGATGATCCAATGTACCCCTTCAATGCCTCTTTGTAACTTCTCGATCGCCCGAATAATGTGAGGCGGCGGCGTAATCGCGGCAAATAATGTTAACATTTCTCCCATAATTCATCCTACTTTACGGACAAGGTGAACGAAAGCGTACATGTAATTTATGGACAGCCTTCTCCATCTCTTCATTCCATTCCACATCAAATGCATCAATGTTTTCCTTGAGTTGAGATAACTGAGTGGCCCCAATAATTGTTGATGTTGTGAAAGGACGTGTATCAACAAACTTTAAAGCCAATTGTATAGGTGTTAAGTCCATCTCCTGAGCTAAATCAAGACAGGCATCTATTGCTTCATCGGCTCCTTCTCCCTCATAACGCTCCAGACGCTTAAACAGGGTTTTACGCGCCCCTTCCGGAAGGGCACCCTTTTGGTATTTACCCGTCAAATATCCTTGTGCCAAAGGCGAATACGCCAATAAGCCAACGTCTTCACGCCTTGATGTCTCCGCTAGCCCATAATCAAATCGTCGACTAAGCAACGAATAAACATTTTGAATCGACGCTATACGTGGCCATCCATTTTTCTCTGCGATTGCCAGAAATTTCATTACCCCCCAAGATGTTTCATTAGAAAGGCCCAAACACCTGATGCGCCCTGCCTCAACATGGCGCGCGAGAGCCTCCAATATATCTTCGAGTGGTAGTATATCTTGCTCGCCCATGTCCTGATAAGAATGATACCCAAAAACAGGAGAGTACCTATCGGGCCAATGTATCTGGTAGAGATCAATATAATCTGTTTGCAGAGCTTTTAGCGAACGCTCTACGGCAAAATCAATTTGTTCTCTGGTTTGACGAGGCGGCAAACCATCATTACGAAACCAATTGGCAGCATCAAACCGGCCAACAATTTTTGTTGCCAGAATTATTTTTTCTCTATTTTTTTTGGCTTTTAGCCACGATCCGATAATTTTCTCTGTTGCGCCCCGCGTATCCGGTTTTGGCGGGATTGGGTATAGCTCGGCTGTGTCAATAAAGTTGATTCCCCGTTCAACGGCGTAATCCAGCTGCGCATGTCCTTGCGCTTCTGTATTTTGTTGTCCCCATGTCATGCTGCCAAGGCAAATACTGGATACATTTATATCGGTTCGCCCAAGTTTAACAGTTCGCATAAATTGTCCTTAAAATTATCAATCTCCGAATAGCTTGGATTTTTGATATAAATACCTATATGATGTAGATATATATTGCGCCCAATGGTACCCGAGGCGCAAGACTTTTAAGGAGAGTACATTATGAACAATTCTATTTCTCATCAAGGCGAAATGGATCTAGGGCTACGCAGCTTTATGCTAGGAACCTATAAATACATGGTCGCTGCAATGGGCGTATCGGGTATTACAGGTTGGCTTATGTCTTTCTTGCTGCTTCGTAACGGCGTTCCTACTGATCTTTACCATATCATGTATGGCTCCCCTATGCGGTGGGCATTATGGCTTGCCCCTATAATATTTATCATGGTTATGGGTAGAAAATTCGAATCCATGAGCGTACCAAAGGCTCGCTTTATTTTAATTCTTTATTCAGCGCTAATAGGAGTTTGGTTAGCAGACCTAGGCATATATTTTACACAATCGAATCCAATGCTTGGAGCAAAAATACTCTTCATGTCAGCAACCATGTTTGGAGCTTTCAGCTTATTTGGCTACGTTACTCGTAAAAACTTACAAGGCATTGGTCAATTTGCAAGTATGGCATTAATTGGTGTGATTATTACAATGGTAATCAACATCGCCGTCTTTAAGTCAACTGGCTTTGACACCTTTATTAGTGGTATCGGACTTGTGGTCGTAGCGGGTATGACTGCTTGGCAGACACAAAACTTAAAGCAAATGTATTATTCTACTCAAGGGCGTGGAGACATGGCAGAAAAAGCCGCCGTATTTGGGGCTATTAGTCTCTATATTAGCTTTATAAATATCTTTATACTATTGATGCGATTTATGGGCGGTAACGACTAACCCTAAAATAATACCATGTTATAGACCCGCTCAAGTGTAAATTTGAGCGGGTTTTTTAATATTTGCGTTAAATGTTAATAAATGTTAAGAAATGGCATCATGAACAGGGCGTTAGATCCTGTCGGGGTAAGTAAAAACTACAATTAAAACTTAAAATTTAGGGGAAAATCTATGTCATTAGCACGTATTATTTGGAGCATTAGTTTGCTCGCAGCAGTCGTTTTAGCTTTCGTAAGTATGGAGCAAGGCGCAATTATATTAGCCATTCTAGGCTTAATCAGCGGTTGGTTTGTTGATCATGAGCACCGATCAGGTCTCATTATTGCCGCTATATTCCTAGCCGCAAGTGGCGCCACAGCATTGGGTTATATTCCAGCCGTTGGTGAATACATATCAGCAATTTTCTCGAGCTACTCAAGCGTACTAAGCGCAGCAGCTCTTGTCGCTATTTGCCGTACAACTGTCGAACGCTTGTTCCTCGGTAAGGGCACAGCAGGATAATCTGCTTATCATAAAAACTTTGCCCGCTCACTTCGGTGTAGCGGGCTTTTTTATATCTTAGATTTACAAACTGGCTTTTAGCCTTTGCTTGTCAAAGACGCGCAATACTGTTTTTAAATCTGTGCCGCGCTTTAAAATCAAACCACCAGGCGCGATGACGCTATATTGGCCTTGCTTATGTCGTAGGGCTGGCCTTTTATAGATTTGATAAATCGGTTGCTCAGATGCTCGGCGATATATGGAAAACACGGCTTCGCCTTGTAACATATCAATGGCGTAATCCCGCCAAAGCCCTTTACTAACCATATGCCCATAAATATTTAAAATCAGTCCGAGTTCTGTACGATGAAACGCCACCCACGGGGTTTTCATTTGTTTTTTATTTTGCGTAATCGGAATGATTTTTGCGCTCATACCCATAAAATAACCTACTGGTCATCAATGTCAAACCTTACCATATTCTCATCACAAATTGTGATTTTAGTAACCTTTAAGTAAGGGGATACGCGTAATTTGCCATTATGAAAACATTAACCATGATAATATCTGCCGGCATCTTAAGCACAGGCATGATTTCCGCTTCAGGCTGTGCCGTTATGACGGCAGGTGTGAACAAAAATGATGAACGCAGCATGGCACGCTCCATTAATGATGTGAGTGCCGGCAGAGCTATTCGCGCCCGTATGTACCGTGCGGAAGGGTTTAACCTACGCGGTGTCGATATCGATGTGGCAGAAGGCATCGTTTTACTATCCGGGAATGTGCCACGCACAGAAGATCGCATCGAAGCGGAACGGATCGCATGGTCAGCAGACCGCATCTTGCAAGTAGGTAATGAAATCACCATTCAAACCCATCAGGGTACAGTTGATAATCTAAAAGACGGCATGTTAAACCAATCTATTCGCGCCCGCTTGATTGCGACCAAAGCAGTGAAAGCACGAAACTTCGGCATTGAAGTTCAAAACGGGACCGTCTTCCTTACTGGCATGGCCCGTACTCCTGACGAATTAGCGTTGGCAGCCCATATCGCCAGCACGACACGCGGCACCAAGGAAGTCATCTCATACGCCCGTGTCTTTGGAGACAATACGGCACAATATGCAACAGGCCCAGGTTATAAAGGCGAGCCGAGCGAAATGGCGAGTACGAACGTGCCCGCTCCCCGCTCTACGCTTGAATACACAGCTCCCCTATCCGTTGCACCACAGGCACCATCCACAACCTTGCTCGATCATGATGCCATTGACAGCGGAGAGCCATACTACCTAGATCCGCAAACTGGGGAACGGGTTGAAATCCCAAAAGGCGTGACACCTATACCCTATATACCAGATACTGGTCCGGGCTCACTTGGTGTCGGGGCAACCCCTGCTCCCGCAACCCTACCCTCCGACGAGTATTTAGGAGCTAACCGTATTGGCAACCCTGGTGAAGCTGTATCTATTATTGAAAGTGCGCCTTATATGCTTGATCCGGCAACAGGCGAAATGGTACCCGTGAAATACATTGATGGCCAGTGGGTTCCGCAACTCATCAAATAAGTTTTTTTGCGATCTCGCCGCCCTATTTCAAAGCTGTTCCGTACGCATAAACTTCCAGTGAGCCGAGTTGTTGGCTTGCATTTTGAAATACAGATGACGTTTCAATACGGACATTGGCAACATGGCTAGCGCCATTTTCTTGAGCTTGTTCTTTCATCCGCAAAATGGCTTCGCGGCGCGCTCTCTCAATCAAAGTGGTGTAGCTCCCAATTCGGCCGCCAACTAAGGTACGCAAGGCGGCAGCAATTCGTTTAAAATAATCAATAGAAATGACCACATTACCTGTAACAAATGCCGAGCTTACATAGCCCTCTGGAAGTTTTTTAACCGTGCTAATCGTAATATGTGATAAATCTTCTTCACGCTGATGCAAGGACGCAAAATGCTTGCGCTCGTTCATCCGCCCAAAGAAAAACCCAAGCCCAAGCAGAAATAAGAATACGAGAAAACCACCCATATTATTCTACAATCACAGCTGTACCATAAACGAATAGTTCAGATGCGCCTGCGCTAACCGATGACGTTGAAAAACGCACATTTAAGACAGCATTAGCACCACGTTCATGAGCCTCTTCCAACATGCGGCGTGTACATTCAACTCGTGAGTCGGTCAAAAGCTCCGTGTAACCTCGTAACTCTCCACCAACGATATTTTTTAAGCCAGCCATAATATCTCGGCCAACATGCTTGGCGCGCACTGTGTTTCCCTGCACCATCCCGAGATGTTTAATGATTTTTGTTCCCGGAATCGTTTCCAAGTTTGAAATTTGTATATCGTTCATAGTGCCTCCTGTTGTCCGTTCAGCCTAGCAAGCTTTACCAGGATGTATAGCAGATATTAAGAAGCGCCATAGCCCGCATAGAATAATTTTAGATAGTCAACCCATTCTGGCGGCAAAGTAATGTCATAAAACACGCCAGTGAGACTTAAAACAATCACGGCACCACAAATACTACCAATTGCAATTGCGCCATAACCTAGCCAGTCAGCGAGCTTGGACTTGCCCGCATCTAATGCCCAATAACGAAAGCCAATTCCAATATGAGTAATCATGGCTAACACACCGAAGAAATAATAAGGAACAAAATAATATACAAATGGCGCGCCATTCATCACCGAAGCAGGCCAATAAAATGTCGTTTCCAAATCTGTAAACCAACGTACCATACCGAGTGCCAATAAATGTTCCACAATGAACCAGATGAATACTAACCCTGATATCAATTGCAGTTTTTCCCAAAAATCACGTTTCCAAAATTTTCGTTTTGGCTTTTGTCGCAAAGAACGGATCACGAGTATTAGTCCGATACCAACTTGCGAACTTATAACCGCTATCAGTAATGGCTCCAGAATTGGCAAGCGGTATAGGTTGTTGAAAACATCTTGAACGCGGTCATAGGTGTCTTTACCCGCTAGCAAGAATAAATGATTTGTGATGTGCAAGCACACAAATACAATCAGAATAAATGCATTAAACTTATGAATTTTTCTCACAAAACACCTCCTTTAGCCATTGCAAGGCTTTTTTCATTTGCTCTGGTGGGGTTTCCTGCAGGCCTAAAAGTTGAATATCGGCAAGCGTAGTTTTTTCCAGCTCTGCGCGCCAAACTTTATCAGCCTTATGCATAGCCCTCGCAATACCGCAGGGTGTTTTATAGGCGCACGGAGCAGCACCCGTCGGACCACGCCTGCGAATTTCCGTGCATTTAAAACTAGAGCGGCGCCCATCTATTGCCTCTACCATTGCCAGCAAAGTTATCGCTTCAGCGGGCTTTGCCAGACGGTAACCTCCACCTGGCCCTTTTTTTGTTTGCACAATACCAGCATTAGACATCTGCTGCATATGTTTAGCCAGATAATGCTCAGGAACATCAAAAAATTCAGCCAGTTTTTTTGCCGGTAGCGCAGCCTCTTTCGGCAAGCCCGCCAATAGCGAACAACAATGCACCGTCCATTCTACACCTTCACTTAATTTCATAATAACGGATATATTTTGTCCGTTATTATTTGTCAAGCCACAAAATAAGTGAACATAAAGTCATTGATTTACACAGCTTCCACGCCCACATAGGAAGCATGACTTTAAAAATTGCATTCCAGATGGACCCGATGGAGAGCGTCGACATAGACGCAGATACAACCTTTGCCCTTGCCGAAGTCGCGCAAGCACGAGGATATGAGCTATTTTCATATGACGTCACTCAACTCGCTTATAATGCTGGCCGTGTACAAGCACGGGCACGTCCCATGAAAGTACGCAGAGAACGCGGCAACCATGTAAGTTTCGGCAAAGAAGTTATCCTTGATCTTGTCGAGGATATTGATGTGGTCTGGATGCGCCAAGACCCACCTTTTGACATGCAATACATTACCGCCGCCCATATATTGGAAATGCTAAAGGGAAAGACTTTTGTTGCCAATGATCCTGAATGGGTAAGGTCATGCCCGGAAAAAATCATTCCACTTGAATTCCCAGATATCATCCCTGAGACGCTCATTACCCGGGACAAAAAAGCCATTGATGCGTTTCGTGCCCTACACAAAGATATTATTCTCAAACCGCTTTATGGCAATGGCGGTGCAGGCGTATTCCTCGTTAAAGAAGGCGATAGCAATTACACCTCATTGTTGGAAATGTTCTTTGCCGGTTCCCGAGAGCCCATTATCGCTCAAGCATTTTTGAAAGATGTCAAGAACGGCGACAAACGCATCCTCATCATTGACGGTGAACCCGTCGGAGCGATCAACCGCGTACCACAAAAAGGGGAAACCCGCTCCAATATGCATGTCGGCGGCGTTGCAGAACCGATTGAGCTTTCCAAAACAGACCTGGTAATATGTGCTGCCATTGGCCCCATGTTGAAAGAACGTGGACAAATTCTTGTCGGTATTGATGTCATCGGAGACAAAATGACTGAAATCAACCTAACATCTCCAACAGGTGTACAGGAACTGAAACGTTTTAGCGGCGTCGATGCGGCTGCCTTGTCATGGGATGCGATTGAGCGACGACTCGCCCAAAAATAAATCAAATTTTTAGGTCTTCATGCTAAACCCGTGCCATGAATAAGCTTGCACTAACTATTAAATATATATTGATCACCACTTGCATTGCCGCCTGCTCAACAACACCACCGCCTGTTTCGCCCTCTACTAAAAAAAATGTGAAACTGGCATTAGCAGACACAGTGCAATTCTTGCAAACCGACCCTAAATGGGCCAAGCAAACCCTCGGTGGTTCTGGCGAAAGCCTTGAAGGCTATGGATGCCTAGTAACGGCAGCAGCCATGGCTTTAACTAATCTTGGGTTTCACACAGACCCAGGCGACTTGACCAAACGCCTAAAATCCAATGACGGGTTTACGAGCCAAGGGTTATTGGTGTGGAGTGGTTTAGAAAAAGTAACTGGCGGTAAAGCCAAAACCGTATTTTATCAACGGAAAGACAACAAAACCATCCGCAATTGCCTAGCAGCAGGTTATTATCCATTGGTCAAATTTGACCTTCCCTCACGCCGTACACATTGGGCGATGGTGGTCAAAGAAACTACACGCGGGTTTTATATCCGCGACCCAATGGTGAGTAGCTCTATCCCCATTCCCTTAAGTTCTCGTGCCAATGGCGTTGACGCCATCAGATGCATCGGAGTGAAGGCCTAAACCAATAGCATAGGCAATAAATGTGTTCGCTTTACCTGCCCAAAGGCAAAACTTGATTCCAGAGAGGAAACACCGGGAATGGAAGATAATTTATCACGCACCAAGGCTTCATAAGACTTCAAATCCCGTACGGCCACATGAAGCAAATAATCCCGATTTCCCGTCATCAGGTAACATTCAATAACCTCGTCAATTTTTTGAATGGCCCCCTCAAAGGCGTGAATATTTTTTGGCGCAGGGGATTCCATGCGAATATTTACAAATGCGTTGATCGGTAATCCGTATTTTTCTTGATCAACCAAAGCCGTATAACCCGCCAAAATCCCTTCTTGTTCAAGCCGCCGTACGCGCCGCAAACAAGGAGAGGGAGACAAACCCACTTTATCTGCCAATGCCTGATTAGTTAGCCTTGCATCTCGTTGTAATTCACGAATTATTTTTCTATCAATTGCGTCCATATGCAACATATTGGCAGATTCCACTAAATATGTCCACATAAAGAGAAAATACGCAATCATAAGTCTTCATTATTAGTGCAAAACAAAAAACACAGAGGAGAAAAGCATGGAAAGTTCTAATTCACGTTCATTCGGGTTTGCCACACGCGCTATTCACGCCGGTGACACGCAATCAGACAATCACGGCGCCTTGGTTCCTCCTGTTTATATGAGCTCTACCTTTGTGTTTGAAAGCACGAAGCAAGGCGCCGACAGATTTGAAGGCTTAGAATTAGGGCATTTTTATAGCCGCGTTTCCAACCCAACCTTGGATATTTTAGAACGTAGGTTTGCCGCCATTGCAGGCGCAGAAGCTGCTCTCGCCTGCGCGTCAGGCATGGGAGCAATCACCTCGGTCTTATGGAGTATATTACAAGCTGGAGATGAAATAGTTGTCGCCAAAACATTATATGGTTGCACTTTTGCATTTCTAGAACACGGATTAAGTAAATTTGATATCAAAATTCACTCCGTAGATATGTGCAACATTGAAGCTGTCCAGTCTGTGATGTCGGATAAAGTAAAATGCATCTTCTTCGAGACCCCATCTAACCCCAATATGGAACTTGTTGACATCGCACAAATTTCCCAAATCGCAAAAGTATATGATGCCCTAACAATCGTCGATAATACTTATTGCACACCGTATCTATCTCGACCTCTAGAGCTCGGGGCAGATATTACAGTTCATTCCGCCACAAAATATCTTGGAGGCCATGGGGACCTTGTCGGCGGTATGGTTGCTGGGTCACAAGACCTTTTGACACAAGTTCGCTTAGTTGGATTAAAAGATATGACTGGCGCCGTCATGGCCCCATTAACCGCACATCAAATTATGCGAGGTCTCAAAACCCTAGAACTTCGCATGGATCGACACTGCGGAAGTGCGATGTTCATTGCAAAAAAACTGGAAGCCCACCCCTTAGTTGCCAAAGTATATTACCCCGGCCTTAAAACTTTCAACCAATACGATTTGGCGCAACAACAAATGCTAAAGCCTGGCGGCATGATCGCATTTGAAGTCATCGGTGGTAAGCAAGCAGGAGTAGCCATGATGGACACTCTCACCCTGATTAAGCGAGCCGTTAGCCTTGGGGATCCTGACAGCCTTATTCAACATCCCGCCAGTATGACCCATAGCGCCTATAGCGTTAAAGAAAGAAAAGCACACGGAATTTCTGAAGGGCTCATTCGCCTATCTGTCGGACTTGAAACCCCACAAGATATTCTTGATGACTTAGCCAAGGGCTTGGCGGCCATAAAAACAATTGCACCCACGCTTTCAATGGCTAGTTAAATTTTTTAAAAGCCTGCACTTCAGCAGCGGCACAAAATAAATGGTAAAATGTACTGGTCGGCATTGTACTCGATATCATCTCTCCGTCTGCATCAAGTTGATCACCCCAGCCTCCCTTTTCGGGAACATTCAAATAGGTATTTAACATTGCCCTTGTTGTGTCGGCAGCAATTTTACCAGCGCCTGGATAACCTGCGCGTTCTTGTACCAATGACGCTTTAATCCATTCAGTCTGCGGCCAGGTGCGGTAACGCGCTGGCAATTCTTTCAAAATATCACAAATAAAGCCTGTTTTTTTATTGCATCCAATTTCAAGAACTGTCCCGTAGAGCTGATCAGCTATATTGCCCACATTTTCTTTCGTGCGTGCTTCATATTCACGGAGCAACCAGCACCACTCGGCCATATGACCAGGTTCGACGGGGCCACCATGATTACTGGCCCGAGACCAATCCTCATTAAAATATTCAATAATCGTACCCGTTTCTTTATCGAAAAAAAACTGCGTGAATAAAGTATATATTTCACCAGCGCGTTTTAGGTATTCTTGGCACATGGTTGCGTCATACATCGCAAGTAATGCTTCGAATAAATGCATATGCGGGTTTTGGCGGCGGGGTAAAGAAGCTGGGTAACCCTCTAAATACCCCCCATTATCTGCCGCCATATATGTATCGAGTAAGCGGAGTGTATCCGTCGCTACTTGTAAAGAAGCCTCATCCTTAAAAGCAATATACCGCCACGCCCCAGCCAAAATAACAAACGCTTGAGCATAAGTATCACGGCCCCCATCATAAAGCTGGTCATCAGGGCCAAGTAAATGCGCACATCCCTCATAACCCGTTTCCGAAATACTGTTCGCGCCAACACTCCCAACACCAATCAAATAATTCCATGCGTGATCTGATATTTTTCGTGCATCTTTATACCAGCCAAGCGCGCCAGCATGAGCATAGACATAAGCAAAACGAGCCTGCACGCGCATACGTTGGTTAATATTAAGGACAGGTGTCCCATCCATATACAAAAATTCGTGCACCCCTCCAGATGGCCGCAAAGCTGTGGCAGCCCAATAAGGCAGCGCATCCGTTTTACACCATTCAACAAACATGGAAAAGGCAGGGTCCGTTCTTAGCACAACTTCATACGCCCATCGCGTTTGAGTTTTTCAACGATTTTTTTAACATCTTGAGCACGATCTTTTGGCAATACAAGCACGGCATCTTTGGTCGCAATCACAATCAGGTTTTCAAGACCAACACCTGCCACCAATGGCCCGTCAGAATGTAAGTATGTATTCTCGCATTCAAGAGCAATGATATCACCCTTACCACCAGCCTCACCGGTTTTGCTTTGATTGAGATCCGCAAGTACCGACCATGAACCAATATCATTCCAACCAACATCCACCGGCGCCACAACGGCCACATTATCAGATTTTTCCATGATTGCGTAATCCAGTGAATCTGATGGGCAGGCAGCAAAGGCGGCTTCATCTAAAAAGATACACATATCATCAAGCCTTGATCTCTTTAGGGTTAATTGGCAAGCAGACAATATATCCGGCGCGTGACGAGCAAAACTGTCCGTCATGGTTTGTGGTGCAAATAAAAATATCCCTGCATTCCAAACATAATCGCCAGACTGTAAATATCCTTGCGCCGTATCAACATCAGGTTTTTCAACAAAAGCGTTTACATGGTAAACATCTGCTGCCAATTTTTCTCCCTGATGAATATATCCGTAACCCGTTTCAGGCGAAATGGCTTTAATACCTAAGGTAACAAGCCTGTTGTTTTTAGCACACTCAATCCCCTTTTTTACGCATCGCCAAAATTCTTTATCATTCGCAATATAATGATCCGCAGGGACAAGCAAAACCAAACCATCAGGATCTATATCCATAAAAACTTCAGCAATAACCGCTGCAACAGGGGCTGTATTTCGCCCCATAGGCTCAAGTATAATATGTAATGGAGTAATATCGATAGCATGACACTGAGCTTTGATCACAGTTTCATCATCACGGGCACAGACAAAACTTGGGGCGGCCACTTCAAAATCAGCGGCATGCACCATTCTACGA
>JAJRSG010000117.1 GCA_024278915.1 Alphaproteobacteria bacterium
GCGAGGAGCGCCTGCGAAAGTTGAGCAGTTACGAATAATGGTATTGGAAATGGACGCGGCTGGTTCGGCAAAACGCGGACAGGTAAGCGTTATTCCCCTGAGATACGCTAATGGTGATGACGTAATCGCGGTTTTGGAAAAGATATTGCCTGCCTATGAAGACAAAACTAAATCAGGGCCAAAACCGAGCGTTGCTTATGAACCAGGCAGTAATATGCTGATCATTAGTGCGAAGCCATCTGTTCAGCAAGAGTTAGAAGGGGTTATCCGGCGTCTTGATATTCGCAGAGCGCAAGTTCTGGTCGAGGCGATTATTGTTGAAATTTCAGATACGGCTGCAGAAGATTTAGGGGTGCAATTTATCTTGGCGGGTAATGATAAGTCTAGCTTGCCATTTATCTCGACAAACTACACCCGTTCGGCCCCTAATTTATTAGCGATTACGGGTGCATTGGCAGGAAATAACTTGGGAACAACTGGGCAAGCGGATTTACAAGACGCCGCGATTACATCTTTATTGGGTTTGCAAGGCGGTACGATTGGGATTGGTGGAAATGGTTCTAACGGATTGTTCGGTGCCATTTTGAATGCGGTCAAAAACGATACAGATTCAAATGTTCTTTCAACACCATTCGTGACCACGATGGATAATGTGCCTGCCACCTTCTTGGTTGGACAAGAAGTCCCCTTTACCAGTGGCGAGGCCTTGGGAACGAGTAATACTAACCCGTTTAGAACAATTAACCGCGAAGAGATCGGTATTAAGTTAGAAGTGCTACCACAAATTAATGAGGGCGATGTTGTCCGTCTTGAGATCAAACAAGAAGTCTCAAGCATTGCCGCCGATGCATCAATTATTGCTACCGACTTAGTGACAAACAAACGCGAAATATCAACTACTGTATTGGCTGAAAATGGCGAAATTATCGTCCTTGGCGGGTTGATGCAGGATGACGAACAAATCTTTCGCTCGCAGGTACCTATTCTTGGCGATATACCTGCCATTGGCGAGCTTTTTAAATCCCACAATAAATCTCGTAAACGTACTAATTTAATGGTGTTTATTCGTCCGACAATTATTAGGTCAAGTGAAGATGCAGCGCCGTTAACACAACGAAAAATGGATTTGATGCGGAACGAAGAATATCAAAAGAACGGACGGGAACAGTCTTTACTGGATCAAGCTTTACAGCAAATGCAAGTTCCAAAAACCGGACAGTAATGCAATGTCGGAACCGGAGCAAATAAGCCTCAACTATAGCTTTGCCAAGCAATGGGGATTAGTGGTTTTAGATTATGCGAAGCCAGTCCGTATTGGCATTCGCACGGATACGAAACAGGAAGCCATTTTGGAAGCCCGAAGAGTTTTGTCTGCTCCAATCAGTTTACAAAAACTTTCTCATTCAGAATTTGATAAAGCACTATCGAAAACCTATGCCAGTAGCGGGTTGGAAGACTCGGCGGCTGATGCCACAAGAGATCAAGGGGACTTATATTCGCTAGCGGATGATGTGCCACAGACAGAAGACTTGCTTGATAGCGATGATGATGCGCCAATCATTCGCCTGATTAATGGCGTGATTCAAGAAGCAATTCGTTTACGGGCGTCGGACATTCACATAGAGCCTCATGAAACAAGACTATCGGTTAGATTTCGGATTGATGGTGTTTTACGTGAAATTTTGTCTTTGCCTTCCCATTTATCATCGGTTCTTGTTTCCAGAATTAAAGTGATGGCTAGACTTGATATTGCTAAAAAACGTATGCCTCAAGACGGTCGGTTTTCTTTAAACCTTGGGTCGCAGGCCGTGGATGTTAGAATATCAACTCTACCGTCTAGGTTTGGCGAACGGGTCGTTCTGAGATTGCTTAACAAAGAACAGGCATTGTTAGGGGTAAATGAATTGGGCATGTCGGAAGATATGACGACTGTTTTTTCCAAAGCTTTGGAAACACCAAATGGAATTATACTCGTTACCGGGCCTACCGGTTCTGGTAAAACAACAACACTTTATGCTGCTCTTAGTGCGCTAAATGAGGCCTCTCGGAACATATTGACGGTTGAAGACCCGATTGAATATGTGCTTGACGGCATTGGGCAAACGCAGGTGAACAATAAAACAGGAATGAGCTTTTCTGCTGGCTTGAGGGCAATTTTGCGGCAGGACCCTGATGTTGTGATGGTTGGTGAAATCAGGGACCCTGAAACGGCAAGTATTGCCGTACAAGCCAGTTTAACTGGGCATTTGGTTCTCTCCACAGTACATACGAATTCCGCTGTAGCAGCCATTACGCGACTGCGGGATATGGGAGTAGAAAAATTTCTGCTTGCCTCCACGGTCACAGCCATTGTTGCCCAACGGCTTGTGCGAAGATTGTGTGATGATTGTAAGCAATCATATATTCCGGATTCAACAGAACTTAAATTACTTGGTCTTTCGGGAAAACATGTTTTCTATAAAGCTCATGGATGTGAGAAGTGCCATAATATTGGCTATTTGGGGAGGGTTGGTTTATACGAAACTCTTGTGATGGATGATCAACTCCGTTCTCTTATTCATGATGGAGCGCGAGAACAGGACATGGAAAAATATGCATTTCGCGAAATGGATACTCTCTTACAATCTGGCGCCAAACATGTTTGTAGCGGGCTCGTTAGTTCAGAAGAAGTAATTAAAGTTTGTCGACAGTCTGGTGATACCTGATGCAGGCATATGATTATGAAGCACTAACTGACAAAGGTAAGACACGCCGTGGTACGGTTATGGCAACAAGTGCGAGGGCAGCACGCAGAGACCTTAAAGCCAAAGGGCTGACCACATTGGCTATGCACGAAAGCCAGAGCCGTAAACAAACACGGCAAGATTCTAGCGCACCAACACAAACAATCGGCAAAGTGAAGACCCGAATTTTAACACAAGCCACACGGCAATTAGCCATTTTGATCCGTGCGGACACGCCTGTGGTGGATGCCTTGCAAATTACAGCTCTTCAATTCGAAGGGTCTCCAATGCGAAATAGTTTATTGGGTGTTCGCTCTCAAGTTCTGGAAGGGCGTAAATTATCCGAAGCTCTAGGAGTTGATAAACGCACCTATTCTGAATTATAC